>JBMLPQ010000173.1:0-8825 GCA_049242025.1 Sediminibacterium sp.
ATTGCGTACTTTATGTTGATCGTTGCTGAATGAAGCCATGCCCATTAAACCACAAATCTTTATATTGGCAAATTGGTCTGCTTGAGTGATGATCTGCTCTAACTCTGTTTCGTCTAATCCAAATTTGGTTTCTTCCTCAGCAATATGCATTTGTAACAAGCAATGAATGGTGCGATTGTTTTTGATGGCTTGTTTGTTGATTTCTTGTAACAGTTTTAAGCTGTCAACACCATGGATTAAATGCACAAATGGGGCAATATATTTCACTTTATTACTCTGTAAATGACCTATAAAATGCCAACGAATATCTTTAGGTAATGCCGCTGCTTTGTCTACCAATTCCTGCACATAATTTTCGCCAAAATCTCTTTGCCCTAGTTGGTATAATTCCATTAAGTCTTCATTGGGCTTGGTTTTGCTGACAGCTACCAAACTGGTATTTGAACCAGCTAATTCTGTGATAATATTCTGATAAGCGATGGTATTTACAGGCATACGTTAATTTAATTATTGAGCTTGATGATGATTAAGTATTATATTCTCTAATACAAGCGTATAGTTATATGCAGGACTATAATAATTGAAAAGACCTAATTTTAATGAAGTTCCAATTTTTTTTATTTGATCTGGGTACATTGAAAAAATATTTGCAGTAAACATTGTAAAAGGATCATCTTGAATAAAATTATTTAGATCCTCTACATTGTTGTATGTAAAAGAGGTAGGTTGAACCCCCCAATTTAAAAGTGAAGATGACAAAAGCACTTGATTTATAAATGATTGAGATTTTAATTGCAATGCTCTAGTTTGTTCAATTAAAATTGGTTTTAATATTTCGAGTTCGCTTATTGGTTTTAAAGACATTAACCTAGATAAATGGTATAATATGATTTCTGAAGTAGCATAATGTGGTGATACATAGCTAGCCGCGGTTAAATGCTTTTTCTCCTTTATTACATTTATAATAACATCTAAACTTGCTGAATCTGCTTTTGTAAATGGCAAATTATAGTATTGTACAAAATACAATACATTACTTAAAACTGATACATCAAAATCAATTGGCATTTTTTGGCCAAACCAAACTGAGTATGCTGGTAATTCGCGATTTGAGTGAAGTGTATTTTTGATTTTACCATTTCTGCCATTAATAAAATCTTGCATTAAAATATGCACTTGTTGTGCGATTGATTTATCAGTATTCATAGCCATTAATAAAATAACCGTATCGTCCATGTCGTCTGGCATACTATTTATCTTATCAAAATAGTTGAGTAATCCTGAATTTGGAAATATTTTAACTGTATCTGTAGGCCAAAAGTTAAATGTATTTCTTCCCTTTGCATTTTTAAATTTATTAAAACTAGCAGTTGCTTTAATAGCAATACTATCAACAATTAGTTGTTGATAAGGCGTCAATTTGTTTTTAATTTTATTTAGTGTAAATAAAATTAATCCAGTATAGAAAGGATTGATATCAGCTTTAAATCGATCTTGATTTAGCGCATAGAGACGGTAGGAAGGAAACATTCCCTTTGGGAAAACTCCCGATTCTTTAACTTGTAGTGCATGAATTTGATTGAGAATTTGAGTTGTCAAAGTGGTATCAAAAGCTTTGCAGTTTTGATAAAAAAAAATTGATAATAATACAAATAAAATTTTCTTTTTCATTTATTATGTAATTATTCCACTAATCTTACTTAAGTGACAGATCATCATTTAGTAATATATTTTCTAAAACTAAAACATTATTAAAAGCTGGACAATAATATTTGAATTTACTAATACTAGTTGCAGAGACTATTTTTTTTAGTTTCAATGGCAGCATTGATGCCATATTTGCAATAAAAAAAGAAAAATCTTCATCATCTATTAATTCAAACAAATTTTGTCTAGATTGAATCGTTATTAAATTTTGCTTGACGCCCCAATTTAAAAGTGCCGATGATAAAAGTACTTGATTCAAAAATGTTGAAGTTTTTTTTTGTAGTGCCAACGTTTGCTCAATGAGTTTAGGTTTAAAATTTTCAAGAGCTTGAATAGGCTTTAATGACATTAGTCGCGATAAATGATATAAAATGATTTCCGGGCTGGCATAATGTGGCGATACTATATTGGCTGCGGTTAGATGTTTGTCATCTTTTAATACATTAATAATGAGATTCAAGCTTGAAGAATCAGCTTTAGTAAATGGTAAATTATAATGTTGTGTAAAATACAACACATTGCTCAGTACTGAAATATCAAAATCTACAGGAAATTTTTGACCAAACCATACGGAATAAGCTGGAAATTCTTTTAATGAATTTAGTGTATTGTTAATTTTCCCTTTACTTCCATTGATATAATCTTGCATTATCAAATGGATTTTTTTTGCAATCGTGGTGTCTGCATTTATAGCCATTAACGTAATCACAGTATCATCCATATCATCAGGTAATGATTGACTTTTATTAAAAATATTTATCCAACCTGCATTGGGGAATAAAACAGCTGTATCGGTTGGCCAAAAATTATAGGTATCTCTCCCCTTCGGATTTTTGAACTTTGCAAATGAAGGCTTTGCATTTAAAGATATATGTTCAACCAATTTTTGTTGGTAAGGGGTTAGTTTGTCTTTAATCCTATTTAAGGTAAAAACAATTAGACCTGTAAAAAAAGGGTTAATATCTGCTTTTTGACGGTCTTTATTCAGTGCATAAGTGCGATATGAAGGAAATACGCCTTTAGGAAAAACCCCGTCTTCTTTTACTTGAAGCTGCTCAATGCGATGTAGCAATTGAGTTATAATTGTAGTATCATAAGCATTGCTCTTATTCATGTAAAACAAAAACAGAAATAAGAGCAATACTTTTAATTTCATTCAGCTTATTTTAAAATACTTCTACTAATCACTATTCGCTGAACTTCACTAGTGCCCTCATAAATCTGAGTGATTTTTGCATCGCGCATCAAACGCTCCACATGATATTCTTTCACAAATCCATATCCACCATGAATTTGAACAGCTTCTGTAGATATCCACATAGCAGCTTCGCTTGCAAAAACTTTTGCCATTGAAGAGCTTAAGGTATAATCTAACCCATTGTCTTTTTCCCATGCAGCTTTTAAACAAAGTAAGCGCGCAGCTTCAATTTTGGTAGCCATATCAGCCAACTTAAATTGAATAGCTTGGTGGTGCATGATTTCTTTTCCAAAAGCCTTTCTTTGCTTACTATAAGCCAATGCTAGCTCATAAGCTCCACTGGCAATTCCCAAAGCTTGAGAGGCAATACCTATTCTTCCACCGGCCAAAGTTTTCATTGCAAATTTGAAACCGAAGCCGTCTTCTCCAATTCTATTTTCCTTTGGAACTTTTACGTCATTAAATAAAATGGTATGGGTATCGCTACCTCTGATACCTAATTTATTTTCTTTTGCAGCAACGGTAACGCCTGCCCAGTTTTTTTCAACGATAAATGCGTTGATCCCTTTGCTTCCTTTTGCAGGATCAGTTTGGGCAATTACTAAGTATACAGAGGCAGAAGAACCATTGGTAATCCAATTCTTGGTTCCGTTTAGTAAATAATAATCTCCTTTATCTTCAGCAGTTGTTTGTTGACTGGTAGCATCACTACCCGCTTCTGGTTCACTCAATAAAAATGCACCAATATATAATTCATTGTCTTTTCTACCTTGCGCTAATGGAGTCAAGTATTTTTTCTTTTGATCTTCATTGCCAAAAGTTTCTAATCCCCAACAAACTAGGCTATTATTTACGCTCATACTTACACTCGTACTTGCATCTACCTTGCTAATTTCTTCCATTGCTAATACATAACTGAGTGTATCCATTCCTGCACCGCCGTATTCTGGACTAACCATCATACCCATAAAACCTAATTCGGCCAATTTCATCACCTGATCATATGGATATTTTTGGTGCTCATCTCTTTCAATAACACCTGGTTTACACTCATTTTGGGCAAAATCTCTTGCCGCTTTCTGTATCATCAAATGTTCTTCACTCAACTGGAAATGCATGATTATAAATTTTTATGTTGCAAAAATAAGCTAACAAGTGTTAGGGTGAGCGATGTTGTGCAAAAAAAACGTTACTTCTTTGTTTTTGTAAACAAATTATTAGAACAGGTAAAAAGGCCTTCTTTGGTTTTTGTATCAAGATTTACGTAATTCCCCCCTAATATGCTTTGGCCAATATAGCCAGGATTATCTCCCTTACCTAGAGGCCACTTACCTACCGTATTGTCAATCTTAATATTGCCAATTTCACCAATTTTTAATGCAAAATCTGAGCAATTATAGTGGCTTAAATGATATTGATTCGAAATATTGTGATCAATGTATTCTAGTATGGTTTCAAATTGTTTTTTGGTAACAAACTTGCCCAACAATTGATCCCAATTATGATAAGCATCATCTTTAATTACAGAGAGCGCGGTTGGTAAGATTGGATTTACAGGAATCAATTGCCCTTCTTCAGGATAAAATCCAAAAGACTTGCATACGGCCGATTGGTCTTTATTGTATTTAATTAATGAAAGAAAGGAATGTCCTACTTCGCCCAATCCTGTATTCGTATTTTTTTGCCCTGGAATCGGTTGCTTAATTAAAATAGCTAATGCATAATGGGTTGCTTCTTTATGGTCTAAAAAAGCTTCTACAATTGTTTCTGGTTGAATTCTTTCCGATTCAAATTCCTCAGTTCTCTCAAGATCTTTTTGATTAATTTGGTCTTGTACCATCAACTCTAATATCTCGTCATTTACGATATCTTCTTTGATTTTATTTTCATAATTGGTATTGGTGCTAAAAAAGGATAGGTATCGCTTACCTCTTTTGGTAGCATTAAACTTATTTTCAATGGATCCTGCTTTATAAAAGCATGCCATAGCCGCAGTAAAATTGTTATAGCGTGCAAGTACGATTGCCAAATTATTGTATAAGTGCGATAGAATGCTTTGATCTACTACGAATTCTTTAGTTTGTAATACTTGATGAAGTTTTACCAATGCATCGTGTGATTTGCCTTTCTCAATATGGCGGTCACTCTCTTTTAAAGCATTGATTATTTCAATATTAGGTAATAACTGTGCTCTTGCCTCAGTATTTGCTAAATGCGAAATCAACAGTGCAAATAGCAGATATATCCTTATCATATTCTTTGGTTTACTCCATTAGAAATATTTCTTTTGAAGGTTGAACAAAATCTCTTTACCATAAGGAGTCATCCCTTTGGTTGTGTCTTGTAAAAAATGTCTTTTAAATGCTACAATTGCAGCTGTGGTGTCTTTTATATCGTAGCCTATAATTCTTAAGCCCGTTATATGGTTAAATTGCATGGGAACAGTATCTCGTACTTCATCATACCATAATCCAAATCCTTTTTCTGCTAATTGTTTCCAAGGAAATCTCCAGTTGGGATCATTTTTTCTTGTGGGAGCAATATCACCATGTCCAATAAAATTAGCTGTAGGAATATTGTATGCTTTTTTTAGTCTGCCAAGTACTACCAATAAACTATTGATTTGAGCTTGTTCAAAATATTCAAATCCATTATTGTCGAGTTCAATGCCAATGGATGCAGAATTCATGTCTAATTGATTTCCCCATCTGCTTACTCCTGCATGTTGACCTCTAAAATAATCGTTTAACATTTGAAATACTTTGCCATCACTTCCAATTACATAATGCGCACTAACTGCTGTTCTAGGTAGTGTAAATGTTTTTAAGGTTTGATCTGTAGAGTGTTGAGCTGTATGATGTATGATTACATAGCTGGGCTTACGAATTCCAAAATTAGTTGTGCCGACCCAATAAGGTGATGGAGGTATAGTATCGTTTACGATCGATTGCTCTGGGATTGATCCTATGGTGGCTAAATAATTCTTTACTTGTTTTTTATAAACTTTATTAGTGGCCTTATAAGGGTTATTATTACAAGCTAATCCTATTGTAATTAAACTTAATGCAATGAGGATATTTTTTTTCATATACAAATAATAAAGAGCTAAGTTATTGAATCCCTTTAATCGTACTTGGTTTTCTTTTCTGGGTTATAATCCATTTGTTCTTTCATTGCGGCTTCAGTAGGATTATTGGTAATCGAAACTGCAATTTGAAATAATACAAATGCAGCAACTATAGATCCTATTAGTTCTTCCCAGTGTAACCAATAGCCCCAAAATCGGTAAACACTTGCTTTTGAAGGGTGTTCTGTTTCAAAAATGACTGTTACTTTTTCATTTGATTGGTATGTCAATAATGGATATGCCACTTCAATAGCATATTGATTTATACCAATCGAATAAAATGCTTTGGGTATTATTTTTTGGCTTGCGCTGTCTTTAACCAATTGAATCGTAGCAGGATATTTTTCTCCATCAAAATAGTCGGGTTTCCTAGTCCAAAGAATATAGGAACCAAAAATGATTAAGTACAATATGATGAGTGACCTTGTCAGAACAAATGAATTATGGCTTCAAAAAATAAAAGTCCTGCTGGTTTTATCCAGCAGGACTTGATATGAAATTAGTGTTTCAAATATTGCATTAATTATCCTGCAACTTGCTTGCGAATAATATTCAATGCGCCACCAGCTTTAAACCATTCGATTTGCTGAGCATTGTAAGTATGATTCACTACAATTTTGTCTTCAGAACCATCTTTATGCTGTAAAACAATGGTTAAAGGTGTTTCAGGAGCAAATGAAGTTAAGCCTTCAATATTGATTACATCATCTTCTTGAATTTTATCGTAGTCCGATTTGTCATTAAAAGTTAATGCCAACATTCCTTGCTTCTTCAAGTTGGTTTCGTGAATACGTGCAAATGACTTCACCAAAATAGCACGAACACCTAAATGACGAGGTTCCATTGCAGCGTGCTCTCTAGAACTACCTTCGCCATAGTTTTCATCACCCACTACAATTGATCCAATACCTGCCGCTTTGTAAGCGCGTTGTGTTGCAGGAACAGCACCATATTCACCAGTTAATTGATTTTTTACATTGTCGGTTTTTTCATTAAAAAAGTTAACCGCACCAATCAACATATTGTTAGAAATATTATCTAAGTGACCACGGAATTTCAACCAAGGACCTGCCATAGAAATATGGTCTGTGGTACACTTGCCCTTTGCTTTAATCAACAGTTTTAATCCCTTTAAGTCAGTGCCTTCCCAAGCCGCAAATGGATCTAGTAATTGTAAACGCTTACTTGTAGGTTCTACTTGTACGTTTACTTTACTGCCGTCTTCAGCTGGTGCTTGATATCCTGCATCTTCAACTGCAAAACCTCTTGGAGGTAATTCCATACCAGTTGGCTCGTCTAATTTTACCTGCTCACCATTTTCGTTAGTAAGGGTATCAGTTAAAGGGTTGAAAGTAAGATCACCTGCAATAGCCAGCGCAGTAACTAGCTCAGGGCTTGCCACAAATGCCAAGGTATTCGGATTTCCATCAGCACGTTTAGCAAAGTTTCTATTGAAGCTATGTACAATGGTGTTGCGCTCTTGTTTTTCAGCTCCTACTCTATCCCACATACCAATACAAGGCCCACACGCATTTGCAAATACAGTAGCACCTATTTTATCAAAAACATCTAAGAATCCATCACGCTCAATGGTAAAACGAACTTGTTCACTACCTGGGGTAATGGTATATTCTGCTTTTGGCTTTAATCCTTTCTCAGCAGCTTGACGCGCTAAACTTACCGCTCTGCTGATGTCTTCATAAGAGCTATTGGTACAGCTGCCAATTAAACCTACTTCTACTTTTGTTGGCCAACCATTTGCAGCAGCAGCTTCTTTCATTTTTGAAATAGGCGTAGCTAAATCTGGTGTGAATGGCCCGTTTAAGTGTGGCTCTAATTCACTTAAATTGATTTCAATGATTTGATCAAAGTATTTTTCAGGAGACTGATATACTTCCTCGTCTGCATTTAAGTATGCACGGATTCCGTCAGCAAGATTGGCTACTTCTTCTCTTCCAGTAGCTTTCAAATAACGGCTCATGCTATCGTCGTATCCAAATGTTGAAGTGGTTGCACCAATTTCAGCACCCATATTACAGATAGTGCCTTTACCTGTACAGCTCATTGCTACTGCACCTTCTCCAAAATATTCTACAATTGCACCAGTGCCACCTTTAACCGTTAAGATTCCAGCTACTTTTAAAATCACGTCTTTTGGAGCAGTCCAACCGCTTAATTTACCGGTTAACTTAACGCCAATTAATTTAGGCCATTTTAGTTCCCAAGGTAATCCTGCCATAACATCACAAGCATCTGCACCACCAACACCTACAGCAATCATGCCTAATCCACCAGCATTCACGGTATGAGAATCAGTTCCAATCATCATACCACCTGGGAAAGCATAATTTTCTAGAACTACTTGGTGAATAATACCTGCACCAGGCTTCCAGAATCCAATTCCATATTTGTTTGAAACAGAAGCTAAGAAATCGTACACTTCTTTACTTTCTGCATTCGCTACTTCTAAGTCTTTTTTAGCTTCATTTTTGGCAGTAATCAAGTGGTCGCAATGAACAGTTGATGGCACTGCAGCTTTAGGACGTCCTGCTTGCATAAACTGAAGCAATGCCATTTGAGCAGTTGCGTCTTGCATAGCAACACGGTCTGGAGCAAAATCTACATAGCTATTGCCCCTTTCAAAATTGGCAAGCGCTTGGTCAGCATGTAAATGTGCAAAAAGGATTTTTTCAGATAAAGAAAGTGGTCTACCCAATGCTTTTCTAGCATTATCTACTTTGGCAGGCATTTCTGCATACACTTTCTTTATCATGTCAATGTCAAAAGCCATAA
>JBMLPQ010000174.1:0-15688 GCA_049242025.1 Sediminibacterium sp.
GGTGCAGAAAACCATTGTACCATTTTAACCATTGAACCTTCTCCAAAAGAGCAAGGCGTTATTTGGGTGGGAACCGATGATGGCAATGTGCAGTTAACCAGAGATGGCGGAAAAACTTGGACCAACTTTAGAGGCAAATTACCAGGAATGCCTTTGGGAGCTTGGGTTCCACAAATCAAAGCATCTAAGCACAATGGTGGAGAAGCTTTTGTAGTAGTGAACGATTATAGAAGAGGTGAAATGCGTCCATTTGTTTATAGAACATCAGACTATGGAAAAACTTGGACTCGCATGGTTGATGAGAAAAAAGTAGTGGGTTATGCAATATGTGTTATTCAAGATCCAGTTGAACCTAATTTGATTTTTGTTGGAACAGAGCAAGGATTGTTTATCAGTTTGGATAATGGTATGAATTTTCAACAATTTAAAAATGGGTATCCATCTGTATCTACTTATGATATGGCCATTCAAGAAAGAGAAGCTGATTTAGTCATTGCAACTTTTGGCCGTGCATTATGGATACTCGATGATATTCGTCCTCTTCGCAAATTGGCGGCAAATAAGGGACAAGTTTTTGCTAAGAAATTAACTGCATTTGATGTACCTCAGGCTTATCAAGCTAAAATGAAAAATGCATCTGGTATTGAATACAGTACTTATGGTACTTATGAAGGGGAAAATAAAAGAACAGGTGCACCATTAACTTTCTTTGTAAATAAAACAGCAGCAGATACAGGTAAGAATAGAATCTCCGATACATTACAAATTGCCATTTATGATGCCAATGGTGTGAATGTAAGAAACCTTAGAACCCGCGCAGATTCTGGCTTCAATAAATATTATTGGGGAATGGAAGGTCGCGGTATTCGCCAAGCAGGTGGCGGTGGAAGAGGCGGCGGTGGTGGTCGTTTTGGTGGAGCAGGTGGTGGTGGAGCTACTGAGCCAGGTGGTTTGCCAGTTGATCCAGGAACCTATAAAGTGGTAATGACTTTAGGTAGAGATTTAAAAGATAGTACCATGGTAGTAGTGAATGATGATCCTAATGCACCAACACCATTGGCTGTTAGAAAAGCCATTCGTGAAGCCAATGCTAGAATGGAAAAATCAATCAATAAGTTGACTGCTTTGAACGATCGTTTAACTGAAGTAGACGAGATCATGAAAAAAGTAGAAGCAGGCTATGCCAATATGGATCGCAAAGCGGCAGATACCATTCGTAAAGCAGCTAAACCTGTTGCAGATGCATTAAAAGAAATCAGAGAAATGCTGAATGGCAAACCTCAATTGAAACAAGGCTATGGCAATATTCCACAAGAAACCGTGAATGGTTTGTTAGGCGAAGCAAGACAATTGGTGATGGGTAAAACCGCTATACCAGGTGAGCAAGAAAATCGTTTGATGGGCTATGCAGAAGAAGCGGTAAATGGCGTAATAGCAAAAGCCAATGCTTTATTCGAAGGCAGCTGGAAGCAGTATCGCGCATTAGCAGAAGCTGCGCCACTAAAGTTCTTTAAGGATTATAAGACTTTGGAGTAAATCATTCTTTGAACTAAGTATAGAATAAAATAAAACCCCCACTGCTTTAATTAGGAGTGGGGGTTTGTTATATTTATACCTGTTTAACAATTTTAACATATCAGGCAACGTTTCAGATAGGTACAGACTCTGTGTTTAAACAACAAACAAATTTCAACCAAAACTACTCCACATGAAAAAGTTACTTACCTTATCTATGATGGTTGCCTTTATTGCCATTGCGTGTTCTAAGTCAGATTCAACAACTACTCCAGCCCCTGGCACAGGAGGAACTACTTTGAATTGTACTACCATTGATAGTAGGTTTACAGCCGTAGTATTCCCGATTATTCAAAATAGTTGCGGTGCAGTAGGTTGCCATAATGCAGGTAGTACAAGTGGACCTGGCCCTTTAACCAATTATACCCAAATTAAAGCTGCTGCTGCTCAAATTCGAAGTTCAGTTGAATCTGGTACCATGCCTAAAAATGGCTCTTTAACTACCGCTCAAAAGAATGCCATTTCATGTTGGGTAGCTTCAGGGGCGCTTAATAACTAATTGCATGAATAAAATCTGCTTAGCATTCATGCTACTTTTGGCCTTAAATTGCCAAGCCCAGGAGAGACTACTCTGTAGAAATGCTTCAGTGAAATTTTCTTCTAAAATGCCTTTAGAAGATATTGAAGCGGTAAATAATCAAGGCCTTTCGGTAATTGATTTAGCATCGGGCAATATTGAATTTAGTGTATTGCTTAAAGGATTTATTTTCCCCAATGCTTTAATGCAAGAGCATTTTAATGAAAACTATGTAGAAAGCAATAAGTATCCTCGTGCTCAATTCAAGGGGAAAATTCAATCTATTCCAGTAATTGATTTAACTAAAAATGCCGATTATAATTTCACGATAAAAGGTACCATGCTATTACATGGGCAATCAAAGGAAATGACTACCCAGGCTCAGCTTCATGTTAAAGAGGGTAAAGTAACAGGCGAGTCTATTTTTGATATAGCCTTAGAAGATTATGCGATTGAAATACCCAAATTGGTCAAAGATAAAATTGCCAAAAAAATCAGCATTAATGTCAAAGCAATCTATCAAATTCAAAAACCTAATTTATGATTCTGAATAAATTCACCATACTATGCTTCATTAGCCTATTCAGTTATCCTGTTTTTGCGCAGGATAATTTATTGAAGGATTTAGAAAATGAACAAAAAGGAAACAACAAAGTAACTGGTGCATTTAAATCTTCCAGAGTCATTAATGGCCACTCTATGGAAATGTTGGGGGCGGGCATGTTAGACTTCAGAATCTTGCACAGATTTGGACCGGTAAAACAAGGAATAGGTGATTTGTTTGGATTAGACCAAGCAAGTATGCGTATGGGTTTTGATTTTGGGTTATCGAACAATTTAACCATCGGCTTCGGTAGAACCAGTTTCAAAAAAGAATACGATGCGTTTATAAAATACAGATTGATTCAGCAAGAACAAGCAGGAACTCCTGTATCACTTGTGGGGGTTGTAGGAACTTCTATTTTTACTTATAAAAGCCCAGACCCGTTAAAGCCTTTGACATTTAATGATAGAACGGGTTATTATGCACAATTAATTATCGGAAGAAAATTTAGTGAAGCTTTTTCATTGCAATTGAGCCCCACGTTGGTATATAGAAATATGATTGAACCTGGAGACAAAAAAACCATTTATGCTTTGGGTATTGGTGCAAGGCATAAAATATCGAAGCGAGTAGCTTTTGTGGTAGACTATTCTTTGGTTGCCAACGGATTGCCCATGTCTGTAGGCACTAACCCACTATCCATTGGGGTGGATATTGAAACAGGTGGCCATGTATTTCAATTGCATTTTTCTAACTCTACGGGAATGAATGAACGCTCTTTTATTACAGAAACCACCAATCGTTGGTCTAAAGGAGAATTCCAATTTGGATTTAACTTGTCCAGAATTTTTTCTCTGAAAAAGTAATTGGCAAATGATTTATTTCCATACACTATCGAAAGCGGTGTAACCTCTTAAGATGAATGAAAATTTTGCGCCATTGTTATCTATATATTTTCCTTTTTTAGTGTAGATGGCAATTGCACCCCCAAACCCTGTGGTAGAGCTATATTGAAAAGGAGGTCTGAATACTTTAATCATGGCAATATCTCTAGGGAACACCATCATTTGTTCTCCTGGCATCACTTCAAATTCATCAATAAAAATGGTACAGAGCTCTTCTCTCCATTTAAAAACTTCATTGTTAGCAGAGTCAATAGCCACATTTAATCCAGGTACTTTTTGTTGTAAAAACCAAGCCAAAGATTGAGATTGAGCCAACTCATCGTTCTCTAATCCATCAAATACATACGCGTTATCATTTTTGAATAATCCACTAGTATAAGACTCTTCGTACTGTTGCATTTTTGATTTTGCTTTAGTATAAACCGTTACATTGGGAAGGTCGCCACCCAATTCTGGATCATCTAAAGAGAGGCTATAATCCATTTTTTTATCAATGAATTCACCAGGTTTGCCAATATTAAAAAAGGAAGTTTGCATTGCTGCAGGCTCAAAAGCTGAATCAACTGGTGTTTTTAATAGAATGGCTAAATAATTTTTCTTAGGTTTTTTTACAGGAGAAAAATAAAACGATGCCGTGTCTTGAAACAACATAGGCTTCATAGTGAAAAAGCCTTTTGCGTCTACTTTTACCCGGTCTACCATCATTTGCTTGGTACTTGTCCGCATCATATAGTTGATGAAGGTATCTTGTTTTTCTCGCTCAATCACCTGACCCTGCATTCTGTAAAAGCCAGATTGAATTAAACAACTAATAGCGTAATTACCACTCGGAATTTGTTCGCTTATTTTTAATGCAGCATTCACTTCTCCTTCAATCATGGGGTAACGAAACTTCCATCGCTGCTTAGTACCTAAATGGTCTATCCAAATATGCGCCGTAGCCGATTTTAATTTCTTGCTGATATAATTTGGATAAAATATTCGAAGCTCTAATGAATCACCCTGTACATAAACCGGTTTTGATAAATTAATAGAAATAGAATCATTTTCACTCTGAGCAAAAACTGGAGTGTTAGCTAATACGATTAAGCATATCGCAACTAAAAAAGTCAATTTATTCAACATACAATACCAATAATCCTTATGATGCTTTTCTAGGAGTTACCGAAAAACCGCCACCCTTTTTTGCAGAAGAGAAATTTTTGTTATTCATAGCCCCCGGTGCTTTATTTACCATCCCAGATGGTCCAGTAGCTTTAGCAATCATGCCTGATGCAGGTGTAGCTTTCTTAGTATTTTTTCTGGTTGATTTTGCCTTTCCCATATATTTTAAATTTTATTAAAGTTAACTGCTTTTGGTTTAAAGCAACCTGTTAAAATAGTATGGTCGGTCATAAATAAATGCAATTGCTTAACTTGCATGAAATTTTTTTATGAGTAAGTTGAGTCATTTAGCGGAAACCTTAATAGGAAGTGAAATTGTAAAGTTGGGTAATGCCATCAACGAGAGAATTAGAAACGGAGAGACGATTTATAATTATACCATTGGAGATTTTAATCCGAGTGAATTCCCTATTCCTGCTGAATTGGAACAGCTTATTATTGAAGCTTATCAACAAAAAAAGACCAGCTACCCTGCGGCAGAAGGCATTTTAGATTTGCGTAAAGCCATTAGTGGATTCATTCAAGAATGGGAAGGGCTAAGTTTTACGCCAGCCGAAATTCAAGTTGCATCAGGTGGCCGTCCATTGATTTATGCATTGTTCAAAGTGATTGTAGATAAAGGGGATAAGGTAATTTATGGGGTACCTTCTTGGAATAATAACCACTATGTTCATTTAACTGATGGAGCACATTGCGAAGTGCCATGTTTGCCTGAAAACGATTTCATGCCAACAGTAGAAGCTATTCAGCCACATATTAAGGGAGCCACTTTAATCTGTTTATGTACACCGCAAAATCCTACTGGTACTACACTTAGCAAAAATGCGCTAGCTGAAATTTGTGATTTAATCGTTGCTGAAAACGCAACAAGAACAGCTGATCAAAAGAAATTGTATTTAATGTTTGATCAAATGTATTGGACACTCACATTTGGTGACACTGTTCATTACAATCCATTGGCATTGAATCCTGCAATGAAACCCTACACCATTTTTATTGATGGTATTTCAAAAGTGTTTTCAGCAACAGGGGTTAGAGTAGGTTGGGCACTGGGTCCTGAACATGTGATTGCAAAAATGAAAGCGATTTTAAGTCATTTGGGTGCATGGGCCCCAATGGCAGAGCAACACGCTGTTGCAAATTACTTACCTATGAAAGAAGCGATTGGTAAATACCTTACGCATTTTAAATCGGAAGTAGAATTTCGCTTACGTAGTATTTATGATGGTATTAATACGTTAAAACAAAAAGGATACAAAGTAGACGCAATAGCCCCACAAGCTGCTATTTATTTGACTATTCAAATGAATTTAAGGGGGAGCAAAACCGCCGAAGGGCAAGAATTATCAACACAGGCAGATGTAACAAATTATATATTAAGTGAGGCAAAAATAGCAATAGTGCCGTTCTCTGCTTTTGGAGCTGGATCTGATAGTAGTTGGTATAGATTAAGTGTAGGGACCTGTAAGAAAGGGGATATTCCAACTATGTTGCAACAATTGGAAAACGCATTGAGTAAACTTGCTTAAAATTTAATTTTGGGGAATAATAATTCATATTGAGGGCAGCCTCAATTTAGTTTTTATTGCAGATAAAGATGAATGCCTTGTTGGGCTTGTCTTGCAATATTTGCTTTACCAAGTGGGTTTTGGTAATTATTTTGTGCTTATTGATATCAATAATTTCATTTGCAACACAAAAGCTTACCCAATTTTCTACTGGGCCAAGAATTTTATTTAAACCAGCAACTACGGAAGCCGCTTGCTCTTCTGTTAAGTATTCTTGTTTAGTTAAAACCAGCAAATCTCTGTTCATGGTTAATGAATTCAAAGTTTAGGGCAACCGCACGATTTGGATTTATTCGATTTCTGAAAAACACCACAAGATGAAGATGCCAATGTGATAAGTAACATTAAAAGAATAATTTGGTTTATTTTCAATTTCATATATGCATCTAAAATAACAAAATAGCTTTAATAATTCAACAAACTTCATTTTGAAAAATCAATTTAACATTAGCAAAGTATTAATAGCTCCGCTAGATTGGGGCCTCGGCCATGCAACACGTTGTATCCCTATAATAAAGGCTTTCAGGCAATTGAACATACCCGTAATATTGGCCGCAGAAGGGCATCAAGCCGCTTTATTGTTGAAAGAGTTTCCTGATATTACCATATTACCCTTAACAGGTTATCGGATTCGATATGCAAAATCAAGAATACTCCTTTTGTTTAGCTTGGCGCTTCAAATGATTAGAATTTATAGAACAATTAAGCAGGAAGAAGCTTGGTTAAAAAAAGTAGTGGAAGATTATCAGATTGATTTGATTATTTCAGACAATAGATTTGGATTGCATCACCCAACTGTTCCTTCCATTTTCATTACCCACCAATTATTGATAAAAGCGCCCTATAGATGGGTCGAAAGCATCTTTCAGCGAATAAACTATTATTTCATTAATCAATTTACAGCTTGTTGGGTGCCCGATATGGCTGTAGCTCCGGGCCTAGCTGGTGAATTATCTCATCCAGTTAAAGTGCCCCAAGTGCCCGTGTTTTACATGAAATTATTATCTAGATTTACGCGTGTTACAGGTCCTACTAAATATACTTTCGGAATTATTTTATCGGGCCCTGAGCCGCAAAGAACGATTCTTGAAAATAAAATTTTATCAGACCTTACCACATTTATCAAACCCGTTTTATTGGTTCGTGGACTTCCCTCAGAATCAACACCAATTAAAGTGCCCGAGCATGTAACTGTTTTTAATCATTTAGATACCAATGACCTAGATTTTCATTTACAACAGGCAGATTACATCATTGGAAGAGGTGGGTATACTTCTTTAATGGAATTGCTTTCCATTGATAAAAGATTAATTGTTGTTCCAACGCCAGGACAAACTGAACAAGAGTATTTGAGTTCTTTATTAATGAAAACGAAAAGGTTGATGTGTTTATCACAGGAGGAATTTAGTGTAAATGAAGCTTATATAAATGCGCAGAAATTTACTTTTAGCAAAATGAATCTTGATCAGTTTGATCTAGAACAGCTTAAAGCGTTATTGCTAAATTTGCCTAAATGAACCAATCATATAAAGCATTTGCTGCTGCTCTTTTTGCAAATTTGATATTTGGTAGTAGTTATACCGCAGTCAAATTTATTACACCCGCATTTATACATCCGTTTGCATTAAACTTTGTTAGAGTAGCAGTTACTTTATTTTTATTTTGGATTTTATTTTTATTCAAGCCAGGCAAAATAAAATTTGATCGCAAGGATCTCCCCCGTTTTTTTATTTGTGCACTCACGGGCATTGTAATTAATCAATTGTTTTTTATTAAAGGCGTATCGCTCACCACAGTGATTCATAGTTCATTACTTTCGTTGGGGTCACCTATTTTTATTACAATCATTGCCGCTTGGCTGTTAAAAGAGGGCTTTACGCTTTTAAAAGGAATTGGTCTTGCTTGCGGGGTTGGCGGGGCAAGTATTTTAATTTTGATGAAAGATGGATCAGGGGGTGGTGGAGGTAGTAATATGCTCTTGGGCGATATTTTGGTTTTAATCAATGCTATTTCTTATGCGTTTTACTTGGTTCTAGTAAGACCATTAATGGCAAAGTATTCTGGAATTCAAGTATTGCGTTGGATTTTTACGATTGGAGCATTGGGTATTTTACCAGTTGGTTTTCCTTATATATTATCTACTAATTGGATTGCATTTGATCTTTTGCATTGGCTGGTATTAGGGTATGTTGCCATTTTCGCCACATTTGTTGCTTACCTGCTAACAGTACAAAGTATTCAACTTATAGGTTCATCTGCAACTGGTGCGTTTATTTATACTCAACCTGTTTTTGCAGCAATCTTTGCAATGATTTTTACAGGAGAATATTTTACACTGTACAAACTAATTGCAGCCATACTAATTTTTACTGGCGTTTATTTAGTTAACAGCAAGAAACTAGCTAAACCTGTTTAGGCCAGTCAGCAAATAAATAGGTTTTTTTTGCTGATGCCCAGTTCCTCCAACTATCCGTATCAATTTGAATCGCAAATACAGCACAAGTAGGCATATCATCAATTTGTGTTGCAGTTAGTTGATTTACAAAATCAGTAATACCAGGATTATGAGCAAAAATTGCTGCGGTATTTATTTCATCTGGTATTTGTATGATTGCTTTTACAAATCTTTCTGGAGGGGCGTGGTATAAAAAATCGTGTTGTATAATATTGGCAGTTGAAATTTCATTTTCGTTAGCAAAATATTTTGCTGTTGTTAATGCCCTTAGTGCAGTACTACTGATGATTAAATCAATATGTATACCTCGCGCTAAAATTCTTTTGGCCATCATAGGAGCATCTTGATGTCCACGATCATTTAGTGGCCTATTAAAATCATTTTGGTCGGTATTGGCCCAGCTACTCTTTGCGTGTCTTACCAGTAATAATTGTTTCATAGTGAAAAGTTAGCTCATTTGAATTGTACATTTGTACTGTGGCAGTAACTAAATTATTGATAGACGAATTTATTGAACTGAGCAAACTCCATCCTGTTTTTGATGTAAGAAGCGAGGGTGAATATCTGCATGCACATATACCAGGTGCCCATAGTTTACCACTCTTTAATAATGAGGAAAGGAAAATAGTGGGTACCGCATATAAGCAAGAAAGTAAACAAAAAGCGATCAAAATTGGCCTCAAATATTTTGGCGTCAAGATGGTTAAAATGGTGGAAGCGGTTGAAAAATTAACCGAAAAAGCCGAGGCTAAAACAGTATTGGTGCATTGTTGGAGAGGGGGGATGAGAAGTGCTGGTGTTGCTTGGTTATTAGATCTTTATGGATTTAAAGTTTATACTTTAGTAGGGGGTTATAAGGTTTATCGAAATTGGGTTCTGAAACAATTTGAGCAAAACTATCCAATACAAATTATAGGGGGATATACTGGAAGTGGCAAAACAGAAGTATTACATGAACTTAGAGAAAGAGGAGAGCAAATCATTGATTTAGAAGGATTGGCCCACCACAAAGGTTCTGCATTTGGTGCTTTAGGGCAACCACCGCAACCTACTCAAGAAATGTTTGAAAATTTATTAGCAACTGCTTTATTATCCAATGCAGCTTTGTTAAACAAAGACCAAGTTATTTGGCTAGAAGATGAAAGCCAACGAATTGGAGAAGTGAATATTCCCGCTGTTTTTTTCAAGCAAATGCGAACAAAGAAAGTTTTGTTCTTAGATATTCCATTTGATGAAAGACTTCAATATATTCTGCAGGGTTATGGAAAGTTTAGTAAAGAACATTTAGTAAATGCAGTGATTAGAATTAAAAAACGGTTAGGCGGATTAGAAACCAAAACCGCTATCAACTGTTTAATTGAAGACGATATCATAGGATGTTTTGCTATCCTATTAAAGTACTACGACAAGGGCTATATTGCAGGATCACAAAAGCGAGAAAATCCTGATCAGTTAATTCATAAAATTCCTTGCAATAGTGTGGAAGCTAAAGCCAATGCAATTAAGCTTTTGTAGTAGTTTTTCAATACTTTGATAAGGTTTAAAAATTAACTATCCACTTGTATAAGGTTAAGCCACTCATCCAACTCATAGCAACAACTACTATCCATCCTGCCATGCTTAACCACAAGGGATGCTTGTAAGATTGAACTAATTTTTTCTTGGTAGCAGCTAATAAAATAATAGTCAACGCTATTGGAAGTATTAATCCATTAAGTGCGCCTACTGTAACCAATATTTTTACTGGGTTTCCAATGAATTGATAAGCAAGTGTACTGCTAATTATAAAAAAACTAATGACCCATTTTTCATTTTTTTCTAACCAAGGATGAAATGTTTTGATAAACGATACAGATGTATAAGCAGCTCCTACAACAGAAGTAATTGCTGCAGCCCACATGACTATGCCAAAAAAACGATACCCCAAATTACCAGCGGCTAATTGAAACACAGAAGCGGGTGGATTTTTAGCGTCTATGATCAATCCCTGATTTATTACACCCAACACACAAAGAAATAATAAGAAGCGCATAATAGATGTAATCACAATTCCTGATATGGCGCTTTTATTTACTTGTCCTAATGCTGCTTCACCCTTTATTCCCGCATCAAGTAATCGATGCCCTCCAGCAAAACTGATATAGCCACCAACAGTGCCGCCAACCAATGTTACAATGGCCAAAGCAGAAAATTCTTCTGGAATAAAACTGCGATATATTGCCTTGCCAATAGGAGGAGCTGCTTTAAAAACGATGTATAATGTGAGTACAATCATTAATAAGCCTAAAATCTTTGTGAATCCATCAATGGCTTTGCCTACTTCTTTGTACCAAAAAATAAATAATGCAATGATGCAGCTAATAATGCTCCCATAAGCAGGATCAAGGCCTGTCATTACTTGCAGCCCCAATCCACTCCCTCCAATATTACCAATATTGAAAGCGAAACCGCCTAACACAATTAGTGCAGCTAAAAAATATCCCATACCCGGTAATAGTTCATTCGCAATTAATTGCGCTCTTTTTTCGGTAACTGCAATCACTCGCCAAATATTCATCTGCGCCCCAATATCTAACAAAACCGAAATCAAAATAACAAAACCAAAGCTGGCAGCTAGCTGCTGCGTAAATACAGTCGTTTGCGTAAGAAAGCCTGGTCCAATAGCAGAAGTTGCCATTAAAAATGCAGCACCTAAAATTGCAGATTGTTTAGAAGAATGTTGGTGACTTTGCTTTAGCATTTGATGGATGAAAAAGGTTTTATCAAAATATTATTTTCATTCAAAGTAGTATAAATGCTCGTTGCAAAAGAAACAGCTTGATCTCCATCTCCATGTATGCAAATGGTTTCAACTTCTAATGGAACAAGCGATCCATCTGTTGAAATCACTGTTTTATGTTGAATCATATTCAATACTTGCATCAAAGCATCTTCTGTTCTATGAATCATTGCATTTGGCTTTGATCGAGGCGTTAAATGACCTTCAGCATTATAAGTTCTATCGGCAAATACTTCTGATGCAGTTTTGATATTCAATGCCTTTGCCTCAGTAATCATATAGCTATTGCTTAATCCATACAAGATTAATTGTGGATCTAATTCTTTCATTACGCCTGCAATGATATAACTCATCGTTGCGTTTTTTGCTGCCATATTGTATAATGCACCATGTGGTTTAACATGATGCAGTATAGCTCCCATTTCTTTGCAAACAGTTTGCATAATGGTTATTTGTTCTGCCACTAAATCATATAATTCGCAATCGGATAATTGCATTTCTGTTCTACCAAAATTGGCTTTATCATCAAAGCCAGGATGCGCCCCAATGGCAACTCCATTTTCTAAACAAAGTTCAATTGTATTTTTAATAGTGTCATGATCTCCTGCATGATATCCACAAGCAATATTGGCGCTACTAATGAATTTCATGAGTGTAGCATCATGGGAAAACCCTTCTCCTAAATCACAATTAATGTCGATGGTATGCATTGAGTTGTAAGGTACAGGCATTCTTTAATTGTTGCAAATATTGCGCGTATCCATTATTGATTTTTTCTGCTGTTTCCATATTTACAGGAATCAATCGGATGGTTGATCCAGGTGATTGTTGCACTAAAGTAGGAATGTCTGATTGTATAATATGTCCTATTCTTGGGTAGCCTCCCGTGGTTTGGTGATCGGCCAATAGTACAATACATTGCCCATTTGGAAGTAACTGTATAGTTCCATTGGTGACCCCACTTGAAATTAATTCAATCTGCTTTTTGCAGTTAAGTTCGGGCCCTTTTAATCGATAACCCATTCTATCACTATCCGCATTTAAAGTAAACTGCGCATTAGTCATAAATTGTTGAGATACCATATTTAATAACCCAAACTCACTTCCTGGTAAATACCTCAACGACTGTGTTTGATACAATCCTTTGGTATCTGCCATCCAAGGAAGTACCTGTAATTGACTCTCTTTATTTTCTTTTGTGGTGGCTGCTTTAAAATAAATTTCATCTCCTTTAATTAAAGTACGTCCTTCAATACCTCCTGCACCTGCGCGGGTATTGGTACTATAGCTATTCATCCATTCATTTAGCTCTAATCCACCTTGAATAGCCAAATAAGCTATATGGCCTGAAATCTTTTTTGTAAAACTCAACACCGCATTTTCTGGTACAAAAATGGGATGATTAATAGGAACTGGAATTTCATTAATGGTAGCACCAAAATCAGCTCCACTCAAAGCAATAAATGCAGCAGTATGAAAACGGAATACAGGTGCAGGATAAAAAAATTCAATTACTGCTTCATCCGATTTATTTTGAATCAATACATTCGCTATTTGCATAGCTAATGCGTCCATTGCGCCGCTTGGATTAATTCCTAAGTGTTGAAATCCTTTACGGCCAGCATCTTGCACCGTAGTAAATAATCCCGCTTTAATAATGGTAATACTCATAAGCTTAAGCGGCATTGAATTGATGAAATTGTTCAAGCGATATGGCTTCAAATTTTACCCTATTCCCGGGTTTGAATAAGCAAGGTTCTTCTTTGGAAATATCAAATATTTTTAAAGGGGTTTGGCCAATTAGTTGCCAACCTCCTGGAGCGTTTAATGGATAAATGCCTGTTTGTTCTCCCGCAATACCTACACTGCCGGCCGCTACCGATTTTCTAGGGTTGGCTTTTCTGGGCATTTGTATTTTTTGATGTACCGAAGCCATGTAAGCAAAGCCAGGTAGGAATCCCAGCATATAAACGGTATAAATTTGGTTGGTATGTAGCGCAATAATTTCTTCAATCGCACAACCCGTTAAATGAGTAGCTTCTATTAAATCTGGGGCTAAAGACAGGTCGTAGCAGACTGGAACGATAAGTGGTTCAGTTTTTTCAGTAATTTCTGTGGGTGCTGCTGCTAGTCCTGCTAATTTTCTCTTCAACCATTCAAAAGGGGATCCACCCATGGCTTGTTTTCTAATTATACTAGCATTATATATTAATGTTAAACTACTATAGGCAGGTATCATATCGGTTACACCTTCAATGGGATTCAATTGTAAGAATTGAAATGAATGCATGACCTGATTGTTCACTTCCTCAGAAATGGAGGCAGACCATTCAATGGTAATGGCTTGGTCTCCTAATGCATAGATATGTGCAATCGTTTTTTTCAACATATAAAGTTACTTAATTAAAGTCCTGCGTTCATACAATTGATTTTAAATTCAACTTGTTCTTCTTTATCTTTCCAACCAACAATCAACTGTATGAAAAAAATAATTTCACTTTTTACACTTGCTGCCTTAATGGCTGGGCAGGTGAATGCCCAGTCTAACCCTAAATGGCTGCGGTATTCAAATATTTCACCAGATGGTAAAACAGTGGTGTTTACTTACAAGGGAGATTTGTATACGGTATCATCTGCCGGAGGCAATGCTACTGCATTAACAATGCATGAAGCACATGATTTTATGCCTGTTTGGAGTAAAGATGGAAAAACCATTGCTTTCGCTAGCGACCGCTACGGCAATTTTGATGTATTTACTATTCCAGTAACAGGAGGCGAAGCCAAAAGAGTTACTTTCCATTCGGCGGCAGAGTATCCTTATGATTTTTCAGCTGATAACCAGAAAATTATTTTTGGATCAGCTAGAATGGACTTGGCCAGTAATAGACAGTTTCCTACGGGATCTATGCCTGAGCTCTATAGTGTGGGTATAAACGGAGGTAAGCCCGCACAATTATTAACCACTCCTGCGGAAGAAGTAAAATTCAGCAAGGATGGATCGAAAATGATTTATCAGGATAAGAAAGGAGGAGAAAATACTTGGAGAAAACACCATACTTCTTCCATTGCTAGAGATATTTGGATGTATGATGTTAAAGCAGATAAGCATACTAAACTGACCAATTTTAATGGAGAAGATCGCAATCCTATTTTTGCCAATGCAGAAAAAGAGTTAATCTATTTAAGTGAAGAAAGCGGCAGTTTTAATGTTCACAAAATGCCAGTTACGGGCGGCAAGAGTGAGAAATTAACTTCATTTAAAAAGCATCCAGTAAGATTTTTAAGTTCTGCTGCCGATGGTACCCTTTGTTTTAGTTATGATGGTGAATTGTACACGATGAAAGCTGGTGCCAATCCACAAAAATTAACTGTGAATATTTTAGCGGATACACGTAAAAATGATGAGCAAGTAATGCGTGTAAGCAGTGGAAGTAATATTGCCGTTTCACCAAATGGTAAGGAAGTTGCATTCTTATATAGAGGGGATGTTTTTGTAAGTAGTGTAGATGGAGGGGTAACCAAAAGAATTACTGCAACACCAACACAAGAATTAGGTATAGGTTTTTCACCTGATGGAAAATCTATTATCTATACTGCAGAGCGTAACAACAAATGGAGCATTTTTGAAAGCACTAAACTACGTGCAGACGAGCCTTATTTTTATGCGTCTACTTTAATAAAAGAAACGCCCCTTTTAGATAATGCAAACGATAATACCCAACCATTGTATTCTCCTGATGGAAAGGAAATTGCATTTGTAGAGAACAGAAACAATGTGCGTATTTACAATATTGCAACCAAGCAAAGCAGAACTGTATTGGGTTCTGAACAAATCTTCGCTTGGACAGAGAACGACCAATATTTTCAATGGAGCCCAGATAGCAAGTGGTTGTTATTTGATTATGCAGTGGTAGGAAGTGCAGTTAGTGAAGTGGGTTTAGCCAGTGTAGATGGAAAGAAAATCATGAATATTACCGAGAGTGGATTTAATGATTATCGACCTAAATGGGTAATGGGAGGTAAAGCGATGTTATGGCAAAGTAATAGGGATGGATTAAGGGGCGCTGCCATGAGCGGAGGCGCACAAAGTGATGCATACTTAATGTTCTTTACACAAGCTGCTATGGATCGATTTAAATTGACCAAAGAAGAATTGGCATTGGTAAAAGAAATGGAAGAGC
>JBMLPQ010000175.1:0-16721 GCA_049242025.1 Sediminibacterium sp.
TTGATGGATTTATTTCTACATGGGAAGAAAAATTTACCAGCAAAACAGTAAGGCCGGTTACTGTAATAAGGGAGTACCTGAATTCTGAATGGAATCCATATTTACAAACACCGCCTTTTCCTGAATATACCAGCGGACACAGTGTAATATCAGCTGCAGCTGCAACTGTTTTATCAACAGTTTTTGGGCGTAATACATCATTTACGGATACAACAGAGTTGAAATACCTAGGGCTGAAAAGAACTTTTTCATCTATTGAAGCAGCTGCAAATGAAGTGAGCATGAGTAGGATGTATGGTGGAATACATTATCGTGCAGCTGTTGAAAATGGCCAAAAACAAGGAAGAGAAATAGGGAGTTACTATAATAATGTATTTTTGCTCAATGATTCAGGTAACTAAAATATTTAGATTCGAAACAGCGCATGCCATTCATGGGTATAATGGACATTGTAGAAATATTCATGGTCATTCGTATGTATTACATGTAACAGTTGGTTCCGACATAGATGATACTGCTTATTTGCCTAAGCCAGGTTTTGTAATAGACTTTAAAGACCTGAAGAAAATAGTGAATAGAATCATTGTAGAAGAATTGGATCATCGTTTGATTTTATCTCAGGATTTTTTAACAGAGCATCCTCATGCTGCCGCCTCAGAGAATTTAATTGTTTGGGAAATGGAGCCTACCGCAGAAAACATTTTATTATATATAAGAAATGTTTTATTGGCAGAGCTGCCCAATGAAATTAAATTAAGGAAATTAAAGATTTATGAAACCAGTGATTCCTACGCAGAGTGGACAAATTAATTAATATGAATCGAAAGAATTTTATTCAAAAATCAGCAATGGCATCCGGTGCTTTCATGCTGTCATCATCCATGTTAATGGCAAAGAACAATGCCAATAAAGTAAAAATTGTACTTATTGGTACTGGTCTTCGTGGACAAAACCACCTGGATCTTTTGTTGCGCAGAGACGATGTAGACTTAACTGCTATTTGCGATATCAATGATAAAATGCTTTCTGCTGCTAAAGCAATGATAGAAAAGTCTGGTAAAAAAATGCCCAAAATTTATACCGGAAACAATCAGGCTTGGAAAGAAATGATTGTAAAAGAAAAACCTGACGGAGTGGTCATTGCAACTCCTTGGGAATTACATAAAGAAATGATTATTGATTCTTTGCAAGCAGGCATCAAATATGTTGCAACCGAAGTGATCTTAGGAATAACGCTACAAGATCATTGGGATGTAGTAAAAGCGGCTGAACAGTACAAGGGTCAAGTAATGATGTTAGAAAATGTATGCTATCGAAGAGACGTGATGGCAGCATTAAATATGGTACGTCAGGGATTATTTGGTGAAATCATTCATTTGCAAGGAGGCTATCAACACGATTTAAGGGAAGTGAAGTTTAACGACGGAGTGCGTCCTTACGGGGGTGGGGTAGAATTTGGTGAAAAAGGATTTTCGGAAGCTTCCTGGAGAACCACACATTCGGTATTTAGAGACGGAGATTTGTATCCAACACATGGAATTGGGCCAATAGCTCATTATATCAATATCAATAGGGGTAATCGTTTCTTATCATTGTGTTCTTTTTCTTCGAAGGGAAAAGGATTACACGATTATATTGTTAAAAAAGGTGGCCCTAATCATCCTAATGCAAAAGTGAAATTTAAGTTAGGAGATGTGGTAACCACATCCATTGACTGCAATAATGGAGAAACCATTTTATTACAGCATGATACCAATTTGCCAAGACCTTATTCATTAGGATTCAGGGTTCAGGGTACTGAAGGTATTTGGATGGATTTAAATAAATCTGTTTATATAGAAGGGAAATCCGCTAAACCACATCAATGGGAATCACAAAAGGAATGGTTTGATAAATATGACCATCCATTATGGGTAAGATGGAGTAAGGAAACAGCAGGGGCTGGGCACGGCGGAATGGACTTTTTTGTGATTCATGCTTTTATAGAGTCAATTAAAAATCAAACAGCTACACCAATGGATGTATATGATGCAGCTGCTTGGAGTGCAATTACACCTCTGAGCGAAATGTCTATTGAATTGGGGAATCAAACGGTTGAGTTTCCTGATTTCACAGGCGGGCAATGGATGTATCGAAAACCAGTGTTTGCATTAAATGATCAATATTAATGATGAATGTTTTAAACGCATTTGGAATAAATTCGAATGCAGATTTAATACAAATATCAAGTGGTATCATTAATAGCACTTGGAAAGTAAAGTCTGGCACAGATAGTTATATTTTACAACGCATTAATGATCATGTTTTTACTAGTCCAGAAAACATACATCATAATATTTCGGCTGTTGCAGATTATCTAAATAAATATCATCCTGAATATTTATTTCCTGCTCCAATTCTTTCTTTGGCTGGAACTGAGCTGGTTCATATACTAGGGGAAGGCTATTATCGGCTATTCCCTTTTATTGCTGGAACCCATACCATTAACGTGGTAGAAGACGCAAAGCAAGCATTTGAAGCAGCAGAACAGTTTGGAAGATTTACTGCTTATTTAGGAGGGTTTGATGTAAGCCAATTAAAGATAACCATACCGCATTTTCATGACTTAATATATAGGCATCAACAATTTCTAGATGCTATAAAAAATGGAAATCGAGCGCGAGTAAATGCAGAACAAGCGCTGATTGAGCGACTATATAAATTTGATTTTTTAGTAAAACAATTTGAAGCTATTACACATGATCCTGCCTTTAAAAAACGGGTAACCCACCATGACACTAAAATTAGTAATGTATTATTTGTTGGGGCAAACAAAGCTGTTTGTGTAATTGATCTTGATACTTTAATGCCGGGATATTTTTTTAGTGATGTGGGAGATATGATGCGAACTTATTTATGTCCTGTTTCAGAAAACGAAGCTGATATCAATAAGATCATCATACGTCCTTCTTTTTATCATGCAATTGTTCAAGGATATTCAAAAGAAATGCGTGAAGAATTGACTCCTATTGAAAAAGAACATTTTTTTTATGCTGGGCAGTTTATGATTTATATGCAAGCCATTCGTTTCTTAACGGATTATTTTAATGACGACAAATACTATCAAATATTTTATAATAATCATAATTTAGTAAGGGCTATTAATCAAACTGTGTTGTTAGAGCGGTTAATGGAGCATGAAATAGATTTCAAAAAAATCATTTATGAATAGGATATTTATTTTCTTTTTCCCTTTATTACTCAGCATTCAGCTGTTTGGTCAAACCTATCAACCTACTACACAAAATTTACTGGCACGCAAACAATTTCAAGACAATCGATTTGGGATGTTTGTTCATTGGGGCGTTTCCAGTATGTTAGGGGCAGGAGAATGGGTTATGCAGAATCGAAATATCAAAGTAAAAGATTATGCACTTTTAAAAGAAACATTTTATCCGTCTCAATTTAATGCAGCAGAATGGGTGGCCGCAGCTAAATCAGCCGGTATGAAGTATATCGTATTCATTACGAGACACCATGATGGTTTTTCTA
The DNA here is from genome assembly GCA_049242025.1 of Sediminibacterium sp. GTDB lineage: Bacteria > Bacteroidota > Bacteroidia > Chitinophagales > Chitinophagaceae > Sediminibacterium. The sequence continues at coordinate 3,532 of JBMLPQ010000175.1, forward strand.
ATTGGGATACAAAACAAAGTGATTGGAAAATCACCAATACACCCTATGGAAAAGATGCATTAAAGCAATTAGCTGAAGAATGCAAGAAACAAGGAATGCAATTGGGATTATACTATTCTACCTTAGATTGGTTTAGAGAAGATTATCCCTATTCAACCGGACGAACAGGACAAGGAACTGGAAGAAAGACCGGAGGGGATTATCCTTCCTATTTAAAGTTTATGAAAGCCCAATTGACTGAGCTGTTAACCAATTACGGCGATATTATGTCTATCTGGTTTGATGGACATTGGGATCAAACCAATCCAGAAGGTTCAAAAGATAGAAGTTCAAGAATAGATTGGAAATACAACGAAATTTATGAATTGATTCACCAATTGCAACCTGCTTGTTTAATCGGAAATAATCATCACTTAGATCCATTGCCAGGAGAAGACTTTCAGATGTTCGAAAAGGATTTACCTGGTCAAAATCATACTGGGTTAAGTTTTCAGAAACCATCTGATCAATTGCCATTAGAAACTTGTGAAACCATGAATAATTCATGGGGTTACAATATAACTGATCATGCACATAAGTCTGTTAAAGACTTAATACATTATTTAGTTAAAGCTGCTTCACTGAATACAAATTTCTTATTGAATGTAGGCCCAATGCCTAATGGAAAAATTCAGTCTGAGAACATTGATACTTTAAAATTATTGGGGAATTGGATGAAGCAAAACGCTGCTTCAATACAAGGAACCAGAGGGAATATTATTCCAACCCAAGAATGGGGAGTAGTTACCGCAAAAGAGAAAAGCGTATTTCTACATGTACTTAAACAAATAGATGCCGATTATATTTTTGTTCCTTTTACAAAAGGTAAAATCAAGTTGGCAAACTTGTATGCAACAAAATCCAATATTAAGTTTAAGCAAGTTGAAGAAGGCGTATTTGTATATTTAAAAAATGTACAGCAAGACCCAATCGATACTATTATTCAATTAGATTTTGAATAGCTAGTCTATTTTATCTAGTATGGTGGCTGTATTGACTGCCTCTAAGCTGATTATTAAAATTGTTGTACCTTTATTAGGTTGAGAAAGCGAATAGCCATATTATTTTTATCAATATACTTATGTTCTACTACAGAAGCCCATGAGTTATTGAAAATCCCAGTGGTGTTTCAGCATTTTATAGAACATCAACAAGAAGATCCGCAAATTTCAGTAATTCAGTTTTTACATATCCATTATTTACAAGGGGATGTAAAAGACAAAGATTATGACAGGGATATGCAACTTCCTTTCAAAACCGCGGGTGAATTTTTTGCTTCTTCTGCAACACCTTTTGTGCCACTGAACGCTCAGATTGTTATTCAATATCCTGAAGATGCAAATAATATTGTTTGGTCTCAGCAAACAACTCCATTCCTTTTTTCTGCTTATCAGGTTAATATTTGGCAACCTCCTAAAAGGGCTTAGTTATTTCGTTTAAGAATGAGGAGCTTACACAAGTGGTGGCTTCAATCAACTTATAATTAATTCAATAAAAATGCTTACAAAAATTATTGAGTTTTCCGTAAGGAATAAACTCATTATTGGGCTATTTGTAATTGCCCTATTAGGATATGGAACGTATAATTTAACCAAGCTTCCTATAGATGCTGTTCCGGATATTACCAACAATCAAGTTCAAGTGATTACCATAGCGCCTTCCTTTGGTGCTACTGATATTGAACGTCTGGTAACTTTTCCTATAGAACAAGCCAATAACAATATTTCTGGTTTATTAGAAATAAGAAGTTTTTCCCGATTCGGATTGTCGTTGGTTACCATTGTTTTTAATGATGAAACTGATATTTATTGGGCAAGACAACAAGTAGCAGAACGACTGTTGCAAGTTCAATCACAAATTCCTTCGGGGATTGGAACGCCCCAGTTAGGGCCTGTTTCCACAGGTTTAGGCGAAATATATCAATATGTAGTAAGACCCGAAAAAGGGTACGAAAATCAATATGATGTTACCGAACTAAGAACCATGCAAGATTGGATAGTGCGAAGACAGTTGTTGGGTGTGAAGGGGGTAGCCGAGGTAAGCAGTTTTGGTGGAAAGCTTAAGCAGTATTCTGTGGAAGTAGATCCTTCTAAATTATTAAGTTATAATATTTCTATTGGAGATGTTTTTACAGCTTTAGAAACGAATAACCAAAATACTGGTGGGGCGTATATTGAAAAGGGGCCTACTGTTTTATTTATAAGATCAGAGGGGCTTCTTGGTAATATAGATGACATCAAAAATATTGCAATAAAAAGAACTTCTGGAGGAACTCCTTTATTTATAAGGGATGTGGCTGAAGTTAAAATTGGTCATGCTACTAGATATGGTGCAATGACCTATAATGATCAAGGAGAAGTTGCTGGTGCTGTTGTGATGATGCTAAAAGGAGCCAATAGCAATGATGTAATTAGGCAGGTAAAAGAACGGATTGTTCAAATACAAAAGTCGTTGCCAAAGGGAGTGGTGATTGAGCCATTTTTAGATAGAACCAAAATGGTAAATAATGCCATTGGTACAGTAGAGAAAAATTTATTAGAAGGCGCATTAATTGTTGTTTTTGTATTAGTTGTTTTTTTAGGGAATCTAAGAGCAGGATTAATTGTAGCTTCTGTTATTCCATTGGCCATGTTGTTTGCCATTATCATGATGAACTTGTTTGGGGTTAGTGGAAACTTAATGAGTTTAGGTGCGCTCGATTTTGGATTAATTGTTGATGGCGCAGTAATTATAGTTGAAGCAGTCATGCATCAATTAAGTCATAGTAAAAAGTTTAGTGTAGTAAATAAACTGACGCAGGGTCAAATGGATAAAGAAGTCAACCATTCTGCTAGCAAAATGATGAATAGTGCAGTTTTTGGGCAAATCATCATCTTGGTTGTTTACTTGCCTATTTTTACTTTACAGGGGATTGAGGGTAAAATGTTTAAGCCAATGGCACAAACAGTTGCGTTTGCATTATTGGGTGCATTTATTCTTTCGCTCACTTATATCCCCATGATGAGTGCGGTGTTTTTAAGTAAAAAAATATCCCATCAACCAACTTGGTCAGATCGTGTAATGGCTAAATTAGAGCGTAGTTATAAAAGGGCATTGGATTATATTTTACAATTTCCCAAAATGGTGCTCGGTTTTGTAATTAGTTTATTTATTGTTGCTTTATTCATTTTGAGTAGGCTAGGAGGAGAATTCATCCCTGCATTAGAAGAAGGAGATTTTGCAATTGATACAAGGGTTTTAACCGGTAGTAATTTGAGTACAACGGTAGAAAGCACTCAAAAAGCAGCTTCACTTTTGCTCAAAGAATATCCAGAGATTGAAAAGATTGTAACGAAAATTGGAAGTGGAGAAGTACCCACCGATCCAATGCCAATGGAAGCTAGTGATTTGATGGTGATTTTAAAACCCAAAGAACAATGGACATCGGCTAAAACATTTAATGAGTTGGCCGAGAAAATGGGTGCAACAATGGCTGCTGTTCCAGGAATTACCACTGGATTTCAATTTCCAGTACAAATGAGGTTTAATGAATTAATGACAGGTGCAAGACAAGATGTGGTATGCAAAATTTTTGGCGAAAATTTAGATACGCTGGCTGCTTATGCTGCTGCTATTGGCAAAATTGCAGGTACGGTAGAAGGTGCTAAAAGTATTTATGTAGAAGCTGTTACGGGCATGCCACAAATTTTAATTGAGTACAATCGAAACACCATTGCACAATACAATTTAAATGTGCAAGACATTAATAGAGTAGTGAATGCAGCATTTGCTGGTCAAAGCAGTGGCTTGCTTTTTGAAGGCGAGAAGCGATTTGATTTAGTTGTTCGCATAAAAGGCGAAATGAAAAAAGACCTTAAAGACATTCAGCAATTATTGATTCCAACTCCTTCAGGTGTTCAAGTACCACTCTCTCAATTGGCAACTATTGAAATTAAAGATGGTCCAAATCAAATTCAAAGGGAAGATGCAAAACGCAGAATTGTGATTGGTTTTAATGTTAGGGGTAGAGATGTAGAAACCATTGTAAAAGAGTTGCAGCAAAAAATAGAGAAGCAGGTAAAGTTTCCAGTGGGCTATTATATTACCTATGGAGGCGCATTTGAAAATTTAAATGCGGCAAAAGCAAGATTAATGATTGCTGTTCCTGTTTCATTATTACTGATATTTTTATTGCTTTATTTTGCTTTCAACTCTATTAAACATGGGTTGCTTATTTACTCGGCTATTCCTTTATCTGCTATTGGAGGAATCTTTTTCTTGGCATTAAGAGATATGCCTTTTAGTATTAGTGCGGGAGTTGGTTTTATCGCTTTATTTGGAGTAGCAGTATTAAATGGTATTGTATTGATTGCAGAATTCAACAGACTTAAAAATGATGGGATGGATAATGTAAGAACGATTGTGCTTACTGGAACAAGCTTGAGGTTACGTCCTGTTTTAATGACAGCTTTTGTAGCTTCATTAGGGTTCCTTCCAATGGCATTGAGTAATGGGGCTGGTGCAGAAGTTCAAAGACCATTGGCTACTGTAGTAATTGGGGGATTGATGATTGCTACATTTCTCACATTATTTGTATTACCTGTATTATACATGATGTTCGAAAAAGGATTTAATGCTAGTTTGCCCATCAATAAAGGGGCAGCAGTTTTGTTGGGTTTTTTATTGATCGGTTCTGTTGCAATTGCACAAACCAATAATGCCCAAGCTATTTCTGTTAAAGCAGCTGTTGACTCTGCTTTAAAAAATAATTTGTTGGTGAAGAATGAACAGCTAAAAGCAGCATACCAACAAATATTAATAGGAACTGCTGGCAATTTACCCAAAACTGCTTTGATAGGTGAAGTAGGACAAATCAATAGTATTTATACAGATACTAGATTAGGTATTAGCCAGTCCATTGCTTTTCCAACTGTGTATAAAAGAGAGCGCGATTTATTGCAAGCTGAATATAAAAACAGTGTATTAAATATTGCCATTCAAGAAGCTCTTTTAAAAAAGCAAGTACAACAAGTATATTATGCCATGGTGTATTTGCAAAAGAAAAAAGAATTATTACTTTTTTCAGACAGTTTGTATGCAGCATTTTATCAAAAAGCAGCTTTGCGTTTGAAAACGGGCGAATCAAATATTTTAGAAAAAACGAGTGCTGAAACATTGTTAGGGCAAATACAAATGCAATTGCAGCAGTTATCGCAAGATGCTGCTATGATGCAACTACAGTTCCAACTCTTGTTAAATACAAAGGTTGCTTATATGCCAGAAACTAGCAAGGGACCATTGTCGCCAACTGCTTTATTAGACACTGCACAGTTGAGCAATCATCCCATTTTACAAAGTATGCTGCAACAACAATCTTTAGCAATGGCTAGTACAGAGTTAGAAAAAAGCAAACTCTTGCCAGATTTATCATTGGGTTATTTAAATGGGAGTATTAGGGGAATTGGTGCCGACGATATTTTTTATAGCGGCAAAAGGTTTAGTACCGTTCAATTTGGTATGGGAATACCCCTCTTTACAAAAGCACAAAAAGCCCGAATCAATAGCGCTTCATTAAGTGAAAAATTAGCAGAAGCAAAATACCAACAAGTAAGGCAACAGCTAACTACTGAATATCAAACTACTATAACACAGTTCTCTAAATATTTAGCAACTGTTCAGTATTTAGAAAAAACAGGATTAAAAAATGCCCAATTAATTACCGAAACTGCCAATAAGCAATTGTCTGCAGGATTAATCAATTATTTAGAATGGGTACAATTAATTAATCAGGCAACCAGTGTTAGAAATGACTATACAGAAGCAGTTAGAAGTCTAAATGAAACGATCATACAATTAACCTATTATATTCAACAATAACTATTATGAAAACCTATTTATATATTTTATTCAGTGGCCTATTCTTTATGGCCTGTTCAAATAAGGATCAACAGGAAGAAACCGTTACAGCTGCTACAACTGCAGATACATTGGTATTAACCAATGAACAATTAAAAAATGCTTCATTAGCAGTTGGTCAAATGCAGGAATTGGAGATTGCTTCATTAATGAAAGTGAATGGAAAAATAGATGTACCACCTCAGAATATGGTCTCTATTAGTGTTCCACTAGGTGGGTATTTAAAAACCAGCAAATTGTTGCCTGGCATGCACGTGAATAAAGGAGAGATTGTAGCAGTAATGGAAGATCAACAGTATATACAATTGCAGCAAGACTATTTAACTGCAAAAGTAAAGCTAGTCATGTTCGACAAAGAATTTATTCGTCAGAAGGAATTGAATGCCAGTCAGGCAAGTAGCGATAAAATGTTGCAGCAGGCAGAGTCTGAGTATAAAACACAAAAAATATTGGTTTCTGCACTTGCTCAAAAACTACAGTTAGTAGGAATTAATCCATCCACATTAAATGAAAACAATATCAGCAAAAGCGTGAACATTCATTCTCCTATAGATGGCTATGTTACCAAAGTGAATGTAAATATTGGGAAATATATTTCCCCTACAGAAATCATGTTCGAATTGGTTAACCCTACAGATATTCATTTAGCGCTTAAAATTTTTGAAAAAGACTTAGACAAGTTGTTTATTGGCCAAGGATTGGTTGCTTTTACCAATAACAATCCACAGAAGAAATACGATTGTGAAGTGCTTTTGATAGGGAAAGATATTAACCCAGAGGGCTTTACAGATGTCCATTGTCATTTTGAAACCTATGATAAGCTATTGATTCCGGGCACTTATATGAATGCAGAAATCAAAGTCAGGAATAGGAAGGCCAATGTTTTGCCAGTTGATGGAATTGTTCGCTTTGAAGGCAAGCAGTATGTATTTAAAGCGATTGATAAACAACAATTTATCATGACCGAAGTTCGTTTGGGAGATACCGAGAACGGGATGACCGAAATTTTATTGCCTGAAAAAGACATTCTAGACAAAGCAAATTACGTAACAAAAGGGGCTTATACCTTATTAATGATGCTCAAGAATGAAGCAGAGTAATTAACTTGCAGCTAATTAGCAAGAATATATGTTTAAATTCTATACTGTTATCAGAGGCTTTTTTATTGTATTGTTGATTGGTTTTTCTGTTGCCGTTCAGGCGCAAAATTTAGACCAATTGGTAAAGCGTGGTCTTCAAAGAATGACTTCAAAAAATTACAAAGGAGCCATTGAAGACTTTACCCAAGCGTTAGAATTTACTCCGGATGATATTAATTTATTCTTGAATAGGTCTATTGCAAAACGTGAATTAAAGAATTATGCAGGCGCAATTGAAGATCTTGGATTTGCCCTTGAAATTAATGAGGCAGATCCCAATTTGTTCTTTAATAGGGGATTTATTAAAAGCTTATCAGGAGATGTAGAGGGGGCGGTAGCAGATTATAGTCGTGCAATTGAAATTGGCCCTGCAACGGCAAATATGCTTTTTAACCGAGGTATCGAAAAAGAGAAGCTAAAAGATTTGCAAGGTGCTTTAGAAGATTATAATCGGGCAATTGTTTTAAAGCCTAATTATGGGGATGTTTATTTTAATAGAGGAGTGGTAAAAAGTGCCTTAAATGATGCTGATGGTGCCTTAAAAGATTATAATAAGTCTATTGTTTATAATCCTAAAAATGAAAGTGCTTGGTTTAATCGAGCAATTGAAAAAACCAATTTACAAGATTATACAGGCGCTATTAATGATTATAATAATGCGTTGAAATTGGTTCCCGATTTTGTAGAAGCCTGGTTTAATAGAGGTTTTGTGAAAGCTAAAATGAATAATCATAAAGGAGCCATTCTAGATTTTGATCAAGCAATTGCATTAGACCCAGCAGCAGATATTTATTTTAATCGTGCTATTTCAAAAGCTGCTTTAAATAATCATAAAGCAGCAATAGATGATTACAATAGTGTAATTGCATTAGATTCATCGGTTGAAAATGTATTTTTTAACCGTGCACTTAGCAAAATGAAATTGAATGATTTTAAAAGTGCCATTCCAGATTTAGATTTAGCATTAGAATACAATCAATCTAATGCGGATATTTATTTTAATAAAGGAGTTGCTTTACGCAGCTTATCAAAGTTAAAGGAAGCCAAAGATGAATTTGATAAAGCCTTAGTTCTTGCACCAAAGAATGCAGATTTGTATGTGAATAGGGGGCTTATTCTACTGGATCTATCAGATACAGCAGCTGCGATAGAGGATTTTTCTAGTGCAATTGAAAACGATAAAAGGAATGTTGCTGCTTACTATAATAGAGGAATTCAATATGAAAAGTCTGGCGATTTTGATGCTGCTTTGGCAGATTACAATATTGCAATCAAATTAGACCCCAATTATGGTGATATTTATTTTAATCGTGGAGTAGTAAGGGCTGCAATAGGAGATAAGAAAGGGGCATTGTCCGATTATAATTCCTGCATTCGTTTTAAACCAACTAATGCAGGCGCTTGGTATAATAGGGGCTTGGCTAAATTTGCTGCCAAAGATAATTTAGGCGCATTGGCCGACTTTAATAGAGTAATTCAGCTAGACCCTACAATGCCTAATATTTACTTTAACAGAGGGATTGTAAGGGGGCAGTTAAAGCAATTTGTAGCTGCAATAGCAGATTATGATAGAGCCATTCAAATTGATCCTAACTACGGGGATATATATTTAAACAGGGGTATTTTAAAAGTTATTTTAAAACAACCAACCGGTGGTTGCGCTGATCTGCAAAAAGCGGCAGCAATGGGTGTTTTTGCGGCAACTATAGAGCTCGAAAAATCCTGCAAGTTGTAACCATTTGAATTATTAATTTACCGTTAACATATTAAATAGAAATATTCTGTATCAAGTGTGTAATATTGGCAAAATATTATACACTAATAGGTAAATTAATTAAATACACTTTTATGAAAAAGGTTTTGTTGTCGTTTTTTGTTTTAGTTGCTTCTGTTATTAGCCTTTCAGCTCAAACTGCAGAAGAAGTAATTAACAAGTATGTAACTGCTATTGGCGGTGCAGATAAGTGGAGTAAAATCACTTCTTTAAAAGTAGAAGGACAAATTGAAGTGCAGGGTATTGCTATCCCATTCACAATGCAAGCCGTTCACATGAAGGGGATGCGTGTAGATGCTGAATTTCAGGGCAGCAAAATCATTGATATTGTAACCCCAACGAAAGGTTGGTCTCAAAATCCATTAATGGGTAAAACTAGTTTAGAAGCTATTACTGAAGATGAACTTAAAACTAAATTGGATGAATTAGACGTTCAAGATGAGTTTGTAAACTACAAAGAAAAAGGTTCTACTGTTGAGTATTTAGGTAAAGAAGAAGAAGAAGGAACATCTTATCATAAATTGAAATTGGTAACCAAGAACGGAAACGAAAAAGTTTATTTCTTTGACCTTACTACTGGTTTAATTTACAAAGAAGAATCTACTGTGAAGCAGCAAGGACAAGAAATGAAACAAGCTGTAAAATACCTAGACTATCAAACTTTAGAGAATGGTATTAAAATGGCTTTTAAGTCTGATATGGGAATGATGATGATGGTTACCAAAAAAGTAACAATCAATCCTACCGTTGACGCAGCTATTTTTTCAGGTAACTAAATCAAACTAAATGAGAGTACTTCTTGTTGCCCTGATTTCAGGCATGGGCATGCTATTGCATGCACAAAACATTCCGTCTTTTAATACTGCTCAGTTTCAAGTAATGGGTGCAAGGGCTTTAGGCCCTTCTACCATGAGCGGAAGAGTCACTTCTATTGAAGGTGCATATGCAGATGCGCAATTAAATTTATATGTGGGCACTGCAGGTGGGGGTATTTGGAAAAGTCAAAATGGAGGTCAATCGTTCACCCCAATTTTTGACAAATACAACCAATCAATTGGTGCTTTGGCTTTAGAGCCAGGAAATGCAAGAGTGGTATACGCAGGCACTGGAGAAAGCAATATGCGAAATTCAGTTTCTATTGGTGCGGGTTTGTATAAAACTACTGATGGTGGTTCTAATTGGCAAAAGCTTGGTCTCGATAGTACCGAGCATATTAGTAAAATTGCTATAGATCCTACTGATAAAAAAGTGGTTTATGTGGCAGCCCCGGGCCCATTGTTTAAATCATCTTCGCATAGGGGTTTATATAAATCTGTTGATGCAGGTAAAACTTGGGAGAAAATCTTATTCATCAATGAAAATACCGGCTGTGCAGATATAGCGGTACATCCCACCAAATCAAATATTGTATTTGCATCCACTTGGGAATTTAGAAGAAAGCCGTTCTCATTTGTTTCTGGAGGATCTGGCTCTGCTTTTTATAAATCAGTAGACGGTGGTAAAACCTGGAACAAATTGACTAAAGGTTTGCCTGAAGGTAATTTGGGTAGAATTGTAGTGACCATTAATCCTTCTAAACCTTCACAGGTATTGGCATTGGTTGAAGCAAAAGAATCTGCTTTGTATCAATCCAATGACGAGGGTGAAACTTGGACAAAACTTACTTCTGCCACAGGCTTAACGGCCAGGCCTTTTTATTTTAGCACTTTGGTAGTTGACCCTAAAGATCCTAAGCGTGTTTACAGACCTGCTTACGATTTTAATTATTCCAATGATGGCGGTGCAACATTTGCAAATACGGTGATTGGTGGTGTTGCTCCACACGCAGATCATCATGCTTTATGGATCAATCCTTCTAATACCGATATGTTGTTTTTGGGTACCGATGGTGGCGTTTATTTAAGTTATAATAAGGGCGTCACTTGGCAGTTCTTAAACAACTTGCCTGTTCCTCAATTTTATCATGTAAGTATCGATAATCAGCAACCATATAATATTTATGGTGGATTGCAAGACAACAACAATTGGATGGCTCCCAACACTGCACCAGGTGGCGTTGCAGCTACCGACTGGAAAGCGCTTGGTGGTGGGGATGGTTTTTGGGTGCAGCCAGATGCATTGGATGACAAAATCGTTTATGCAGAATCCCAAGGTGGCGATATGTATCGAATCAATTTAAGAACTGGTTTATCTTCTGGCATTAAGCCAAAGAAACAAACTGGTGAAGAGGATCACCGATGGAATTGGAATACTCCAATTGTTACTGCTAAATCTAATACGAAGTCTGCTACTGGTAAATTGCAAAGCAATTTGTATGTAGGTGCGCAGTATTTGTTTAGGTCTAGAGACAATGGTAGAAACTGGGAAAGAATATCTCCAGATTTAACCACCAATAATAAAAGCATTCAAAACAAGGCAGAAACAAGTGAGAGTGTAACTGGCGATAATACCAGTGCAGAAAATCATTGTACCATTTTCACTATTGTACAACACCCCAACAATGAGAATATTATTTGGGTAGGTACAGATGATGGTAATTTAATGTTTACTAGTAATGGTGGAAAAACCTGGGCAAATAAGGCAAGCGCATTTTCAAAAGCGGGTGTGCCAGCAAATGCTTGGATAAGCAGTATAGAATTGTCTGCTCATAATGCAAATAGAATTTTTGTAACACTAGACCATCATATGTATGGAGATAACACTACTTATGCATTGGTGAGTAATGATGGTGGAAATAGTTTCACCAAATTTGAATCAGAAGAGTTAACTGGGTTTGCGCATATTATAAGAGAAGATCCTAAAACACCTGAATTACTTTTTCTTGGAACCGAATCAGGTTTTTTCATCTCATTAAATGCAGGTAAAACTTGGATGAGAAGTAAATATCAAAATTTACCTTGGTACAGTTTAGTAAGAGATATTAAAATTCATCCTACAACCAATGATTTAATCATTGCAACACATGGAAGAGGAATTTATATTATTGATGATATTCAGCCTTTAAGAGAAATGGTTAAATCCGATTTGAATAAACCATTTTTATTTTATCCTATTCAGCCGTTTAAGTATGAGTATGGCGCACAATACCCTCAGGCAGCCTCTAATTTAGTAGGCTATGCAGGAGCTAGTAAATCATTGGCACCTACATTCTATTATTACTTAAAAGACCGCAGTAATGATGTAGTTAAGATTGAAATTTTTAATGCTGCAAATCAAAAAATCAAAGACCTAAATGGTACTGGATTAAAAGGGTTAAATAAAGTGTTTTGGACACTTACATCAAATCCTCCGAGAGTTGCAAAAGGTGGATTTGTTGCACAATCATCAATTCAATATGCAGGGTTTTATGGACCTAAAGTTCCTGCAGGAAAATATCGCATAGTAGTAAAAGCAGGAAAAGATAGTAGTTCGCAAATATTAACGGTATTGCCGAATCCCGCTGCAGGTTTGAGTGAAATGGCTTTGCAAAAATTACATCAACAAAGTATGCGTGTCTTTTTATTGCAAGAACAATTAGCTGATATGGTAGATACTATTGATGTTAAGTTAGCCGCTTGGAACAAAGCACCTAGTTCTGATGAAATCACCCAAAAAATAAAAGCGATGGATTTATTCAAAAGAGAGTTGTTAGAACTCAACAGAAAATCCATCTTTTTTGATGAAACAAAATTCAGGAAAAGAATCAGTGATTTTTACCTTGATTTAGTTACGGCATTAGAGCCATTGTCTGAGGGTCAAGAGAAAGGAATTAATCTTTTAGAAGCAGAAATGAAAGGATTTAAAGCTAGATTCAAACAATTGTTATAATTGGTAAGTTTTTCTTAAAGCCGCAAATAATGGAATGTTATTTGCGGCTTTTTTATTATTTATATGCGGTTATTTGCGTTTATTTAATTATTTCATTTTTTTGTTGTTTTTAATCTGCACACTTACACTTTTATTTACATATTTGCGTTATTAAAGGCCACTTTCTTATTAAAAACTTTGTTAATTGATGCAACGTTTTATTCTGAGTTGTGGTCCTAAAAAAGTACGAATTACTCATTGATTGGTGTCTAATATTTTTTTCTTAATTTACTATTAAAAATTAACAAAAATTTTATTTAATACCAAAAATGTGTATTTTGTACACGCTTAATAACCAGTAAACTGCCATTTATGAATCTAAGACTGCTTGCCAGGCCCATATTGATGGGAGCCTTCGCTTGTCTGTTTGCCATCTTCTCGCATGCGCAAACGAAAACAGTTACCGGAAAGGTAACTGACTCAAAAGACGGATCACCGCTTTCTGGTGCATCTGTAGTAGCTAAAGGAACTTCAACAGGTACCCAAACGGGTGCAGA
>JBMLPQ010000176.1:0-5583 GCA_049242025.1 Sediminibacterium sp.
GGAATGGTTTCATGCTCATTAATAATATAACCACTTAATGTTTCGGAATCACTTGCAGGAAAATCTAAATGGTATTTTTCATTCAAATAATCCAACTCCATTCTGCCACTAAAAATAAATTCGTCTTCTGCTAATTGTTTTTCTACAAATTCTTCGGTATCATATTCGTCTTGAATTTCTCCGAAAATTTCTTCTAATAAATCTTCCATGGTTACTATGCCAGACGTGCCGCCAAATTCATCTACAACCCATGCAATACTCTTACGTTCCTTGCTAAACTTATTCATCAAATCGGTGGCACTCATGCTTTCAGGAACCGCTACAATTGGGTGCAGCATTGCTTTAATGCTTTCAGGACGGTTAAATAAATCCAATTGATGTATGTATCCAACAATATTGTCAATGCTATTTTCGTAAACCAATAGTTTACTCAATTTTGTTTGAATAAATAAATTCCTTGCTTCACCAATTGAGTCAGTCACTTCAAGCGCAACAATTTCTGTTCTAGGCACCAAGCATTGCCTAATCTTTATAGTAGGTAAGCTTAATGCATTTTCAAAAAGTTCTGTATTCAACTCTTGATTTTCATCGTCTTGATCTTTGGTCTGTTGAAAAAAATGTTCTAAGTCAATTTTCGTGAAAGCTTCATTTTTATCTTTCACTCGAACATTAAAAATATATTTCAACACCCACTGAGAAATATTTACAAATAAATTGGTTAAAGGAAGAAATAAGTGATGAAAAAAATTAGCAATAGGCGCAAATGCAAACAATAAACTATCATTCTTTGCCCTAAAAATAGCTTTGGGTAAAAATTTACCTAAAATCAATACTACCAAAGTAGATACTAGTGTATCGAAAGCCAGTTTTAAAAGATTGTTTTCAATTTGTAAAGGCATCCATATGCCTGTTTTAAGTAATTCATCAAAAAGTAATCCGTAGATAACTAAAAACAGGTTTACTCCAATCAGGCAGGTCCCAATAAATCGAGCCGGAGATTCAATAAACTGAGCCAAAATAGCCCCGCTTCTTTTGCCTTGTTTTTTCTTTAATTCAATACTCAAGCGATTGGCAGTCACGAAAGCTATTTCATAACCCGCAAAAAAGCCGATAAAAAGCAAAGTACCCACTATACTTAGAATGGTATAGATATGCGTCATAATGGGTCAAAGTTAAGGTATATACAATAACAAAGTACCCCGTGAAAACGGGGTACGATACCGACTTAACACATGAGATTCGGTGCTGTAAAAATTTATATGATTGATTTATTTAAAGTCTACTGTACAATTTTGACAATTCATGTCTATTTTAAGCCCTTTACCGTCACCTACTTTAGCACTGAACCTAGATTCAGCATCACCTGATTGAGCATAGCGGGTAATTGACCGATTGATTTCTATAAGCTGCTTAGCAAGTGCATCTGTTTCTTTTTCTTTTTGGAGTGGTTTGGTTTGTTCTTCTACGAAGGGTTCTTTTTCAAAATTTCCATAAACGGTACTGTAAGCACCACTGTATTTAACCGAATAGTTTTTGATATTTTTTAGTGGGATACGTATATCGGCATATTTATTATCAATTTTTATCAAATCAAGATTTGCTCCTACGTTTCTGATTTTAATATCAGCATTGGTTCCATCCATTTCGAGTGAACCGTTTAATTTGGTAATCCTGAAATTGCCATAGTTCTTTCTTCCTCTTAATTCGTTGGCATCTTCTATTTCATACTCATCATTGGTACTTCTGAATACTGCTTTTTTAACACTTGCAATGTCAATAGTAGCATATTTTGTATCAAGGTCTGCCTCGCCAATTTCTTTGGCCGAAAAACGTCCATTCATAAATTCGATTTCGGCAATTGCTGCATCTTCTATGGTTACATTAGAATATTTAGAACGTAAATAAAGTTTACTAAAATTTTCTGCTTCTAAATTTCCATTGGTTAAATCTATTGTAGCACTTCCATAATTACCCATCAGTTGAACATCTGCATACTTGCTATCTATGTCTAATTTGCTAGTAGCAGGAACATAAATAGTTACCAATCTTTTTGTGTTCGATTTGTTGCCAATGTTTTCTCCTTTGTCGTTAAATACTGCTACACCAGTGCTACCACTCCAACCAAAAGTATTGCCATTAATAGTATAGCTACCGCCAGAAATAGTGCCAGATTTGATTCTTACGGCTGTCCCCATTGATTTTAAAGAGAGGTTCAATTTTTCGAACCATTCTTCATCACTCAATTTTCCTTCACCTTCAAAATAAACTGTAGTAACTACTTTTACTTTAGGTTGATCCCAAATTTTAATTTGAATATTTCTTGAAGTATTGTCTAAATATATTTCTGGAGATTTTGAACTACTTATTTCTTGGCTTACTTCTTTTGCTTTAACATTTTTTGGATCGTTAAAGAAATTTCTATCATCTGTGTTTAATCGATACCCATTAACCGTAATAACTTTACTTTCATCTAATGGGAATCCCTCTACCACAATTGGCCTTTCTGGCATGTTAGGCCTGGCTGCTTTAGGGGTAGTTGTTTGCTGGGCATTGATTATTGAAAAACTTAAAAAGCATGCGCTTAGTAATGTGGTTCTTTGGAAGATATTTTTCATTCTATTTGTTTTAAATATTTATAAAATAAGCACGAGTAGAATCTACAGGTCCTCTGTTTTGTTTGTAACGATTATTGGTTTTATTCATTTCTAGTTGTAACTGTTTCAAAACTGTTAATTTATATTGATACAGATTTATCAGTTGATCAAGCTGTTGATCTGTTAGCCCTTTTTTTGCAATTTCTTTTTTGATTTGTTTCTCTTCTTGTTCTAATTGATTTATTTGTGCTTTGAATTCATTAAAATAGCTAGCAGACTCAGCATACATAGGAGTAGTACTGATTTTTCCTTTTTGTAAATTAATGATCTGTGTAAACCCAGATTCCATATTAGATAGTGCAGTCATTGCATTGTTTTTGTTTGTTGCTGCCGTTGAGAAACCAGTTGTTTTTGGTTTGAATGATTGGGTTTGTTTACTAAAACTGGATTGTGTTGAACTATGGGAAGCATCCCCTGAACTTGGTTCAGTTGCTACCATTGACTCGTTCAATTGACTATTACTCGGTGAATTGGTGGGCGAATTATTGGGTAAATTACTTGGAGCGGTATTTGTTTCTTGTTCATTTGTTACCACCTGTTCTTGCAATGGCTTCACTGCATTTTCATCATTAAACAAATACCAAAGGCCAATGCCTGCCAAGCCCAAAATGCATGCGGCTGCGGACCATTGTATCAATCTGCGGATGGAAAAAACTTTTGCAGTGCTATCAATTTTCTGTGAAGCAGATTTATCAAGGGTTTTCATGCGCTCTTGCACTTTACCCCAAATCAATGAACTGGGCTCATCCGTTTCTAGCTCCTCTTGGTTAGTAATTAAATATTTTTTGAACTCATCCATGTATTTGTACTTGTTTATATATTCTTTGTTTTAACAATACCCTTGCTCGTTGATACTGACTTTTACTGGTTGATTCAGAAATACTCATGCTTTCGGCAATTTGTTTGTGCGAATAATCTTCAAACACATATAAATTAAATACCTGCCTACATCCATCAGGTAATTGCTTAATGGAAGCATGAATGATTTTGAAATCAATTGTTTTCCACCACTCTATTTCTTCATTTACCAAATTGCCCTGTTCGTTGCTATCCCATTCTTCCCAGCGAATATTTTTTTTGCCGAAACGAATGCATTCATTTACTACAATTCTTTTGAGCCAGCCACCAAATTGCGCTTCAACTTTAAGCTGGTGAAGATTGCTAAATGCAATAACAAAGCAGTCTTGTAAAAGGTCTTCTGCGTCTGAAATGTTACCAGTCATTCTGGTACAGATATTAAACATGGCTTTACTGTATTGCTCATACAACCAAGCCTGGGCTTTTGCATCTCCAGTGCAAGCCTTTTTTACAGCAGCTATTTGTATGTCTATTACCTGTTCCAAGCAGTTTTCATAAATAAGAGAAGGATTGTATGAAAAGTTGGAAAGAAGGTAGAACTATTTTTTTGCTTTCTAATATTCTGCTAAAATGGGTTTATTCTGCATAATCGCTTCTATCTTGGAAATTACCTCAGCACTTAATAGCTCAACTGCTTTTAAAGCGGTCAAATTATCAATTAATTGTTCTTTTTTGGTAGCACCCAAAATGGCAGTAGTAACGTTTGGATTCTTAATACACCAGGCAATACTCAAAGCTGGCAAGCTACAACCCAGCTCATTGGCCAATAACTGAAGCTGCTGAACTTTTTCAATTTTGTCTTTCATGATCCAACGCTCTTTTAGCCAGTCAAATCCTTCAATGGCTAATCTGCTCCCTTCTGGTATACCATTGTTGTATTTTCCGGTGAGTAATCCAGCAGCTAAGGGGCTCCAGATTGTAGTACCTAAACCTACATTTTTAAACACTTCTAAATAATCATTTTCAACTTTATTTCTTTCAAATAAATTGTATTGAGGTTGTTCTACTGAGGGCCCAATTAAACGGTAATTTTGCGCAACTCGGTGTGCTTCCATCAATTCAACGCCACTCCATTCGCTGGTTCCCCAATATAAAATCTTTCCTTGTTGAATTAAAGTGTTCATGGTTAAAACCACTTCTTCAATAGGCGTATTTTTATCGGGTCTATGACAGAAATAAAGATCTAAATAGTCTGTTTGCAAACGCTGTAAAGCTTCGTTACAAGCTTCTGTTAAATGCTTTCTACTAAGGCCAGTTTGATTAGGTTTGTTTTCTTTGCCTCTCCATCCAAAAAAAGCTTTCGATGAAAGCGTATAAGAAGTTCTGTCCCAATTTTTTGCTTTTAATACACGCCCCATCATTTTTTCACTCTCACCCAATGCATACACTTCTGCATTATCAAAAAAATTGATGCCATTATCGTAAGCGATGCCCATTAATTCATCGGCACTATTATCGTTAATTTGTTTATGAAATGTTACCCAACTTCCAAAGCTTAATACGCTTAATTGAAGGCCTGATCTTCCCATTCTTCTGTATTCCATAAATAGTTATTTGTTATTAATTATTAATTATTTTGTTTCTCTTAATTCTTAATGGGGGCTGCGGTGCTGTCTGGTAAAATTAAAAAACTCCCTAAATCTAATTCGTAATAAGTGATATCTGTTAAGGTTTGATTAGAGCTGAAGCCCTTTTTAGCGTACAATTTTTGGCGAGGGTTTCGTTGGCTCGTTGTAACTGGTTTATCGGTATGAAACCTCCCCAATGTTTGGTCCCATAGCAGTTCAGAGGTTTCTAATGTATCTCCATTAATTCTTATAATAACAACGCTATCTCTTAAATAAATTTTATTCTCGTTCTCAATATATCTTCCGTAATTGGCTCTGAGCGTGCTTTCTAGCTTCATGCTATCATTAAAAAATTCTACAAACAAAGTTTTTGGAAATTCAGATTTCAGGGCGCTGTCTCCTTGGTATCTTAACAAAAGCGGAGCGGTTAGTTTTGCTTTCATTTTGCCCCCCATACTTAAATAGCTGGTAATATTTTTACCTTCTTCAATACCAGGTTTTTT
>JBMLPQ010000177.1:0-1044 GCA_049242025.1 Sediminibacterium sp.
AATAAACTGGTTGTTCATAGTGCCATTGATAATTTATTAAAAGGTGCAAGTGGTCAAGCAGTTCAGAATATGAATTTATTATTTGGATTAAATGAAAAGGCCGGATTAAAATTGAAAGCCAGTTATTTTTAGTTATGAAATTATTTGATGTATATCCGTTAAACAATATTACCATTCATCGGGCGCAGGGGTCTTATGTGTGGGACGATAATGGTGTTCAGTATCTTGATATGTATGGAGGACATGCAGTCATTAGTATTGGTCATACACATCCACATTGGGTGAAACGTATTCAAACACAATTAGAAAAAATTGCTTTTTATTCTAATTCTATTCTCATTCCAATACAACAGGAATTGGCAGACAAGCTTGGATTAATCAGTGGCAAAGCCGATTATCAATTGTTTTTATGCAATAGTGGAGCGGAAGCTAATGAGAATGCTCTCAAGCTTGCTTCTTTTCATACAGGAAGAAAAAAAGTGATTGCTTTTAGCAAATCATTTCATGGAAGAACCTCTTTGGCTGTTGCGGCTACAGATAACCCAGCTATTGTGGCGCCAGTGAATCAAACGGACCATATTATTTTTCTACCTTTTAATGATGAAAAGGCATTAACGGAATGTTTTAAAGCGAATGGATCAGAAATTGCTGCAGTAATTATTGAAGGGATACAAGGGGTAGGCGGCATTGTACCTGCAACCATTCCATTTTTAAAATTGATTAGAAGTTTATGTGATCAATATGGATCGGTTTATATAGCGGATAGTGTACAATGTGGTTATGGAAGAACAGGTCAGTTTTTTGCGCATGATATTGCTGAAGTAAATGCTGATATCTATTCTATGGCAAAGGGCATGGGTAATGGCTTTCCTATTGGCGGTATTTTAATTGCTCCGCATATTCAATCGAAACATGGAATGTTGGGTACTACTTTTGGTGGTAATCATTTGGCATGTGCTGCTGCATTGGCTGTTTTAGAAGTAATGGAGGAAGAGAATTTGATGAGTATGGCCAAGCAAAGAGGGATGTATTTGATGAATCAAT
>JBMLPQ010000178.1:0-1326 GCA_049242025.1 Sediminibacterium sp.
CCACCATAATTTCCAATAGCAGCTGCAGTTCTGATAATATTAATTGCATTTACTGCATCAGTTGTTTGATTTAATTGAGCATGTGCTTCCGCTTTAATTAAAATCAATTCTTCATTTTTAATAAATGGCATTGGTGCAGTATTAGTTGCCCATCTTTTATCCTGATGTGTACCCACTAATGGAGTTGCGTCTGTAGTAACTGTAACAGGTGCTGAACGTTGATGGAACTTTGCAGTAACTCTAGCATCACCTGGTGTTGCATCTGCTAGAACAGATGGATGCACTACTATGATTGTATTAATATTTGCATCCAATACATAAAACATTGGGTTGAATCCATCTGGGGGAGCACCAAATGTATGAGCAGGTCCTGCGGATAGTGAACCAGTTAAATTCATGAAAGACAAGTTCAATGCATTTAATGCACCTTGCCAATCCTTTCTGTAAATAGCTACACGTGCTGCGATAGCTTTATTGAGGCGTTTTAATCCATCAATATTATTAAAACCATTAAAGCCAGCAGTTAAAGTAAATGGAAATACAGATCCAGCATTGTTAAGATCATTATAACCAGCCGTTAACAATGAATCAATAAAGCCCAAAGCGGCTGTATATGATCTTACAGGTCCAGGTTTAAGTGGGTCTTTAACATCAGTTCTAATTCCATTTTCATATAACCAATTAGCAGGTATCAAATATTGATACGCCATGATGGTTTTAGCAAAACCCGCCACTGCACTTTTTTCTTGAGTAGTTAATGTTCCTGAATTATTGGCAGCATCAATCAATACCGAGCCTTGTTTAATTGCCTGATAAGGTGTTGCATAAGAACCCCCTCCAGTTGCACCAAACCCAAAATAAGCGGCATCTGGCAAACGTCCTGCTTGGCCTAACCAATCGGTTTGAAAACGAGGATCCGATGCATTGAGGTACCAGATTTCTCTTCCAAACGTATTCCATGCCTGACAAATATTGGTCACATAACCTTTATGTCTTTGCTCAAGACCTGTTACTAGAAACTGAATTTGTCTTCTGGAAGCATTGCTAGAAACACTCGCTTCACTTGGATTATTTGGATCAGTTAGTTCTTTTACTTTAAATGGGTTACAGCTAAAAAGAAAGGCAACCGCACTTGATATAATTAATAGTTTAAACTTTTTCATGTGCTATTGGTTTAGAAGTCAATTTGTAAGTGAAAAAATAATCTCCTTGATGTTGGGTAAGGAGCAACGTCTACGTTATTAGCTAGAGCCTGTGCACCAAATGTGGATGTTTCAGGATCATAACCAACATACTTCGTAGCTAAGAATACGTTGTTACCAGAAA
>JBMLPQ010000179.1:0-6589 GCA_049242025.1 Sediminibacterium sp.
TTACTTTTGTTTTATCTAATCAAGTACAAATTTTATTATATGTTGCCTACTTTTTTACAAGAATTATTTAAAAATCAGCAATACAATCCCGAATCTTTTTTTTTAATTGCAGGACCCTGTGTAGTTGAATCAGAAGAAATTGTGATGGAGATTGCCGATACGGTTAGTAACACTTGTAAACAATTAGGCATCCCTTATGTGTTTAAAGCAAGCTATAGAAAAGCGAATAGAACAAGTGCAAATTCATTTACAGGTATTGGAGACGAAAATGGATTATCACTCATCAAAAAAGTGGGGGAAAAATATGGTCTACCAACTACTTCCGATATACATGCCCATGAAGAAGCGGCAATGGCTGCTCCTTTTATAGATATATTACAAATACCGGCATTCCTTTGTAGACAAACCGATTTATTAGAGGCAGCAGCATTAACTGGTAAAATTGTAAATGTTAAAAAAGGACAATTTTTAAGCGGTGCTTCAATGAAATTTGCGGTTGAAAAAATTGAAAAAGCTGGCAACCATAAAATTATTTTAACGGAAAGAGGCAACACATTTGGATACCAAGATTTAGTAGTCGACTACAGAAATATTCCCATCATGCAATCGCATGGAACCCCAGTAGTAATGGATTGTACCCATTCTTTACAACAACCCAATCAAACCAGTGGCGTTACTGGAGGCAATCCAGCAATGATTGGAACTATTGCAAAAGCTGCAATAGCAACTGGCGCATTAGGATTATTTATAGAAACACATCCTAATCCTGCTGTTGCAAAAAGTGATGGAGCAAATATGCTGGCATTGAATTTGCTACCTAACCTATTAGAGCAACTAGTTAAGTTGCGTGATGCAGTGACTAAATTATAATTAGACTATGAAAAAAATAGTATTCATCCTCTTGTTTATATCGGGTGGCCAACATTTATTTGCCCAAACAATAAAAGACCTGATTAAACAAAAGACTAAATTACTGACACAACAATCTACCACCGATAACAGTGGGAATGAAATTGCTAATGCACTTAAACAAGCACTTACAATTGGTGCCGAAAAAGGGAGTGCAGCACTTGCGCAACCAGATGGCTTTTTTAAAAATGCAGCCCTCAAAATTTTATTACCCCCTGAAGCTCAAAAAATAGAATCAACCTTACGATCTGTGGGTATGAATAAACAAGTAGATGAAGCCATTTTAAGTATTAATAGAGCTGCTGAAGATGCATGCAAAACCGCTGCACCCATTTTTGTATCTGCAATAAAAGAAATGACTGTAACAGATGCAGTAAATATTTTAAAAGGGGCAGACACAGCAGCTACAAGCTACCTTAAAAGGACTACTACCGCTCCTTTAACTTCATCATTTAAGCCAATCATTGAATCCTCTTTACAAAAAACAGATGCAACCAAACATTGGAACACGTTGGTTTCAGCATACAATAAATTCAGCTTAAGAAAATTAAATCCATCACTTAGTGATTATGTAACCCAAAAAGCACTTGATGGAATATATACACAAATAGCTGCTGAAGAAAAAAATATTAGGCAAAATCCTGCTGCAAGGGCAACAGATTTATTGAAAAAAGTATTTGGGGGAATTAACCGTTAGAAAAAATACCGTCCAGATTATTGGTCTTTTTGACAATACTTCTGATTTGCATATCCAACTCGTTTGCACTCTCCATCAAATGATCAAATATTTCTTTGTTGTGAACAGAGTTGCTACTGTTGAGCACTTCAATAACGCCTAAAATATTGGCAAGTGGGCGTCTTACTTCGTGTGATTGTATAAATGCAATATCCCTTAATACTTTGTTTTGGGATTTCATTTTTTCTTGTACCGCAATATCATCAGTGATATCTCTGTTGGTTCCAATCAAACGAATAGGGATTCCTTCAGCTGATTTTTGAACAATTGCATGTGCTTCAATATACCTGATATTACCATTGGGCATATTGATTCGATAAACAACAGAGTCAATGGATTTCTTTCCTTCTGCCAACCCTCCTAAAACTTTTTTCATCAACTCTTTATCTTCAGGATGTAAAGCTTTTCTAAATATTTTCGACGGGGCGAAAAGTGTGTTTTTAGCAAAGCCATAGAGATCATACATTTTTTCGTCCCAATAAGTTGTACCATCTACAATATCAACTTCCCAAACACCAATTTGCGCAGAGTCGGTTGCCAAAGAAAGTCTTTGTAAAGTTTCTTGTTGTTCTTGCTCTGCATATTTTCTTTTAGTAATATCTGTTTCAGTAGCAATAAACCCAATATGAAAATTTGATTCATCAAATAATGGCTTACAAGAAACTTCTAGCCAAATAGATCTATCCCTTTTATTCTTGATATTGAATTGCTCTGTAAAAGCCAATTTGTTTTCTAAAGAATATTTAATCCTTTTTAGAATTTTGGGATCTACCGTTTGTTGCTCCAAATAAAAAAATACTTTTCTTCCTTTGGCTTCATCTGGCTTGTATCCCATTATTCTAGAAAAGCCTTCATTTACCCAAATGATATTTTCTTCTTTATCGGCTATTAATACTGAATTAGCGTCGTTGTGAGCCACTAACGCCAAACGGGTTATTTCTTCATCAGAATAAATAGAAGATGCAGCATCTGTTACATATGCACGACTGTCTGAAAGCGCTATTGCTTTAGTATTATTAACTTCTGTAGTAGTTACATCATGCCCTACAGACATTGTTCCAATAACTTGACCTTGTTCATTTTTAATTGCAGAAATTTCCCAATGAGTCCAAAAAAACTCATCGCCCTCACAAGCTTTTCTTACTGTAACTGAAACAGGTTTTTCAGGATTACGAATACATTCCCTAGCTGCTTCATTACAAGGTTTTATATCTTCCGCGTAAACAGTATCTGCAAAATGGTGATTGGTTAATGTATCAGAGATATGAGAAAATTTCTGTTGAAATAATGGATTGACATACAAAAACTTTCCTGTGAGGTCTGTAATGACCACAGAAAAGATGAGCGAATTTAATAACTGCTCTGGAAGCAACTGATTTACTTTCAACAGATTCATAACAATTATATAGTAATGCTGAGTTAAGTAAGGGGGGTCTACTTTTTAGCAAAATTATATATCAAGATAACAAGTATTCATCAAAAAATATATAAAAAACAATAAATACCAACTAGTTGGTAGAAGCTGTAAATACATAAAAAAAGCCTCAACTAATGAATAGCTGAGACTTTATATTATTTTGAATTACCTGCTTTAGAGCGAGTAAAATTAAATATCGATTGCTTCACCATAAGCTGCTGCAGTAGCTTCTTTTAAGCCCTCGCTCATGGTTGGATGCGGGTGAACTGCATTCAAGATTTCATGAGCAGTAGTTTCTAGTTTACGAGCCACAACTGCTTCAGCAATCATTTCGGTTACATTGGTACCAATCATATGGCAACCCAAGAATTCACCGTATTTAGCATCATAAATCACTTTTACGAAACCTTCTGTTGCTCCAGCAGCACTAGCTTTACCGCTAGCCATGAATGGGAACTTACCTACTTTAATTTCATATCCAGCTTCTTTAGCAGCTTTCTCAGTGTAACCAACACTTGCTATTTCAGGAATACAATAAGTACAACCAGGAATATTGTTATAATCCATAGCTTCTGGAACATGATGGAATTTCTTTTCAATAAAGCCAATATGCTCAGCCGCATTAATGCCCTCTTTAGCGGCAACGTGCGCCAAAGCCTGGCCAGGAGAACAATCTCCAATAGCATAAATACCCGGAACAGAAGTTTGTTGATACTTATCTACAATAATTCTGCCTTTATCGGTTTTAATACCATTCTCTTCAAGACCAATATTTTCAATATTAGCTACAACACCTACTGCACTTAGTACCACATCAGCTTCAAGTACAACTACAGAACCATCTTGTTTTTTAACAGTTGCTTTTACCCCTGCACCAGAAGTGTCCAAAGACTCAACAGAAGCATTGGTCATTATTTCTATACCTTGCTTTTTGTATTGTTTCTCTAATTCCTTAGAAATGTCTTCATCTTCAACAGGAACAATTCTTGGCATGAATTCTACAATAGTTACTTTGGTACCCATGCTATTGTATACATAAGCAAATTCAACCCCAATGGCACCACTACCCACTACAATTAAAGACTTTGGTTGCTCTGGCAATACCATTGCTTCACGGTATCCAATTACTTTTTTACCATCTTGAGGAAGATTAGGTAATGCGCGGCTTCTACCACCTGTAGCAATTACAATATGCTTTCCTTCTACTACTTGCTTACTTCCGTCCGCAGCAGTTACTTCAATCTGGCCCTTGGCTTTAATTTTACCATAGCCCATGATTACATCAATCTTGTTCTTTTTCATTAGAAATTGAACACCTTTACTCATCTTGTCTGCTACCCCACGACTTCTTTTAATAACTGCACCAAAATCGTGCTGTACGCCGGTAGCGTTGATGCCATAACTGGCACTATGCTTCATATAGTCGTATACCTGAGCGCTCTTGATTAACGCTTTGGTGGGGATACAACCCCAGTTTAAACAAACTCCACCTAAACTTTCTTTTTCAATGATGGCCACTTTAAATCCTAGCTGAGAAGCACGGATTGCTGCGGGGTATCCACCAGGACCACTTCCCAGAACAATTACATCATACGCCATGGTAACAGTATTAATTAAAATTGATAAATATTGGTTTTGCGGATGCGAAAATACTATGTTTATTCAAAGAATATGCGAATGGTCTGGTAAAACCATTTATTTCCATTAGAAACACCTGATTGTTGCATATGTTCATTATAGCCTTGAAGCCCAAATAAACCCGCCATATTGCCGTTTCTCAAGGCAATTTCGAGGTATCCTGCCGAATTAAACCAGGCAATTTTCCCATGTTCGGCTACTGAAGCATAGTTCCCACTAATCTTGTCAATCACTTCATTTCGCTTAAACATGATCTTAAACCGCCTTCCTTTACCATGCTCTTCAAAATCCTTCTTGGTAATATTAATCACAACATTTTCAAAATTATCGATGAACAAAATTTGTCCTTCTATCCAATTTTCGCCAACAGTAGGCTTTAAAGGATATTTCTCAACCATTTCCTGCGTTACCGTTCCTGCAGCAGTTACCCTACCCTGCTTAAAAATATTGGCTATAGCAGCCACTAAATCGGCTGTAATGGTCAATAAATCTGCATTGGGCGTAACTGGAACCCGAATAATTTGTGCTGGCTTAACCCCAGTTATCATGGTGATTAATCCATTGTCTGCGCAAATGATGTTTTGCCCATTCCAATGTGCAATTAAAAAATGATTTGTTTCTGCTTCAAAAACATTTAATAATACCAAATGGAACGAACCCGAAGGATAAAACTTAAAAGCATTTCCACAGATATATGCTGCAAGAGGTAAATTGGTTTGAGACAAATAATGCGAAATATCTGCAATCGTTAAATCGGGGATGGCTTGCAAAAACTGACCTTTTATGGCACCAACGATAAAATCTCGCTGGCCAATATCAGAACTCAAAGTCAGTATAGGCATGGTATATTGCTAACGAAAAAAAAGTTCAATTATTTTACCAATTCTCCGTTTTTAAAGAAAAATTTTCGAACCAATCGATCGGCTAAAGAAGGGAAAAATTTATTTAATAAAACAGTACGTTTACCGGTAAATGTCAGCACCAATGTTCGCTTTCGTTTTGCAATTGCATTGGCAATATGCTGCGCACATTCATCTGCAGACATCATTTTATCTTCTGCCATTTTAGATTCTCCATTTGGATTACCCGCTTTATCTAAAGCAGCGTTACGAATATTAGAAGTTGTAAATCCTGGACAAACCCACATTACATTGGTACCAGAATCTAATAATTCTGTTCTTAAACTTTCTAACCAACCATTTACCGCATACTTGGATGCAGAATAACCACTACGACCAGGAAGCCCTCTGTAACCTGCTATAGAAGACACCCCTACAATAGTACCGTTATTTTTTTGAATATAGGGTAACGCTAATTTGGTGCAATAAACAGTACCCCAAAAATTAATATCCATTACTTTTCGAATAGCATCAAACTCCACTTCTTCAACTAAAGAGCGCATTGATACCCCTGCATTATTAATCAAAATGTCAATTGTGCCAAACTGTTTTACCACCAATTGAATAAAATTGATACACTCTTGTTCCTTACTTACATCTGCAGTATGTATAATCAAAGGCTTGCCTGAATAGGCAGATTGTAACTGATACAGCTTGTCATAATTTCTTCCACAGGTAGCGACTTTAGCGCCATAAGCCATAAATAAAGAGACCAAAGCTTTTCCTATTCCTTCAGATCCACCAGTGATTACCACCACTTTATCCTTGAACGCTACCATGTTTATATTGTTTATATGTTTCAAAATTACACTAAAGAAAAATTTAACACCGAATAAAAATTGCAAAAAAAATCAATAAAAATTTGGCTGTAGTTTTATTTATCTTATTTTTGCAACCCAATTAAAGATAACGACAACGAAAATCTTTAAGATTCTGTAGCTCAGTTGGTAGAGCAATACACTTTTAATGTATGGGTCCTGGGTTCGAGTC
>JBMLPQ010000180.1:0-6989 GCA_049242025.1 Sediminibacterium sp.
CAAAATCTTCGTAGGCAATTACTTCTGCTTTAATAAATCCTTTTTCAAAATCGGTGTGGATTACACTCGCCGCTTGTGGAGCTTTCCAACCTTTATGAATCGTCCATGCGCGTACTTCTTGAACACCCGCAGTAAAGTAAGTATCTAGGTTCAATAATTTGTAAGCAGATTGAATCAATCTATTTAATGCAGGTTCGGTCATTTTATATTCTTCCATGAACATTTGCTTATCATCTGCATTGTCCATTTCAGCAATTTGTGCTTCAATATTATTGCACATAACAATCACTTGAGCGCCTTCTGCTTCAACTGCTTTTTTCAATTGCTCAGAAAAAGCATTGCCGGTATGCATGGATGCTTCGTCTACATTGGCAACATATAAAACAGGCTTATCGGTTAATAAGAATAAATCGGCTACAGCAACTTTGTCCTCTTTACTTAAACCCAGAGAGTGAATACTCTTGCCAGCCATTAAATGATTTTGGCAACGTTGTAAAATTTCAAATTCAGATTTGGCCTTGGTATCAGAACCTACACGAGCCATTTTTTCTACGCGCTGTAATTTTTTCTCAACACTTTCAAGGTCTTTTAATTGTAATTCGGTCTCAATAATTTCTTTATCGGCAACAGGATTAATGGCTCCTTCTTCACGCAATACATTCTCATCTTCAAAACAACGAATGACATGAATAATGGCATCCACTTCTCTAATATTCCCCAAAAACTTATTACCCAATCCTTCCCCCTTGCTAGCTCCTTTTACCAATCCAGCAATGTCTACAATTTCCATCTGGGTAGGAATAACTTTATTTGGTATAACCAATTCAGCCAATTTTGATAAACGCTCGTCTGGTACATCCACTAAACCTACATTCGGTTCAATCGTGCAGAAACGATAATTGCTTGCCTGTGCTTTTGCACTATTACTAACCGCATTAAAAAGGGTTGATTTACCTACATTTGGAAGACCTACTATACCTGCTTGTAAAGCCATTATATAAATTTTGAGGCGCAAAGGTAAGGAATAACCATCATTAGCATTATCTTAGACTTATGGCACTGAATTATGTTTGGATACTCTTTTTTGTAGTTGGACTAGTGATTGCATTAATTAAGCTGATCCTTTTTCAAGACTACGAGATATTTAAGAAAATGGTGGAAGGCATTTTTGATGCTAGTAAATCTAGCGTGATGGATATTGCTTTGCCATTAACAGGGGTAATGGTATTTTTTATGGGGTTGATGAATATTGGCGAAAAAGCAGGAGCCATCAATTTCTTGGCTAGGCTCCTGAATCCATTTATGAAAAGATTATTCCCTGAAGTGCCTGATAAACATCCTGCGATGGGGCAAATGGTCATGAATTTTAGTGCCAATATGTTGGGCTTAGACAATGCTGCAACTCCATTTGGATTGAAAGCAATGGAGAGCTTACAAACGTTGAATCCACAAAAAGAAACAGCCAGTAATGCGCAAATCATGTTTTTGGTGTTGCATACCAGTGGGCTTACACTAATTCCTTTATCCATTATAGCTTATCGCGCAGGTGCTGGAAGCGTAAACCCAACCAGTGTTTTTGTTCCATTGATGTTGGCTACTTCTGTTGCAACCATTGCGAGTATTTTAATTACAGGAATTTATCAACGCTTAAAATTTGATCGAGTATTGATTGCTTGGCTAGGAACGATTGTAACTGCCATCTTTTTATTTGCCTGGTTTATACAACAATTGCCTTCACAAAAAGATATTCCAGTACCCACTTTATTAACCAAGGAAACCTTTAGTAATGTATTGGGAAATATCATTTTATTTTTCATCATCTGTACTTTTATTATTGGCGGACACTTAAAAAAAGTGAATGTATTTGATGCATTTATTGAGGGTGCCAAACAGGGGTGGGAGGTAATTTTAAAAGTGATTCCATATTTGGTGGGAATGTTAGTGGGCATTCGGGTGTTCAGAGAAAGCGGTGCTTTAGAAGCTATTATCAGTGGAATCACTTGGTGTTTTACTGCTGTTGGATCTAGTGGTGAATTTGTACCTGCATTGCCCGTTGCCATCATGCGTCCATTCAGTGGAGGTGGGGCCAGAGGGCTGATGCTAGATATATTCAAAACACATGGACCCGATAGTTTTGTAGGTCAATTGGCTAGTACCTTTCAGGGAAGTGCAGACACTACTTTTTACATCATAGCACTGTACTTTGGTAGTGTAGGAATTAAAAAAGTTCGCTACGCCATTTGGGCAGGTATGTTGGCCGATTTAATTGGCGTAATTGCTGCCGTTGGAATTGCTTACATCTTTTTCAAGTAGCTGAAAATTCAAACAATAACCGACAATAGTTCGTAATGTTTTATTTGGTTTCAGCCAATTCCAAAATTATTTCCCATTCTTCTGGAGTAACCGGCTGAACGGATAATCTTTGTGCTTTTACCAATGCCATTTTTTCAAGACGAATATCTGCTTTTACAGTAGCCAAACTTACGGGCTTCTTTAATTTTTTTACCGGTTTGAAATTAACCACCAACCAAGCGGTATCATCCGTAGTAGGATCTTGATATGACTCTTTGGTTACTTTGGCAATGCCCACAATTTCCATTCCTTCATTACTATGGTACCAAAAAGCCAAGTCGCCTTTTTTCATTGCCCTTAAATTATTGCGGGCTTGATAATTTCTTACACCATCCCAGAAAGTTTCCTTGTCATTTACAAACTGATCCCAACTATATTTAAAAGGCTCAGATTTAATTAACCAATAGTTCATTGTAATTCCTTTTTTGTTTCTTTAAACGCTATGCCCTCTTTGATGAGTTCCGCTAAAACGGGCTCGTATATTTCTTTAATGATTGGTATATGTAACCCTTTAATGGCAATTTTGTTCTCTAAAATTAGTACAGCCGCAATCCCCAACGGTAAGCCAACTGTTTTGGCCATTGCAGTATGCAACTCATCGTCGCCCTTTACTACCAATGCGCTTTGCAGTGCATATTGCTGATTGTTCATTGAATATTCAAGCTCATGTAACATGACAATGAGGTCTTTGTCGCCCTCTTGTAATTTCCATTTTGCTTCAAGGATTGCTTGTAAAATTTGAGCAGTAGACAGTATTCCTTTGTTGATTAAAGTGGGATCATTCAGCCCTAAAAAATTGAATTGCTCCATTAATTCAGGGGTATTCAATTCTACTTGGTATTTATTCAAATGATCTTGAAAAAATTGAGCAAAGCTCAATCCATTTGTATCAATCAATTCTTCGTCACTGGTTAATTCTGCTTGAACTATTTTGTTCCAACCCAAACAAAAATTGGCATAACGCAAAGTGGTTCTAATAAATGTTTGTGCTGTTTCTAATTGATACAAGGGAATATAAGAAAGAGAATCTCTGTTGGGATAATAGGCCAAGCTTCCTACCTGTGGTATGTTCAATTGCGCACAATCCTCAAATATTTGTTCATAGTTTTTTGTGACTACTTTTCCATCTTGTTGATAAATGGCACCCGCTTTTCCGGCTGTAACAATATTGCGCGGATTCCAACTGATTTTATAATGCCATGGATTGTTGTCGGATTCTGGTGCAATTAATCCTCCACAATGCGATTTAAAGGAGCTGATTTGCCCTCCATTTGATTGGATGTCATGAATGATTTGCATAGCACTCATATGGTCAATACCTGGGTCTAAACCCATTTCTCCAATGAATAATAATCCAGCTTCTTGAATGTCTTTCTCTAAACTTTTAATTTGAGGGTCTAAATAAGAGGCAGTCAGTAAATTTTTTTTCAACAAAACACAATCCTTGGCTACTAAAAAATGCAAGCCTGGTGGCAGCAGTGAAATCACTATATCGGCGGCTTTAATCAACCCTTGTCTGGCTGCTTCATCCTCAATTGAAAGGGCTGCTGCACGCAAATTGGAATATCCTTTTATTTTGTTATTTAGGGTATTTAGGTCTTGGTCTGCAACCGTGCAAATCCAATTTTTTTGGGCAGTAATACCCCCTAAATACTTAATTAAAACAGTGGCAGATTTACCTGCGCCAAACACTAAAATTTGCATACAGAATTACTTAAAAAAAATAAAGATAGAACAAATGACGTCTATCAATGAAAATCAAGCATTTAGATAGGGTGTAAACTGTGGATAAAACCCTCAAAAAAACAGTGTTTTTTAGCCATTTTAACCCCTAAAAAAGCTATCTTCGCAAACCTTCATTCAGGAGGCTATTTTTCCCCCTGAAAATGAATTAAAAGTAGAACCAGAAAGATACATGGAAGAGAACTTAATACCAGAACAAACCAACGATAACGACCGGATTATACAGGTCAACATTGAAGAGCAAATGAAGACCGCTTACATTGACTATTCAATGTCGGTGATTGTGGGTCGTGCATTACCAGATGTTAGGGACGGGTTTAAACCTGTTCACCGTAGGGTTTTGTATGCAATGAATGAGCTAGGAAACAACAGCAATAGGCCTTTCAAGAAATCTGCCCGTATTGTGGGGGAAGTAATGGGTAAGTATCACCCACACGGCGATAGTGCTATTTACGATACGTTGGTGCGTATGGCACAAGAGTGGACCATGCGATACACATTGGTAGATCGACAGGGTAACTTTGGTAACCAAGATGGAGATCCACCAGCTGCTATGCGTTATACCGAGGCTAGATTGCAAAAGATTGCAGAAGCCATGTTGGATGATATTGAAAAGGAAACAGTAGATTTTCAACTGAATTTTGACGATTCTTTAGAAGAGCCCACTGTTTTGCCTGCAAGAATTCCTCAGTTATTGGTAAATGGTTCGTCTGGAATTGCCGTGGGTATGGCAACCAATATGATGCCCCATAACTTGAGCGAAGTAATTGATGGCTGTGTGGCTTATGTAGACAATAGGGATATCACTATTGAAGAATTAATGAATTATGTGAAAGCGCCCGACTTTCCAACCGGTGGGGTGATTTATGGTATGGAAGGCGTAAGACAAGCATTAATGACTGGTAGGGGTAGGGTTGTAGTAAGAGGTAGGTGTAATGTGGAAACCAAGCCCAATGGCAGAGAAATGATTGTTATTACCGAAGTGCCTTATCAGGTAAGTCGTGATACATTAACAGATCGTATTGGTCAGTTAGCCATTAATAAAATTGTTGATGGTATTTCTGATGTGGGTAACCAAAGTAATAAAGATGGTACTCGTATAGTGGTTGAATTAAAGAAAGATGCGGTTGCGCAAGTGGTGATTAATCAATTGTACAAGCATACTGAATTACAAACCAGTTATGGTATCAATAATGTGGCGTTAAGCAAAGGACGTCCTGGTATCATGAACCTCCATGATCTAATTAAAGCTTTCATTGAATTTAGAATGGAAGTAGTGATTAGAAGAGCCAAATTTGAATTAAGAAAAGCAGAAGAGCGTGCGCATGTATTAGAAGGTTATTTAAAAGCATTGGATCATTTAGATGAAGTGATTCGTCTAATTCGTGCAAGTAGAACACCTGATGAAGCGAAGGAAGCATTGATGACAAAGAGTAGCCAAGAAAAATGGTACTTGAATTCTGCTATGTTCTCCGATTTAACCGATGAGTTGTACAAACAAGCAGAAGGATTATCTGAAATTCAAGCCAAAGCCATACTAGAATTGCGTTTACAGCGATTGACTGGAATGGAGCGTGATAAAATTATTGAAGAATTCAATGGCTTAATTGCAACCATCAAAGACTTAAAAGCATTGTTGGCGAATGAAGATTTACGATATGCATTAATCAGAAAAGAGTTACTAGAAGTAAAAGATAAATTTGGAGATGCACGTAAAAGTGAAATTCAATACTTGGCAGATGAAATGCGTATTGAAGACTTAATTGAAGACGAAGATGTAGTCATTACTATCTCACATTTAGGCTATATTAAGCGTACTTCTGCAACTGAATACCGTCAACAAAAAAGAGGTGGAAGAGGTGCTGTGGGATCAAAAACCCGAGAGGAGGATTTTGTAGAACATTTATTTGTAGCCTCAACGCACGATACCATTTTATTCTTTACTGAAAAGGGTAGATGTTATTGGATGAGGGTGTATGAAATACCAGAAGGAGAGAAGCAAAGCAAAGGAAGAGCCATTCAAAATTTGATACAATTACCTGGTGATGATAAAGTGAAGGCAATCATTAATGTAAAGAATATTGCAGATACTGATTTTGTTCAAAATCACTACATTGTTCTTTGTACTAAACAAGGTATCATCAAGAAAACTTCCTTGGAAGATTTCAGCAGACCAAGGGCAAATGGCGTAAATGCTATTACCATTGTGGAAGGAGATGAATTGTTAGAAGCTAGATTGACCAATGGTTCTAGCGAAATCATGTTGGCCGTGAAGAGCGGACGTGCCATTCGTTTCCCTGAAACAAAAGTGCGCCCAACCGGAAGAGGTGCCATTGGCGTAGCGGGTATTGAAGTAGATGATGCTACTGATGAAGTGGTTGGCATGATTTGTGTAAATAAGGATGACGCCGAAAGAACTATCTTAGTAGTAAGCGAAAAAGGATTTGGTAAAAGAACAGCCATTGAAGATTATCGTATTACCAATAGAGGAGGTAAAGGTGTTAAAACCATCAACGTAACTGAAAAAACAGGAAGTTTGGTTGGCATACTTTATGTAAAAGAAGTAGAAGATTTAATCATTACCTGTAAATCGGGAATTACCATTAGAACTGGTATTGTAGATATTAGAGAAGCTGGCCGTGCTACACAAGGTGTTAAATTGATTCGCTTAGATGAGGGGGATGAAATAGCTGCCATTTCTCAAATAGAAGAGCAGGTAGCTGATGACGTAGTAGAAGAAGTGGGTGAAGTAGCAGAAGGTTCATCTGATTCAACGGATGCTGAAAATACTAGCGATGATGCTGGTTTAAATATTGACAATAACGACCAACCAATTATTTAAGTACACGACTAAAAACAACCATATGAAGTATTTTTTCTCCTTGTTGTTAAGC
>JBMLPQ010000181.1:0-5408 GCA_049242025.1 Sediminibacterium sp.
CTACTTATTCAGAAAAATATGCCAAAATGAAATCTCCAGACTTTAAATGGGAGATTAAAAGTGGTAAAAAGTTTGTTCTTCCAGAAATCACAAAAGCCAATAAAGATTATAAAACACTCAAAGATTTAGTAGGAACCATAGTTAAATCTTGGACGCTAAGGATAAATAAAGATTTTGAAACCTATTCAGGATTAATAAAAACTTCCGACGATAGATTGATTTCTGTAACGGCATTAAAAATAACTCCGGAATCTTTAACGTTAAATAGTAGAAGCTTAGGAACACAAGACTTGGGCAATGACTTTGTAGAAACCAAAGAAAAATCAGTATACCAAAGCACATATTTCAATTTTAATAAAAAAATATACCAGATTAATGAAGCTGATAATACAATTGAAGAAATCGACTTTCAGTCTGGCTTAGCGAAAACAATAATTGAAAAAGAACTTGGTGAAAAAATTGTATCTGTAACATCAACCAATCGATACATTTATTTTGCAACAACTAATCAGAGTCTTTACACAATTTATTATTTTAATCCATCCACAAACGAGATAAAAGAACTTTCAAATACACAAGCAAACGACTTGAAATATAAAGCGAATAATAGTACAGGCGAAAAATACAGTATCTACTTAACAGGATTTTCAAATAGAATAGCAATTCAATATTCAGTAACGGTAGCAAATAATTCTACAGGTTTTATAAACGCAAATAATAAACATTATACAGTTTTTGACAAAGACTTAACATTAAAACGTATTCATTACAGAAATGTAATGAATAACCCATCTAACAAATCATCTTTTAATTACTATGGAGTTGTAAGTGGTTCTTTCGGCTTTACGAATGAAAGAGTCTTGTTAGATATATACAAAGATGAAAATGGAAAATACCATCAACTAGCTACAGCAATTTACAACCCAAATTCAGCTTCTTATGACAGCTTGAAAACTTACAAACTATTGCCCGAAACAATGAAAGTGGATGAAATATTTGAGGCAAAAGGAGAAGTATATGCCATTACGAGTTTTTGGGATGACCCCTCTTCGAAAACTAAAAGGAGAAGACTATTTAAGTTAAACGAAAAAGGGCAGCTTACTACAATTGGAGATTTAGGCAAAGGTGAAGAAAGCGATTTTGCCAGGATTTTTATTAGCGGAGATGATATATATATTAAATCGTTCTCTTCTATATACGAGTATACAATTACTTTTAATTTTTTAAAAGAAGTAGTCGCTTATTCCCCCAGTGTAATAATCAAAACATCCATTTATCCAACTACGAATGGCAGTTTTATTTTTGAAAAA
Source organism: Sediminibacterium sp. (assembly GCA_049242025.1). GTDB lineage: Bacteria > Bacteroidota > Bacteroidia > Chitinophagales > Chitinophagaceae > Sediminibacterium. The sequence continues at coordinate 1,311 of JBMLPQ010000181.1, forward strand.
TTTACAACTAACCCACTTAGCCCTGCAGAAAAAATGATATATGATTGGAGAACAAAAGCGGCAGTTCCCATAACGATTAAACTTAATTCAAATCAAGATATCAAGAATATAAACGACCCATACTCATTATGGATAAACGCTGAAAATAATAATTATGTAATAAAATATACAAATGAAAAATATGCATTGTATAAATTGAATGTCACTAATAATATTGCTGAACAAATTCAAATGCCAGTTTTAGGTAATCTTAAGTTTAAAGAAATTGTTGAATACAGGTATTTTATAGACATTAAATATATTTGGCTTAAGGTTAAATACCTAGACGGAGAAAAAGAAATTGAAAAATACTTAGTATATAAATGCCAATAAAACGCTATAATTAAGCAAAAAGTATTTCTTGAAACTTCTAATCACTATAGTTACCCAACACCATTACAGCTTAAAACAAGCAGAAGAATTAGGCAATCTACTCCTGAATGAATTGGGAGAAAATACCACGATACAATCTATCAAACCTTATACAAAATTCACAGATGCCTACTCCATCCATCTCGAGAAAACGATACCAGTTGGCAATTTATCAGTTGAAATCCACCAAGCCATAGCCATAGCCGACCAACTGGTATCGCCTTGGTTATCTTATTACGATAGCGACTCCCAAAAAATTGAATTGATTTACAATCACACAGACCAAACACAAAAAAGACAGCCTTCCTTCAATGAAATTAGATGGGCGCAGCTAACCTACTAATTCAGCTTATATTTGATAGTATCAAATGATACTATCAACCACCAACCATGAAACAACTACTCTCCCTTCTTGCCCTTTGTTTGATGAACCAAACATTCGGTCAAACAAATGAATTAAGTAGTATTCAAAAATACCGTGAAGCCAACACAGCTGCTATCATGAAAGAGTATGTTGAATTCCTTGCAATTCCCAATACGGCTAATGATCCAGTAGGTTTAAAAAACAATACTGAATTCATCTTAAAGATGATGCAGCAAAAAGGCATACAAAATATTCAACTACTGCAAGCCAATACCCCACAAACACCTCCTGTAGTTTATGGTGAAGTAAATACGCCTGGTGCCAAACAAACCCTTATTTTTTACGCGCACTATGATGGTCAACCCGTAAACCCAGCACAATGGGCCAAAGGATTACAACCCTTTCAACCAACATTGTATACCAATTCGATTGATAAAAATGGAACGCCCATTGCATTCCCCAACAACAATGCATACTTACCCGATTATCGTATTTATGCAAGAGGTGCATCTGATGACAAAGCTGGTGTTGCAGCTATTTTAAACGCTTATGCGGCCATTAAAGCTTCCAACTTACCCTTGCAATACAACTTGAAATTTTTCTTTGAAGGAGAGGAAGAAGCAGGCTCTCCGCACTTAGATGAAATACTCAAAAAGTATGCGCCACAATTACAATCTGAGTTATGGATAATATGTGACGGCCCCGTACATCAATCAGGTAAAAAACAAATTGTATTTGGTGTAAGAGGCGACACGCACGTAGACTTAACAGTATATGCTTCTAAAAGACCTTTACACAGCGGGCATTATGGCAACTGGGCACCCAATCCTGCTTTGCAATTGGCTACTTTATTGGCCAGTATGAAAAACGAAAAAGGCAAAGTAACCATCAAAGGATTTTATGATGATGTAACTCCACTCACTCCTACTGAGAAAAAAGCCCTTCAAGATGTACCGCCGGTAGATGATCAAATGAAAGCAGAGTTGGGATTTAATGCCGCTGAAATGCAAGGCTTATCACTGGGTGAATCCATCAATCTACCCTCACTCAATATCAACGGAATACAGAGTGGCAATGTGGGCAAGTTGGCGTCTAATCAAATTCCTACTTACGCCACTGCAGTGTTAGATTTAAGATTGGTTTTGGGCAACGATTGGAAAAGACAACAGCAAAAAGTAATTGACCATATTAAAGAACAAGGTTTTCATGTAATAGACAAAGAACCTACAGAAGTAGAAAGAAAACAATACGCAAAGTTGATTAAAATTGTCGCGGATGCAGATGGCATGAATGCCCAACGCACCCCAATGGATTTGCCTATGGCACAAAAAGTAATCAAAGCAGTAAAGTCTACCACTTCAGACCAGGTAGTATTACAACCCACTATGGGAGGTAGCTTGCCCCTGTACTTATTTGAACAAATTTTAAAAGCAAGAACCATCACCGTTCCCATTGCCAATCACGACAATAACCAACACGCAGAAAATGAAAATATACGTTTGAAAAATTTCTTTGATGGCATAGAAACCATGGCAGCATTGATGTTGATGAGATAATTAAAGTTAGGCTACTCAATTATGCTAAACCTTTCCACTCCTACCAAAACTTAACTTTAAAAGTGTAAATTTATAACGTGGCAAATCAAGTTGATATTGAAAGTAGATTTAAATATTTGGGGAAAGACCTCTTAGCTGAACTATTATCTGTTTCAACGGTAAAGACTTTTGACTCGAATACAGAATTGGTAAGAGAAGGACAATACATCAAATTTATTCCAATTGTATTAAATGGATTGGTCAAAGTGTATACACAAATAGAGGGAAAAGAATTATTGCTGTACTATATTAAACCTGAAGAAAGTTGTATCATGTCATTTTCTTCTAGCTTGAACAATGAAAAAAGCAAAATATTTGCCATTACACAAGAAGAATGTGAAATTTTGTTGATACCATCGGATAATATGGCAAAATGGGTTACCCAATACCCTACTATCAATAAACTTTTTTACCATCAATATGATCTTAGGTATGCCGAATTAGTGGATACCATTCACCAAATGCTCTATTACAAGCTTGATAAAAGATTGCTTGATTATTTAAAAGAAAAAGTAGACATCACTGGTAAAAATCCGATTAAGATTTCACACAAAGAGATTGCCAATGACTTAGGAACCGCAAGGGAGGTTATAAGCAGATTAGTTAAAAAAATGGAAAAACAGCTTATACTTAAGCAATATCACGATAGTATAGAGTTAATAGAAGGGCTGTGACTTTAGTTACTACAGAACTGTTTTAATTATTTCATTTTTGTATCCACATCAAAATCAAACAAAATGAAAAAAAACATGTCATCCACAGACAGCATTATTAGACTGATTCTTTCAGCCATTATGATTGGGTTGTACTTTACAGGAGTTGTAACAGGAACAGTTGGTATTGTTTTACTCGTTTTATCTGGCGTATTTATATTAACCAGCGTTATTCGTTTTTGCCCATTATATACATTGTTTGGCATAACAACTTGCCCGATTAAAAAATCGTAATTGGCTAGATACAAGGTATTCATTTAAAGGAGTAGCTTGTCTACTCCTTTTCAAAATTAGCTAAATCAGCATCCCAATTGTATTCATTAAATTTTATGGTGAACTCCGAAAAATCACGCTGAAATACTTTTTGTAGTAAGGCTTTAATCCCTTTAGTTCCACCAAAATCACCCTTGAACCAAGATAAAATTTTGCTGACTGTTACCTGTTTTTTTTCATCATCAATGGCCGACTCGCCTTTCATAAACGAGACCGTTGCCATATCAAGTTGTTGGTCGAGTTTGTCATAGCGATAAAATGCAATCGGCGGGCAACTCTTGGCTCCACAGTTTAATGCAAAATGAATACGATAATCAATGGTATCTACCGCCAATTCTTTAATCGTTTTCAACGGCATGAATTGTGGCAGGTACCCCATACTCCACTTCCAACGGTACTTACGAAGAATACCATGCTCTATATCATCTAAACTAAATAGTTTACCCGCAATAGGAATTTTAGCATTTGTAAAAATTGCAGGTCTAGACAATTTAAATCGGGTGGCTAAAATTTGATACCAGGCATTGTATTGATTTACCCAAAAAGTTTTCTTAGCACGATCATCGCTTAAGCCATTTAACAATTGATCGTAAGGCAATTTCGACAACGCTAATTCCACAGAGTCCGTATTGTTTTTCACTTTCACCTTATACAACAACGCTTCCGAAAGTTTTAAAATAGATGTAGATATAGGGTTGATTAAAACTGCCGCTTCACCATTCACCCGCTGTGGCTGCTGAAC
>JBMLPQ010000182.1:0-11025 GCA_049242025.1 Sediminibacterium sp.
GTAGCAACAAACATGATCTTTTTACCGCTCTTAGCAATTTGCTTGATAGCAGCAGCAGACTCTTGTAAGTAATCTACTGTTTTGTTTAGATCAATGATATGAATACCTTTTTTCTCAGCGAAGATGTAAGGTAACATCTTAGGATTCCACTTCTTTTTAAGGTGACCAAAGTGTACGCCGGCCTCCAATAGTTGCTGTTGTAGTGAAGTGTTATTTTCCATTGTGGTGAATTATATAATTTTTTAAAATTTATTTTCAGTAGATATTCAATACAACGATTAACGCTTACTGAACTGGTAGCTTCTACGTGCTTTCTTATGACCAAATTTCTTACGCTCAACACTACGTGGATCACGCTTCAGTTGACCAGCAGCTTTTAATGCAGGACGTAATTCAGGATTCACCTCTAACAATGCACGGGCAATACCTAATTTAGCTGCTTCAGCCTGACCTTTTAAACCACCACCAGCTGCATTGATAACGATATCAAACTTGCCTTCTAGTTCAGTTGTTTTAAGAGGAGCTTCAACTTGGTTTTGTAAATAAACCAATGGGAAATAAGCTTTGTAGTCTTTGTCGTTTACAGTTATTTTTCCTTCGCCCTTGCTAATGAAGACACGTGTTACGGCTTCTTTACGGCGACCAACTGCATTTTTTTGTTTTTCCATTTTGATTATGCTTGGCGTCTGGCATTGCTACCAGACAATGTTTTAGAATTTAAGTTCCTTAGGTTGCTGAGCGGTATGAGGATGTGTAGTTCCTGCGTACACAAATAATTTTTTGATCATTTTACGACCTAACTTATTTTTTGGTAGCATTCCCTTTACAGCTCTTTCCATAATTACTTCTGGACGACGCTTCAATAAGCTTCCAGCAACTTCTTCTTTCTTACCGCCTGGGTAACCAGAAAAGTTTAGGTATACTTTGTCTTCTAACTTATTACCAGTGAAAACAACTTTCTCTGCGTTTAGTACAATTACGTAATCGCCACAATCAACGTGAGGAGTGTAATAAGCTTTGTTTTTACCGCGTAAAACAGCAGCAATCTTAGATGCAATACGTCCCACGGTTTGATTAGTACCATCAACTACATACCAGTTGTGTTGAACGGTAGCCGCATTCGCATGCTTGGTGGTGAAATGAAGTTTACTCATGATTCTTTGTTTTAAGTGAAATCGGCGCTATCCCACCGATTAGAATATTCCCATTTTTTGGGAGGGCAAAGGTCTGATACTACAATGGATAAACCAAGAAATTCAGGAAGTATTTTTACAAGCTCATTTGTAACTAATTGATTATCAATAAAATTTTGCACGTCTTTTTTTTATCTACCTTTGTATTCATGGCATATTTACAATTTTCAGGTGAAAATTTATTTGACGGAACCCAATTTTTAGGGCCAGATCAGGTGCTCATTACCACAGAGGACGGTATAATTAAAGCCATAATACCCCTTCAAGATGCTGGAGAAAACGTACAAAAGCTTAACGGAATTATTGCACCAGGATTTATCAATGCCCATTGCCACTTAGAATTAAGTCATATGAAGGGCATCATTCCAGAACATACTGGTTTGCCCGATTTTATTTTAAAAATTGTAAACGAAAGGCATTTTCCCGAAGAAAGCATATTGGAAGCCATTGCAGATGGAGAAGCAGAAATGCTGCAAGAAGGCATTGTAGCCGTAGGCGATATCAGCAATAATGCATTAACAGCTGCTCAAAAACAGAAAGGTCATTTAGCCTACCACACATTCATAGAAATCAGCGGATGGAAACCGGCAATAGCCGAATCAAGATTTGCTAATGCTCAAAATATAATGGAACAGTTTAGGTTGATTGAAGCCGCCGCTTCATTGAACCCACTTAAAAGTTCATTTAGTCCACATGCGCCGTATTCGGTTTCTAAGGAGCTCTGGCAAATGATGATGCCACATTTTGAAGGCAATACGGTAACTATACACAACCAAGAAACCCCAGCAGAGAATGAGTTATTCTTAAATGGTACAGGAGACTTTGTTCGAATGTACCAAGCCATGAATATAGACCAGACTCATTTTAGCCCAACAGGCCAAAACAGTTTGCCGTCTTATTTCCCCCAACTAAAAAATGCAAAAAATATCCTTTTGGTACACAATACAACCACCAATGAAGCGGATATTCATTTTGCAAACCAATTGGCGATGCAACATGCGCAGGAATTGTATTATACCCTTTGCGTGAATGCCAATATATACATTGAAAATAAATTACCTCCTATTGAGTTACTTAGAAGTAAGAACGCTGCAATCGTTTTAGGTACAGATAGCTTATCTAGTAATCATCAATTGAGCATACTTTCCGAGCTAAAAACAATTAGGAAAAATTTTCCTTCAATACCACTAGAAGAAATGCTTCAATGGGCTACACTCAATGGAGCAAAAGCGTTACAACTAGAACAACAATTTGGAAGCTTTGAAAAAGGGAAAAAGCCTGGACTGATTTTAATTAACCAAATAGAGAATAATCAAATTAGCGAACAATCGACCGTTCAACGATTGATATAAAGTAAGCTACTCATTTGTTGGTTTTTTTCTGATTTGAAAATACATTTTACTCATTACTTCTTGGTGGGGCAAAGTCAGGATTGAAATTCCAATAAACAAGCCCATTAAGAAAAGGTCTATATTTTTATTTAAATCGAAAAAAAAGATCAAAGCAAAAATTCCAATAAAAGAAAAAAGTGTGAAAGGAATACATTTGGCTAATAGCTTTAACCAAGTCATTTCTTTTTTTGCAGACACTGAAAGATGTAATCGGATATTTTCTAATGATATAATCGAATGCCACAATCCAAAATAAATGGCAAAACTAATTGGTAAAGAAAGCGTTACTGCGCTTATGGTTACAATAGCAAGTAAAATTGCAATCCTTTTGATCATTTTAGTAATTTGCTTCTGTGCAATAAAATAAGCAACCAAAGCAATCAAGAAAAATAGGGACGCACCAATCAAACTATAACTAGCTGCTGTTGGTGATTTTAAAAAACGAATTAAAGAAGGACTGAAGATATTGATCTGATCTACTATAGGCAGCACTTCATCTAAATTTAAAAACAAAATTAAAAACAACACCAGTAAGCCATAGCTTGTCTGTAATACTATAATTGTAAAAGAAGATTGATCAGCAGGAATGGGCAAATCTGTTTCCCCAAAATGAAAGGCAGACAACAATAGAAAAATGTATAATGAAATTGTAGGAAGTAAAAACCAACAAACTCCATAAACAATCATTGGGGTCAAATAACGAATATAAAAATGCAAAGCAGAAAAGTTGAGTTGATTTAATCTGCTGCTTTGTTTAGCAACTTCGTGGTCTAATGCTCCATGAGGAATGCCTGTTAAAACAACAAATACTCCAAAAAAAATCCACTGAGATAGGAATGGAATGGTAATAATCAAATGATGCATCACAATAAACAACGCAACCAAGACTACTTTTGTAATTAAAAGATATCGTCTAAAATATGCTTCTTGTAAATTGATGATTTCCATTAGAATATTTGTTTAATGAAATCTTTCTTTGGCAATTTAGCAAACAATAATGCTTCTTGAAATAAAGAACTGTCTTCGTCTAAAAAACAAAGTACTTGTTGGTATGAAACCTTACGAAATAACTGTTTTAGAATATGTAATGCTTTTGCAGGACTATGTTTGAGTAGTTGCAGCAATAAGCGATCGTAAAATTTAAATCGATTATGAGTGAAAGCTGCAGGAATTTCATGATTAAAATAATCATTAGCCAATAATATACTATCTCTAAAAATTCGATTAAAAGCATATCCAGTTGTAGGCTTAACCATTCCAGCTGCAGTTCCAATTGCAATTGCTCCTTCTTTAGTAAATCTATTAAAAGCAAAATTGGTCATGGGTATACTTGCCCGCTCAGTTTTGATGATTTTGTAAGAGCAGTTCCAATTTTTTTGAATGTATTCTTTTAAAACAACTTCAAAAAAATCAACACTATATTCTTCGGCACAAAATCCAGTAATTTCTATCAAAGCCTGGTGTTCACTGTAAGGCAGTACATAAGCAAAATTAACCCCACTTGTTTGCGTGATACTAAAATCCATCAATGTTGCTGCTGTAGGATTAAACACTGGTTGATCTGTGTATATTTCCCAGCCGTGAAACTGTTGTTGTAAAAATATACTTCTGTCATTTGCGACTTCTTCTTGATTCCAAAAGCTTGAATATAGGGCTTGAGTGGTAATCATTTCATGATTTGTCTCAATAAAAAAATCACTCCCAAGCTTTTCAATTTTTAACACTTTGTCATTGGAATAATTGACATGATCATTTTGGTGAATCTCTTTAAAATGAAATTCAAAGAAAGACTCACTCTTAATAAAACTATATCGATAAGGAGCAATTGATTTTTCTTTGATACCTTCGGGGAATCCTATACTTAAGTTATTCCAAGTAGTATTAAAAATAGACTGATAAGGATGGTCTTCCGACTTATGCCAAAAGCACCAAGACTTGGGCTGTAAATACGTTTTATCGGCATCTAATATTAGGATAGATTCACCCTTATATTTCGCATGATGGATAAGCTGGTGCATTAGTTGCATACCAGCGCAACCTCCACCTAAAATGACAATATCGTATTTGTTTGTATTCATAAAAAAGGGTTGCAATAATCAAACTATTGCAACCCTGTATTATTAAGTTTGAATTAGATTATGCTTTTTCTTCACTACGGCTTAAAGCGTAGATTACTAAACCAAATCCAATTTTGTTGATAGCATCAGCAATGTTGTAAACAATATCCATTGCTTTTAATGCTGCTGCTGTATCAGCAACTGGCTGCCATCCAAATAATCCGCCTGGAGTACCTAGGATATATCCTAATGGATAGATAGCCCAACCTACCAATACGAACCATGAAAGTACTTTAGTAGCTTTTGCAACTTGTGGTCCTGCAACTTGTGCAAGTTTTGCAACTTCTCCAAACCATATTAGGTATACAATGTAGAAGTAAGCTAGTCCTGATAATACACCCCAAAGTACACTACCATTGCGGTCAAGTACTTCACCAATGTATCCAGTTAATAACATTACTAATGAAGCGAAAATTAGTTTCCATAATAGAGAAACTTTTGCACCTGCTTTTTTGGTAATCAAATAGAATTCAACACACATCAAAGGAACAGTCAAAATCCAGTCTACATAACGGAAGAAAGTAGGTGATTCACCTGTTTCTAGATTGTAGCTTCTCATGTAATAATAGTGAACTGCAGCAATGAAAGTGATTAATCCAGATACCAATAGTGAGGTACGCCATTTTTTGTCGGTATTGTTTATTTCAAAGAAGAAAAAAACCGATGCTGCCATCATGGCCATCGTACCAATGAAGAAGGTAAACGCAACATAATTGTCACTAGCAATTGGAGTCGCATTCAGGAGGACTTGTAGCATGTTAGAAGATTTAAGGTTAAAGAAAATTTGTTTAAGAACCAATGTCTACAAGTTAAACGTAATTTTTGAAAAATGGTTGAAAGTCACTAACAATAGGGATTCCGTCATATTATTATAATATATACTATTAAAACGGATTATGCGTTTTTACAAGAAAATCTCTTAAACAAACAGACGCAAACGGGTTTTAAAAAAAACTTTGAAAAAATGTAAAAAAAAACTCCTCATTAGAACCAATTTGTTCTAATGAGGAGAATATTTTAAATGATTTTCTTACTCTGTAAAAGCCAACCAGTCGTCTTGGTTATTAATTTTCCAAGTTTTTTCAGCAGAACCATCTGAATTAAATAATACACAGCTTAAATAACCATCAACAGTTCCAAAATTACTGTCTTTTGCAAAACTCAATAAAATCTTAGAAGACCCTTCCATCCAATTAACTCGAACTGTCCAAGTAGATAAGCTGGTAATATCTGAAGGCAGGCTCACCGTCTTAACCAATGCTTCTGCTTCAGTTGCAGTGGTATAACTATATACATCTATTTTATTGGTTCCATTCATTTTTGCATACACGACTTTGGTGCCATCACTACTTATTTTGGAAGACAGTACATTTCTAGAATTAACAATTGATCTTGGGTCACCCATATTTCCATTAACAATGGTGCCTGAATAAGCCAATGGAATTGTAGCAGAAGAAGTAAGTACATAACGTTTACCATCGGCTGCAACTTGATGATTACTAAAGCCCAAAGGAACGGTTGCAAGTTTTTCTTGACCAGATCCGTCTACATTAATGGTTTCAATTGAAGTAGCAAAAGGATTACTACCGAAGTTGTTTTTAATAAATGCGAGTTTACCAGTACTCAATTGTTTGATGCCTTTATAATTAACACCTGAAGCTATTGCAAGTGTTGCAATATTATTTAAGCCAGAACCATCTTTGTTTACGGATACAATTTTAGTGGATGGATTAGTTCCACTAGTGATATGAAAGAAATACAACTTGCTACCATCAGCAGCTACACAAGCATCACCTATATATGAATTTAAATTAGAAGGAGGGGTAACAGCTACCACTAATTTGCTATTAGCTCCATTGGCATCTGTGGTATAAATATTAGCACTATCAACATAGTAAACAACATTATTTACAATAGTTCCAGTTCCACCGTTATTAGGGTCGGTGCTATTTTTAGAACAAGCAGTAGTCAAAAAAACTAGCGCAAAAGCAAGATAAAATAATTGAATAGTACGCATACAAATGGATGGATGAATGAATGGTTGATTAGATTAAAGTTGTTATGTAAAGGCATTTATTGCTGAAGTTTCCAGACTGTTTCGTAATCACCAATTGCAGCTTCCTTTTCCTTTAAAGTAGATAATGCTTTTTTATAGGCAGCAGCTAAATTGCTGGTTTGTACAACTTTGGCCAATTCTTCTTTATCTAGTGTTTTCCCCTTTTTAATAATATAAGGAGCACCCTTAATAGTCATAGAGAAATATTTTGTGTTTCCTACAAAAGAGCGAAATCCTCCATTGGAAACTCCGTCCATTTCAATGGTTAAAAAAGGAGTCATTGCAGGTTTCCCGTCGTAAGATAATTGCAAAGCAATACTAACTTTTAATAATGCGTCCGCACCAGTTTCTTTCAATAAAGCGTTCTCACCAAAAACGCGCATACTATTGGAAGTAAGGGGTTTAATTGGATTCAATTTTTTATAAACAGTTAGAAACTGATCAGCTGTATTCATTTCATCTTTAAAAAAATCTTGAACCAATTCATATGATGGAGCAGATGGAATAGCTGTCTCGGGTAAAAATTGTCCTCCTGTTACTTCGGCGGTTGCATTTGTAAATTGTGAGTACATCCCTGATAATATTTCTTGAAGCCATTCATCAGGTATCTGAGGAAAATCAATAGACTTCGTAGTTTCAGTTTTTGTCCAATTATTTGTTTTACTCTCATATAACTGAGTAGTTCCTTGAATACTCATTGAAGCAACAGCAATTTTTTTAGCAAATGAAAGTGGCATTGCATATGCAGCATTGAGTTTTTTTGCAGAAACTTCCATTTCAGTACCATTAACTTTTTCATTTTCGCTAAATACAATTCCTTTAGATATTTCAGGGCTATTAGTAACATTCACCCACATACCTGCATTTGATCCTGTTACAGCAATCACTGGTTCCTTAAATACACCCGACTGAGCAACAGATTTTACTAATTGCTGGTCACTTACCATTAAATAACTATTCTTAAAACCAGTCCCTTTGTTTTGGGTTTCAATATTTCTAAAAGCAGCAGCTGGGATAACTACTTTGGGCGCAGGCTTAACATAAGCTGCCATAGTCAATGCGCGCATACCAATAACCGAAGTAACAATATCCACTCTAATTAAAGCATCTAACCCAGAAGAGTAATTGGCCAACTCTAATACTACATCTTTAGTGAGATCAATACTTACATTTGATTTTGCACCATTAATGCTAAGCAACTGAATATTCTTTATAGGTGGTGGAACAGTAAAACTCCCCTCTTCAACTCCATTTTTTTCAAAACTAATTTTCTTATTGCCACTATTAGGAGCTTCAACCGCTGTATGTATACCAAATGACTGATGCTTCAGTTCTTTACCATTCAATTTAATAATACCAGCATACTTAAAAAATTGAAAGCCATTTGGAGAACTTAACATCAACATGGTAAAATCTCCATTATCAATCCAGTCCCCTTTCAAAAAATCGTTAGTAGCTAATCCTAAATCTTTAGGAAATATATTCGTACCCACCGAAGCCAAAACATCTACATTCTCTAAACTGGGGGTTTCAGCAACTGAGCCCCCCAGCTCACCTGCCAAATTACCCACCATTTTAGTAACCTTAGACATGGCTTTTTGAAAGATATTGCCAGACTTTTTCGATTCCTCTTTACTTTCCTCTTTACCAGTTTCAGTTTTTTCCTTTTTCCAAAATTGAGCTTCAGATACATTAGACAAAAACAAGAAACTAAAACTTATCAGCAGTTTAAAACGCATATAAACATATTTATACTTACAAATATGAATGCATCGCCTAGTGGAAAAAATACTCCCTATAGAGTATTTTATAGCTATTAACTATTCTGGACTAACTTGTACATTTACAATAGTGAGTATATTAAATAAAATAATAGCCCAAATTTTTTTCCTACTTATTACTACTGTAGTCAATTCTCAAACTACAGAACGTATTCGATTTAATTTATTCAATAATACTAATGGCTTAAGCAAGCAAATCATTAAAGGAATAACTGAAGATAGAAACGGTTTTATTTGGCTTTTGAGCGATCACCAATTACAATGGTTTGATGGTTCAAGTTTTCATCAGGTTCCATTTGGGACAGGAATTCATCAGTTACCTGGTTCTCTTTTTAGTGAAATACACCAAGGAGTAGACAAAGATATTTGGATATTTTACAACAACGGGTACTCCATTTATGATCCAAAAACATTCACTTTTAAGCACTATCCATTTCCAGATCATAAAGTCAATTTACATAAGCGGGTATTCATAACCCCCTCTCAAAAAGAAATCATTTTATTTAATAATGGCCAATATCAGATTATCAATACTCTAACAAAAAAAACGGTCAAAGTAGTTAACACAAAGTCCAATGCCTTAGGGGTAGCATCAATAAACACTCATAATCAATGGGCTTTCTTTACTGAAGATGAAACGGGAAGGATGATTGAAGATATTGATAATAAAAATAAGATTTCACTACCCAATCCAGAAAAAACAGACTATTTTATTTACAAAAGACTAAGCGATTCAATTGTTGTTTATTTCTCTGAAAAGCATTTTTTAGCATATAATATCAATAGCAAAACAATAGTCAAGAAGTCGTCTTATCCATTTGGATATGGGATGAAAGCTTTTATTAAGAATAAAGACATTATCAATAAGAATAATCAGTCTTTATTAATCATTATGGAAAATGAAATCTGGGAATTTAATAATCAAACTTTAAGCTTTAACAATAAGCTGGTTGGATTAAACGGGAGTGGAACACTCAATCAAGGTTATTACAATAGTATATTCTTAGATTCAAAAGGAATTTTATGGGCTAGTACTACCTTAAATGGGCTTCAAAAAATAGTTTTCCAAAAACATCCAATTAAATTATATGCATCCCCTAATGAGAGTGAAAATTTTATAAAATGTTTTTTTCCAGATAAAAAAAACAACACAATCATATGCGGAACTTTTGGTTCTGGCTTAATCATTTATGATACAATAGGTAATATTTTAAAAAGATATCCACTAAAAACAAAAGATGCTAAAACAGGAACAATTATTTCGGCTATAATCGAATTAAATGATTGGAAATGCCTTGTTATGCTTTACGGACGAAGTGATTACTATTTGCTCGATCGAAAAACTTTAGTACTAAAACAAACAAAGATAATATATGCAACCAAAGATATTGAACAAGAGAAACCTAACTATTACTCAATTCCATTTAGCACAAACAACAAAGAATATTCGTATAACTTAGGTGCGTTAAAATTGTCAATAAAATATACAAACGGAAAAGTGATTTTTGAAAAAAGAAAAAATAAAATCACTAATAATACAATCAACCAATATCCCATTTATACAAAATATGCATCTCAAGTTGAATTGAGTGAATCTGCATTTATTCAGAAATGCCTGGGAAAAATTGGATTAATAGAAACCAGTTTGGTATATATCGACAAACGAAAGAATAATTGGATACTAGGAACTAGTTATGGCTTATATGAATTCACCAACCAATCATCACTATTAAAGTCTTATACAACCAAAAATGGATTAGCAAACGACTATATATATGCTGGAATTATAGACAATCAAAACAATATATGGTGTAGCCACGACAAAGGAATTAGCAAAATAGATTCCAATGGAGTCATCTTAAACTTCAGTAAGTTGGACGGCTTACAAGATGATGAATTTAACTATGGAGCAATAGCCAAAACAGGAGATGGTGAATTATATTTTGGTGGAATAAATGGATTAAACGCTTTTTACCCAGATCAATTAAATAGCAGTGAAGAAAATACAAATCTAATAATTACAAAAATCGGTTCTAACGAAGAGACTATACCTGAAGATACAGCATTTTGGAATTTAGATACCCTTCAATTCAAACACAGTAATAATAGAATTAAAATACAAGTATCTGCAATAGGTAATAATGTTGCACAAGGGTACAATTTTCAATACAGATTGATTGGTTTAGACAAAGAGTGGAAAAACCTAAAAAATAGCAGAGAAATTAATTTAGCCTTAACGCCTGGTAGTTATATATTGGAAATTGCTTGCGGCAGGTTTTTTAATAAACAGGCAAAATCACATAAGCGAATTTATATAAAAGTACTGCCCCCCATATACCTTACTTGGTGGTTTTTAAGTATGGCAGTTATTATTTTAGTGTGCTCAATATGGTATACGGCTAAATATCTAACTGCAAGAAAATATCATCAAAAAATTCAAGCAATAAAGCTGCAAGAGCAATTAGAATTTGAGCGTCAAAGAATCAG
>JBMLPQ010000183.1:0-13405 GCA_049242025.1 Sediminibacterium sp.
AAAACACCATTTTAAAGAAATACGATGGTAGATTCAAAGACATTTTTGAAGATATTTACCAAGCAGAATTCAAGCAATTATTTACCGATGCGGGCATTACTTATGAGCATCGCTTAATAGATGATATGGTTGCTTCTGCTTTAAAATGGAATGGTAATTTTGTTTGGGCTTGTAAAAATTACGATGGCGATGTACAAAGTGATACAGTAGCACAAGGGTTTGGGTCTTTGGGATTGATGACGTCTACATTGGTAACCCCTGATGGTACCGTAATGGAAGCTGAAGCTGCACACGGCACAGTTACACGTCACTTTAGAGAACACCAAAAAGGAAATCCAACTTCAACCAACCCAATTGCATCCATTTTTGCTTGGACAAGAGGATTAGAATTCCGTGGAAAATTAGACCAGAATCAAGACTTGATTAACTTCTGCCAAACTTTAGAGAAAGTATGTGTTGATGTTGTAGAATCAGGTAAAATGACTAAAGATTTAGCAGTTTGTATCTATGGTAACAAAGTAAACCATGGAGAACATTACTTATACACAGAGGAATTTTTAGATGCGATTGATAGTGAATTGAGTAAGCGATTAGCTAACTAATTTCTTTCGGTTATTTCAATGTCCCGATTTATCGGGACATTGTTGTTTATACTGGTTTTATTTTATGATACTTCAACCCAAGTATGATCAGCTAATAATTTTACTGATGATACAAACTGTTTGAATGGTCCGTGTGTTCCCCATTCCTGCGGAGCAACTAAAGAAAGTAAATGTGTATTATCTCTTTTCTCGTATAAGTGATATACTTGGCCTATTTGAGGCTTGAAATTCAACTTAGCTTCGTAAATAATCATACTAAGCTCTTTACGTTTTCTAATTTCTTGTGCTTGCCTAGCCAACAGCTCTATTTGTTGCCTTATTTGGTCTAACTGCATATTGGTTTGGTCTTCCATTGCACTAAGGGCTTTATGTTTGATAACCCCTTCTTTAGTTGGTCTTATTGCCACCCCTGCAACAGAAGCAGAATATGGTAGTACACTGAGTTGCTTATGGTATACTTCCATATTCTTAAACTCCTTACCATTCTTATCATAAC
The DNA here is from genome assembly GCA_049242025.1 of Sediminibacterium sp. GTDB lineage: Bacteria > Bacteroidota > Bacteroidia > Chitinophagales > Chitinophagaceae > Sediminibacterium. The sequence continues at coordinate 1,099 of JBMLPQ010000183.1, forward strand.
CCTCTTGTGTTATTTTCATGTAACCATTGGGCATGATTTCATGAACTACTCTTAGCACTTGTAAATTATCTTTGTAAAAAACAGCCGCCAAAGTAGAAGCATTAGTAATACTTGCTTGTACTTGATTGGCTAATTCATTATTTTCCAAACTAATCAATTCGTCATTTGGAATAATTCGATACTGCGTATAAAATGCTTCGTTTTCTAAACTGACCCAATTAATACTAATGCTTAATGCTTGGCCATTCTCAATGCTTTCAATTTTGTAATTTCCACTTTTTGGTGCTAGGCCATTTTCAAATATACATTTCTCGGGAAACAATTGCCAACTAGCTAAAAAATTATACGCTTGTACCATTCAACTTTATTCTACAGTAAATTCAATATTGATTGTTCCCCATTTTAGATTAACCAAACCTTTGTTTGAGATGGTATAGGTTAACTTCTCAGAAGGTTCAGCTGAAACTGTTTGTTTAGCGGAAATTCTTAAAGCATCTTCAGCTTCTTTATATTGAAAAGCTCCCCATTGTTTCCATGTTTTATTAAAAATAAGGGTGGTACCTTTTTCATTTTGTAGTGTAAAAAAAGCATATTTACCAGCAGCTAAAGGTTGGCCGTTAATTTTTACATCTTTGCTGATTTCAAATACCGTTGCATCATTAGCGCCAGCTCTCCATATTTTACCCATCATTGGTTCTATCTCTTTTCCAGTAGTTCTTCCTTTTAAAGAGGGTTGGCTGTACTTAATACTCACGGTAGTGCCATTTGATAAAACTGAATTTGTTTCAGTTAATGGACTTGGCTTTGGTTTTGGCGCATCTTGCGCAAATGAAATGCTACTAAACAGTAGGCTTGTTGCAACAAAAAGTGCAGTAGATAAATTTTTCATAATAGTATTGTTTAACGTTTAATGGATAAAATTGTTCAATCTAATTTACAACAACAAAATCAGGTTTTCGAATTAAATCGGTCTGAAACCTAAATCTTAAATTGGAGGAAACACTAATATTAAAACGATTCATATTAGTTACCACTTTAGGAAAATAGTATGCTTTTAGTTCTATTGTTCCAAATACAAGATTCTCATTTCTTGTTCTTAAACCAGCACCTAAAGCACTATACACAGCGCCTTCTGCTGGATCTGCAGCCGAAAGTTTTAGATAAGAAATATTGCTAAAAACAAAAGGCGCAAAATTAAACCCTACTAATTTGAATGTATTATACAATACGGATTCTGCATTAATTGTTACTCTTGCAGTTCCATCAACTCTAGTATTTCTAATTTTAGGTATACCAAATATGCTTGAAACCTGCAATGGATCATTCAAACGAATTGATTTTTGTACAGTAACACTTCCACTTAAAAAATGTCTGACAAACCAATTTCTTCTTTTTAGTCTTTTTAAAGGAGTAATTAACTCTACACTAGCTAACCCAGAAATATCTTCTGGTTTAGTTTTATTCAGGTATCCACCAGCTTTTAAAGTATAATTTAAGAACGCTTTTTTATTATTAAAATAACTTCTCTGGTATTCTGCTCCAAAATAAAATCTGGAAACATCTTGTCTATCTGCCCATCCGCCTGTAATAGAAAAACTAAACCCCTCTGGCAAATCTTCATTTCTACCAAATCCATAAATAAAATTGGTATGATAAAAATCACGTTCAAAAACAGTATAAGAAAATAATATCCCTGTAATATCATTATACCTGCTATCATAAATTGTTTTTAAGGTATCAGGTCTTGTTGTAAAATATTTGTTAACCAATCTTGCAGAAATAATTTCTCTTTTTCTAGTACCTAAATTATCAATCATTCTTTCCTTTGCACCCAAGCTGTAGCCCATCCAAAGATCTGCGTTGTAGTAACCATAGCGAAATTGTTGATTATATACAGAATCCGATGAATAAGCATTTTGTGTATTATTAATAGACAATTCAAACCCACCAGTATAAGCATGATAAGGGCTTACAAGTGGTAAATCGCCTCTAATAAAATAAGCGTTTTCTTCTCTTCTAGCAGTATTGAATGTTGGACGTTCAAAATTAATTCCTGCAGCAATATTTAAAAAACTACCTGCTATGTTTCGAGATAAAAACTCAATTCCGTAAGCATAATTAGGATTCCTTTTTGTATCTAGTAGTTGTCTTATCCGTAAACGATTTCCCGAACCAAAAACGTTATCATTGTTTACTTCAACATCCAATAAATTAGTATTTACCTCAGAAACGCTACCTCCAATAGGAAAAACATCTTTCACCAAAATTACTACATCAACTTCATCCTCATTATTGACAACTGGTTGAATCAGAATTCTAGCATCTTGTAAAAAAGGGAGGTCTCGTAAAAACTTTTCATTATCAGAAAATAAATTTGGCTCTACTCTTTCCCCTGGTTTAAAAAAGAGATTTTTAAGTATTACTGAATGATTTGTTTTAGAGTGTAATTTATTCCCGATTTGATTAAAGAAATTGGGATTATTCACAGAAGTATCATTCAATAATTTATTAAACGCAATTTTAGAAATAGTAATATTTCGAATAAACTTACCCTCATAAGGTTCAAATTCAATTGCATTTTTTTCGGCTGAATTATTGGGTATACCTGTTATAGGGTTGGAAACAGATATAGACTTAACGATTGATTTAATTAGTTTATTTGCAGTTTTTGAAACAGTGCTGGTATCATTTTTTTGCTTCTGAGAAAAACAAAAGCTGGGCAACCCAATTATTGAAATAAAAAACAAATGGCAGCAAAAGACATTTATTTTATAGCACCTTTTCATTACATACATATTACTTAAAATAATCAACAATTCACTTTCTATCTATCCCACATCAAATTTGTAGCATTATGCATAGGAGTCTTGTAGTGTTAATTCTACAAATTACAAATAAGTAAACAATATTCAGTACTCAATTATTAATTATAATAACTTAGGAACCATATACTGTCATATTTCATATATATATAAATAGGTAATGAAGAAAAATATCCCCTTTAAGCTGTATTCAGGATTAGCCATTTCAATCATTTTAGTTTTATTAGTTGGATTTTTTTCTATCGAAACACTTAATACCCAAGTTGATAAAACCAAGCATTTAATTAGGTTAAAAAAATCTATTACAGATATTCAAGACCTACAATACAATATATCGCGGATGCGAAATAACCGATTAAATTATTGGATTACTAAAAATGATACAGCCATTGCAAATTTTTCAATTTCAGCGGCAAGCATTAAACCAATAATGACAAAATTATATTTAGAATTACCTGAAAACCCAGTATTAATTGATCGGATTTCCTCTTTAGATACTGCAATTACTAGATTGGTATTGTTTTGGGAAAAAGATCAAACCACCATTAATACAAATGATATTGCCAACTCAAATGTGAAAATTAAAGCTGAAGGGCAATTGGTAAATGCAGTATTGCTTATCATAGATCAAGTAAAGCGTGTTTTAATTTATGATTTAGGTTCAACAGAAAAAAGTATTCAAGATTCATTTGCATCATCAACTAAAATCATTTTTGGAGGGGTTGTTTTACTCATAGTGATTGTATTGATTTTAGTAAATGCAGTTGTAGCAACACTCAAAAGTAGGTTTAGATCAGAGAAACGACTGAAAGAAACCGTTGTGAAAATGGAAGAAATTAATCAGGTTGCAACAGAAAAAAATAAACTTTTAGAAGGGGTTAGTTTTATTAACGACCAAATACAAAAGTCTAATACGTTGGCAACCCTTTCTAACAATGTAATCAGATCTGTAGTAAGTTATTTAGAAGTACCTGCTGGCGTTATTTACATAAAAAATGAAACTGCAGATTTATTAGAAATGACTGCAGGAGTTGCTGTTTCATCAGATGCAAAAATTGGCTTCAAAATAGGGGAAGGCATTATCGGAAATGCAGCATTACAAAAATCTGCTGTTAGTATTTCGGATGTTCCTGCTGATTATTGGCATGTTGAAACATCCCTAGGAGATATGAGGGGTAGGGGAGAAATCCTTTGCATGCCATTGTGGTTAGATAATGAATTGAAAGGATTAATTGAGTTAGGCATTTTTGGTACGTTTTCTACACACCAGAAAAATCTATTAGAGAATATATCACATAATGTAGCATCTGCAATTCAAGCACAGCAGGCTAGGGCAAAAATAAATACGTTATTAGCTGAGGTTCAAGAACACAAAGAAAGTTTAGTTAATCAACAAGAAGAACTTAGACAAACCAATAATGAGTTAAGTAGACAGGCACAGGAATTACAAGAAACAAGTAAATACAAGTCTGAATTCTTGGCAAATATGTCGCATGAATTAAGAACTCCGTTAAATAGCGTATTAATTCTAGCAAAGTTATTATCGGATAATAACCCTAAAAATTTAACTCCTAAGCAAATTGAATATGCTACCATTATTCACCGATCAGGATCAGATTTGTTAAAATTAATCAATGACATTCTAGACCTCTCCAAAATTGAAGCAGGAAAAATTGATTTGACAATTGAAGAAATAAAACCTGATACCATTACGGCAGATTTACAACAGTTATTTTCAGTGGTTGCGGCTCAAAAAAATATTGAATTCAAGATTATAAAAGATCCTTCCATCCCAAGTTTTATTAAAACAGATATTCAAAGATTGGAACAGATTATTAAAAACCTTTTATCCAATGCATTTAAATTCACCCCAGAGGGAGGCACAGTAACTGTCCAATTTAAATTGAATGAAAAAAATCCAAACAAATTGAATATATCTGTTAAAGACAGTGGAATTGGAATCTCCTCCGAAAAACAGCAATTAATATTTGAGGCTTTCCAACAAGCGGATGGATCGACCAGTAGGAAATTTGGTGGTACCGGTTTAGGATTATCAATTAGCAAGCATCTTTCTAAATTATTAGGTGGAGAAATAGATGTTCAGAGTGTGGAAGGAGAAGGAAGTGAGTTCACACTAATTATACCTATAGAAATAAAAGAAATTACTGAAGTAAAAAAAGAGGCATTAAAAATAACCGCCGCACCTTCTCTAAATGATGTTGAAGAACAAAATAAAGTAAGTGATGACCGAAATAATATCTATGAAACGGACGAAGTAGTTTTGATTATTGAAGATGATATCAATTTCGCAACAATTGTTCGAGACTTTGCAAGAAATAAAAAATTCAAGACTATTGTTGCACTTCAGGGTGACGAAGGCTTATTATATGCAAAGAAATTTCGATTGAACGCTATTATTTTAGATGTTCAACTACCAATCCTTGATGGATGGTCTTTATTAAAAATTCTAAAAGAAGACGCCAATACCAAACATATACCTGTTCATATTATTTCTGCATTTGATGATAATAGGTTTAATGGAGGAGGAGCTTTGGCTTATGTAAAAAAACCCATCAATCTTGAAGGACTAGACCTTGCATTCAGTAAAATAAGTCAATACCTAAAGCAACATTTTAAAAATGTACTGCTTATTTCTACTGAAAATTTAAAACAGATACATATTCAGGAATTATTTCAGCAGAAATACAAAGAAGTGTCTTGTATAAATGCATCCTCTGTTGAAGAGGGAATATTAAAAGCAAATCAAGTTAGGGTAGACTGTATAATTATTGATTTGTCCGAAAACAATTTTATACAAAGTGCAGCTTTTCATGCATGGAAAATTGAATTAAATACGCAAAAAACACCTATTATTTTACTAACCAATAACGATATATCAACTGAAGAAGAAGCATATTTAAAAACAGTATCTGAAAGTATAGTAAAAAACTCTTCTTCCGCTGATATCACATTAATGAGTGAAATAGAGCAGTTTCTATACAAACTTAAACAGCAAGAGCATCAATCAGAAAATTTCAATAACAATAACAACCCCATTATTAACAACCTTGCAGGTAAAAAGATTTTAATTGTAGATGATGATATGCGTAATGTTTATGCGTTAAGTACTGCGTTGGAAGCTGAGCAAGCAGAAATAGTTAGCGCATCAGATGGCAAAGAGGCATTAGAAATACTGAAACAAAATCTTGATACACAATTGGTATTAATGGACATTATGATGCCTGAAATGGATGGCTATGATGCTATGAAACATATTAGGCAAACCCTCAAACTAACTCAGCTACCAATAATCGCTTTAACTGCAAAAGCAATGGCTGGTGATCGTGAAAAATGTATTGCAGCTGGCGCTTCCGATTATATTACAAAGCCAGTTGATATACAAAAACTACTTAGTTTAATCAAAACCTGGTTATCTCAATAAAGTAATTCAACTGTAAGAATATGGAGCTAGATTTTCAAAAAGATCAATTTTTAATATTATTAGTAGACGATAGACCAGAAAATATCATTGCTTTAGAAGAAATTTTAGAGAAACCAGGCAGAAGATTTTTAAAAGCTAATTCTGGAAATGAAGCTTTAAAATTGGCGTTAAAACATGATGATATAGGCTTGGTTTTATTAGATGTTCAAATGCCCGATATGGATGGATTTGAAGTTGCACAAATGCTTCAACTCAATAAAAAAACCCAACATTTATCGGTCATTTTTGTGACTGCAATTAGTAAAGAGGAAAAATTCGTTTTAAAAGGATTTGAAGAGGGTGCTGTAGATTATTTACAAAAACCATTAGATATTAATCTTACAAGGGCTAAAGTTAATGTATTTGAAAGGCTATTTTTTGCACAACAAAAGCTTAAAATCAGTTTGCATGAAACCGAAATGGTGAATAAACAATTAGAAAGATTTGTCTTTACGGTTTCACATGATTTAAAATCACCTATTGCAACCATTGCAATGTTGGCCGATATGATGCAGAAAGATGAATTAATCATTAAAGAGCCTGAATTACTTGAAAATACTAGTATTATTTATAATGCTGCAAGTAAACTTACAGGCATGATTGAATCAATATTAGATTATTCAAGAAAAAGCTTACAAGAGCAATCAATAGAAGAAGTGAACAGCTATAAATTGGTGAGCGAAATCATCAATATATTAGTACTGCCTAAACGCATTAATATCATTATAGACCAGAACTTACCGATATTAAAAACTAGAAAAATAAAATTGCAACAAGTATTTCAAAATTTGATAACGAATGCAATTAAATACAATAACAAACAAAATCCTGAAATTCAAATTGGTGTAAATAATATCACTAATGAGTTTTATGAATTTTATGTACGGGATAATGGTCAAGGTATCTCAAAAGAAAATCATGGGAAAATTTTCAAATTATTTGAAACAATTGAAAATAAATCAACTGGTGAGTCTAGCACTGGCGTAGGATTAAATTTATTGAAAATACTTGTTGAGGAACAAGGAGGCAAAATAAGGGTTGAAAGTAGTCCTGAAATAGGCAGTACTTTCTTTTTTGAATGGAGAAAATAATTCAATTATTTTTTTGAAGCCAACCACAAGTAACCTACAATCATAGAAAGTATGGAACTAATCAGAACAGCTATTTTAGCTATGTCTTGTGTTGCGGTATCCTTAAATGCAAGCATTGAAATAAAAATGCTCATGGTAAATCCTATGCCTGCTAATATCCCTGCTCCAATTAACTGATGCCAATTAGTCTTAGAGGGCAGTGTAGCCCATTTCTGCTTTATCATCCAATAACAAGCCAAAGAAATCCCTAGGGGTTTTCCTAAAAATAAACCAGCCATAATCCCCCAAGAAAAAGAATTATTTAAAGCCCCCATCCCAGCTTCAGGTAAAACAATTGCTGTATTAGCCAAAGCAAAAATGGGCATTATGATAAAATAAACAGGGGTATGAAATTTTAATTCTAAGTCTGCCAGTTTTTTAACCGGTATAGTAAACGCAAACAAAACACCAGCAACTGTTGCGTGAATACCAGAATTAAACATTGTATACCATAAGGCAATACCTAGTATCCAGGTATACCACCCTAACTTTGACCTATTTTTTTTAAGTGCTAAAAGTGTAAGCAAGATGAATAGACTGAGTAATAAGTATATAATATTTAATTGCCCTCCATAAAACAATGCAATTACAATTATGGCGCCTAAGTCGTCTATAATGGCTAAGGCGGTAATAAATATTTTTAACGCAACAGGAACTCGATTACCTAATAATGAAGCAATACCTAGTGTAAAAGCAATATCAGTAGCCATTGGTACAGCCCAACCGTGCATGTATTCGGTACCTCTATTAAATTGACTATATATTAATGCTGGAATCAACATTCCACCTAAAGCTGCTACAACAGGTAGTATGGATTGTTTTATAGAAGACAACTCACCCGTGATTAACTCCCTTTTTATTTCCATACCTGCAATAAAAAAGAATACAGCCATGAGTAAATCATTAATGATAACCATTAATGAATTAGGCAGATGTAAAAATCCCCATTCAATTGCATGCTCGTTGGTTCCATCTAAACTCCAATGAAATAGTGAAATATAGTTATCAGATACAGATGAAATATTTGCTAATAAAATTGAAACTGCAGTGGCAAATAATAAAACAATACCGATTGATCTACTGTCATGAATGAACGTCAACAGTGGGTCGATAAATATTCTTTTAACCATTCTTTTGGCTGCCATAAAAATCTATTTAAACATTAAAAGTTCATATTTAGATTTAGGTCTTAATATATCCTGCCATTTAAATCCTCTAATCTTTAATTCTTCATGATTGGTCTTCCGCATGGGATAAGTGGTTCCATCTAGATTTCTTAAGAAAACTACTTTTTGAGGCTTACTGTCATCAAAAAAAACATCAATAATATCCGCTGTGGATTTATTCACTCCAATAAAACTTTTATCCTCATCTGTAGCATAATAGACATTTTCTGCATTTCCTTTTGCACGCATCGAATTAATTTTTCCATCAATAAACAAAGCATTGATGGTAGTGCCTTTTAATTGATTAAAATAAATAGAACTATCTACTTTGTTAATGGCCATACTATTTTCAAAAACATATAATCGTTCCGGTTTTTTATTTTGAATATACAAGTATATCGTATCACCTGAAATTTGATTTTCTTGGGCCCAAACAATTGGCTTTTTAAATAGTCTAAATACTGAATCCTTGAGCGAATAAAACAAACTATCACCTATCGCTTGTAAAGAATCTGAAAATACTTTCACATTATAATATGCCTCAAAAAATTTATCAGAACTATCTTCTACCTCTTTATTAGAAGTAAATATATTTTTTTTAATGGAGTCAACGGGAAATGATTCTCTAATAGTAGGAACAAGACGAGACTTTTTTAAATCTGATAATTTAGCGGAGTACAAAGTGTCTGCTGTAATATATATCGTATCAACCCCTTGTTTAATTAAAAGCAATGGCTTTTGAGTGGCTACCATTGAATTATTTTTTTTATTGGTTCTGATATTATTGGCAATCATATCAAAACCCTGAGCAGTATCTTTACTCTTATATACTGCATTACCCCTGAATTCTCCTAATCCGGTGGAATCATCAAAAGCCATATCATCTGCGGTAAAAATTGCAGAGCTATCTTCTATAACAGAACGTTTGTATAACTCTGCTCGTTTATTCTTCATATCATAAAAACCGTCTCTAGTCTTTATGGTTCGCTTGTCTTTAATATTATACACAATAGTAGGGGAGGTAAATGTTGCAATTTCAGTGCTTGTGTTATATTGCAAAGTATCTCCTGTTATTTTATTATCAGGATCGATCATTACTACTTTACGTTTAAAAATAACGTCTTTAGTATCTCCATAATAATAGCCTTCTGTACTGGTTAGTGTAGACTTTTTATTAACTAATTTGCCCCCCTTTAAATAAGTGCCAATTTTAATGGTAGCATCATATTCTAATTCATCTGTAGTGAGTACTCCATTGCCATCAGTTAGTCTAACTTTCTTTTGTAGAAATGCTTTTTTTTCTTTGCCTAAATAACGAAGGTATTGGGCGTAAGTATGTACGCTATCAGCATCATTGATATGAACATTTCCAAATGCTTCTAATATATTCAGCTGTCTATTTAAAACTGCGCTATCAGCATAAAAAATGATTTTATCCTGTTGAACTTTTACTTTACCCGCAAGCGATACAAACTCATTTAAGGAGTCAAGTTTTTGGTAATTATACCGATCTGCAAAAAGAATATCAATGCGTTTTCCCTCAATTGAACCAGTATCATTGGGTAACCTTTGGGCAATGGAAGTATGGGTAAAAAAAAGCAGTAAAATCAATAAAAAATATTTCCCAGACATTTATTGATTTTATTTTATTGAATCAGCTAATGGAGCCATCAATGGTCCAGATTTGTCTTTTTTCCCAAATACAGAAATGTTTACATAGCGCTTTGGATGAACTCTTAAATCATCCACTAAAATATTAGCACTTCGTATGGTGTTATTTAAATTATTGTAAAGCGCCTTATCGTTAATTAATTTACCTAAGCTTCCTTCGTCTGAATTTATTTTTGCTACTAAAGCATTCAGGTTTCCAATGGCAGTTTTTAATTGATCTACTGAACCTACTAAATCTGCTTTTGAAAAATTTTCGGTGGCCTTGGTTACGTTATTGATAGATTGATTTATACGCTCATTATTTTCGCTCAAATTCTTGGTAAACTTATTTACGTTATTCATGCTTTGAGCAATTGAACCTGTTTGTTGATTCAACATTTGTTGTAAAGAAGCAGAAGATACAACTAGGCTTTCGGTAGTTTTATTTACATTGGCAATAACCGACTGCAAGTTATTTTTGGTTTGAGGGTCAAAAACAGTATTCAAATTTTTCAAAACAGTATCTAATGTGGCTATTGTTTTTTCAAGTTGCTTTGTTACAGGTCCTAACTTATCCATTACCCCACTTAAAATACCCTTACTTTCAGCAGTTTGTAAGGTATCTCCCTGTTGTAAGAATGCTTTATTGTCTCCTAATTTAATTTCAATACTAGGAGTTCCTAGTGGATTTTCATTAATCACCGCTATAGAATTAGCAGGTATATTATAGGTATCTGTTAATTTGATTGATACAATAATAGACTCAAGGTTTGGATCTGCATTTTCGATATCAGCAACCGCACCAACTTGAAAACCTTTTACATAAACCGGATTAGATATCTTTATACCCTTAGTGTCAGTATATTTTGCGTATAAATAATTACCCGTCTTTAATAGGGTTTTACCTTTTAAAAAATTAAAGCTCAATATTAGCAAGGTGATGGCTATTGCAGTAAGCGCACCTACTTTTGTTTCATTCGATACTGTCATTATATAGACATTAATTTGAGTCAGGAACAAATTTAAGGTACTTCTACCGTTTATTTCTGATTGACTGTAACTGAATTGGTTAATTGCTTTTCTAAAGAGTATTTATAACGCTTTACCGCCTTGATAATTACTTCGCAAATTTCCTTCTGGCCTTCTTCACTATTTAAATAATCCTCTTCTTCTGGGTTAGAAATAAAGCCAGTTTCAACCAGAACTGCGGGCATATTTACCGCATGTAGTACAAAAATGCCTTCATTTCTTTGCTTAGCTTCTCTACTTATTCTACCTACTTTTTTAAATTCGTCCTCTATTGTTAGTGCAAGATCCGCGCTTCTTTGAAAATAAGTTTGGGTTTTCATGCTCAATAACATCATTTTCGCAGGATCATTTTGTTCAAATAACTTCATTTCCTGCTGGGTAGCACTATCCATGCTCAAATCATCATCTTGACTGAGTGCTTTCATTCTACCGCTAGTCTTGTTTACATTGTAAATAAAGGTCTCTGTTCCTTTTGCAGGGTTAGGTATATACCAGGTTCTGTAATCTTTCACTTTTCTGGTGTATTTCTTTCTTTTCTTACCCTTCCCTTTATAGCTAGTAACGGTTTTATAACCAATAAATTCAGATTGAGGTATGGGTCTAGCACTATTTACATGTATACAAAGAAATAAATCTCCTTTAGCCTGATTGGCAATTTCAGCCTTTCTTACCACATCATCATACACATCCGTTCTTCTGGTCATCACCAACTCAACATCAGGAATTTCCTGCTGCATCATCTTCTCTAATTTTAGAGAAATGGCCAAGCAAAGGTCTTTCTCAGTTGAATATCGTCCCTTAGCCCCAATATCGGTACCTCCATGACCTGCGTCTATAATTATTCTCTTTAAAGGCTGTTTAGGTTGTTGTACAGGGTTAGGTTCTGTAAAAGAATTAGACAGTAGGAATGTTAAACTTAACAGTAGGAAAGCAGCAATATGTCTTATAATCATATCATTTCATTAAGGAATCAAACCTAAAATTCTATTTACACGGTTTTAGACCTTAATTTTGTCTTTAGCACCATGA
>JBMLPQ010000184.1:0-1650 GCA_049242025.1 Sediminibacterium sp.
TTCTTCTCGTCTTTAGCAGCTGTTGCTTCTTCTTGCTTCAACTGACGAGTCATCACTACTGATGCAATTGGAATACGTGGTGAGTTCAAGATTTCAATATTTGGCGTCTTTACATCTTCAACACGAATATTTCCGTTCAACTCTAAGTTGGTAATATCTACTTCAATAGTAGAAGTTAAATCCTTAGGTAAAGCTTTAATTTTTAAAGACTTCATCTTAGTTACTAACTTACCACCACCTTTAACACCAACTGAAGTACCAGTAAACCTCAAAGGTAATGTTGCAATTACTTTTTTGTTGTCTACTAATTCTAATAAGTCTACGTGGATTAAGCTGTCTGAAACTTTATCAAACTGTAGGTCTTTCAAAATACATTTGTATTTTTTTCCACCTACTGAAACTTCTGCCAATTGGAATTCACCAGTGTATACTAATGGCTTAAATGCCTTAGCTGGAGCATAGAAATTAATCTCCTCCGCACCCCCGTAAATTACACCTGGCACGTTTTCTTGAGAGCGAATCTGGCGGGCGGCTTTTTTGCCATGTTCGGTCCTCAGAACACCTTCGATTGTAATTGTATTCATTTTTTTAATTTTTTGGACTGCAAAAGTAAGGAAAATCTTACTTATTACGGCCTTTTAACTGAGAATGAATGAAAAGACTGGTAATACTCTTGTTTTCATAGGCATTTCGGATGGCTATAGCGAACAAATCAGCCACTGAAATAGACTTGATTTTAGCCGATTCCTTCTTTAATGGAATGGTATCGCATACTACCAACTCTTCTAACACACTATTTTCGATGTTTTCGTAGGCATTTCCGCTTAATACAGGGTGGGTGATCAAGGCTCGTACACTTCTTGCACCTTTTTCTTTGAGCAAGCCCGCAGCTTTAGCTAGGGTTCCGCCTGTGTCGCAAATATCATCCACCAACACAATGTCTTTACCTGTTACGTCTCCAATCACCACCATACTGGCTATTTCATTGGCTCTTTTGCGGTGTTTATCGCATATCACCATTTCTGCATTAAAATAGCTGGCTATTTCGCGTACGCGATTGGTACTGCCTACGTCCGGTGCTGCAAATGCTAAATTTTCAAGCTTTAATTGCTCTATATATGGGATAAAAATTGCTGAACTGTCTAAATGGTCTACTGGCACATCAAAGAACCCTTGTATTTGGGCTGCGTGTAGATCCATCGTAATGATTCTATCTGCGCCTGCAGCCTCTAATAAGGTGGCAATCAGTTTAGCGCCAATAGCTACTCTGGGTTTGTCTTTACGGTCTTGGCGGGCAAATCCATAATATGGAATTACCGCAATTACTTTGTAGGCACTTGCTCGCTTGGCTGCATCAATCATCAACAATAATTCCATCAAGTTATCGGTGGGAGCATAAGTGCTTTGCACTAAAAAAACATAATCTCCGCGGATACTCTCTAGAAATACGGGTTGAAATTCTCCGTCGCTGAATTTTTGGATATTGATTTTACCAATGGTGGCTCCAAAACGCTGGGCTATTTTCTCGGCCAATTTTTGCGAACCTGTACCAGAAAAAATTTTAACAGAAGGATTCATATAATTGTGGGTAAGGCGCAAAGGTATTTAATTCAAAATGGTTTTTGTATTTTGATTTAACTAATGTTTATA
>JBMLPQ010000185.1:0-2633 GCA_049242025.1 Sediminibacterium sp.
TCTTTTTTTCTAAAGAGTCAATGGGTAAATAGCCGTTGAATTGAAAACATTGTCCGTTCATTCCACTCGCCATTAGCGCCAATAAAATGGAGCTAGGGCCTACCAGCGGTTCCACTTTAAATCCTTTCAGCTGTGCGGCTTCTACTAAGATTTGTCCTGGATCTGCAATCCCTGGGCAACCCGCTTCGCTTACAATGCCAATGGTATTTCCTTTTTCTAGTGCATCAATGAAAGCTTTGGTAACGGCTGTTTCTGCTTTATGGATGGTATGCCACTGATAATTGTCAATGACCATTTCCTTCCAAAGTTTTTTAAAAAATCTTCGGGTTGTTTTTTCATTCTCTACAAAAAACACATTGCATTCTTTAATTGCTGCCGTTACATATGCAGGTATAGTATGCAATGCATCTTCGTGTAATACCGTTGGGATTAAGATGACTTTACCCGTTTTTACTGATGGATTGTTCAAGCGCTTCTTGCTTTAATGGATAAATGCTTAAGGTAGCGGCAACTACTGCATATGTAGGGGCTAAGATCCAACCGATAATAGGTATAAAATGAAACAAGTAAAAAACGATTCCATTTCCCATAGCCAAGCCCTTATGTGCACTTACAAATGCTATGCTTTCTCCTTCCGATTTTTTATGTCTTTCCATACTATAGTCTAACATAGAAAAACCATAGTAATAACATTCTAAGAGTAAGGCTAAAAAAGGGGTGAGCCAACCCACTAGTGGAATTAGACTTAAAAAAATTATACTGAGTAAATATACCGTTTGCCAAAGACTGTTGCGAATAGAGAGTTTGATTCCCCTTATTATGTCTTTAATAAATTGTTCTTTATTAAAAGGGAAATCCTTTTTTTCGATGATGGCTTCTGTTTTCTCACTTAAATAAGCAAACAGCGGAGATCCAATTATTAAAAACAAAAATTTGAATAGAGAAAAATAAAATAGCATCAACAAGATCCATAAGAGCATACTTCCCATGGTAAATAAAAAGCCTAAAAATCCATTATCGATTGTATCTAACCAGCCTTTTAATCCTGTCTTTAGTGCAATCCACTCAATGGCATTATTGGCACTCTGACTAAAAAAGTACATGCCAGTGATAAACAATAGCATATACAAAATGCCTGGCACAATAATCCATTTCCATAATTTATTGGCTTTAATAAATTGGTGTGCTCTACCGTATGCTTGTATGGATATAATTATTTCTTTTAGCAATCAGAATGTTTTGCCAAAGATAACAAATAGCTATCTAAAACTTGGGACAGTTAATTGGTCTATCGGTATTTGGTCTTCTTATATAAATTAGTGAAACTTCAATACCTCCTCTATTCATGGAAGCTGTTCTTAATGAAGAAGCATTATAATCATAAGTTGCACCTATTCTCAAGTTATTAAATTCAATGCCGATATAGGGTATAATTGCATCTCTCCATCGCATCCATCCTCCAACGTATAAACTCGTTGGATTGTCTTGATCGGGCGTGGCATTCAATTGGAATGCACCTCCAAATATGGTTTGGCTTGCTTTTGCTTGAAAACTTTGAGACCCACTCATATGCATGGTAATGGTTGGGCTTATAGGAAAATAAGCGCCAACATGAATATTGGTTCTGGGTTTTAATAAATATTCAGCGCCAGTAAATGTTTGCTTTGGCTGATTAATATGATACATGCTAATACCAAAATAAAAATTATTTCTATCGTTGGTACTTCCGTTATACAATAAGCCTGCATTTAAATCGATATAATTCGATTTTAAATTACTTGCATTAAATATTTCTGAAGTAATTCGGGTAAAGCCTGCTGTGGTTAACTGATCCTCAAAATTTAGGCTGCTGGGATTGATGAGCATATTGGCATAAGTTGCTTGTATACCCAATCCAATTTGATGCATTCCATCTTCATCTAAACTTTTATGATAAGCAGATGAAATACTTCCATAGTTAAATTTAACTGCCCCATTATTACTGTTGTCGTTCAAAGCCATAAAACCTACGCCCCATGCATCTCCAGTAGCCATTTTGTTGGGCATAACTTGGAAGTCGATTGATGCTGTTCCAGTCGTGAATGCATTGTTGATAGTAGGCCATTGATTTCGATAATTCCCTGCAACTCTATAGGTTCCAAAAAACTTACCGGTGAATGCTGGATTTAATGTTAGCGGAGAAGAGAAGAATTGCGAAAAATGCGGATCCTGTGCAGTAGCCACCACAGCAAATACCATCCCCACCCACAGAAGCATTATTTTGCGCATACACCAAACTTGGTCTTAAAGATACAAATTAAACTATGCTTGCAGCTTTGAGCCAAATGCTAGGTCGCCTGCGTCGCCTAAACCTGGAACGATATAAGACTTAGCAGTTAATTCTTCGTCAATATCTCCGCACCAGATGGTGATATCATCTCCACATTCTCTCTCTAAATACTCAATACCAACAGAACAGGCAATAGCAACTACCACGTGAAATGAAGCTGGGTTTCCCTCTGCTTTCATATGCTGAATGGTTTTTACTACTGATGCTCCTGTTGCTAACATAGGGTCAGAAATAATGACTACTCGATTATTTAAATCGGGGCAGCTCATATATTCCATGCTGATTTCGAAACTGCCATCGCGAT
>JBMLPQ010000186.1:0-6045 GCA_049242025.1 Sediminibacterium sp.
CCAATAGGAATCAATAAAACCAAGGAGAACTCAGAAAAAGCCTGGATATAACTCCCACTACTTTTCCCAGACTTTGCAATATGCAATACCTTCTTAACCAGGTTAGAACGGTAATCAACATTTACCTGCACTAAGGAAAAATTAAAAGACTGCTTAGATAAATACTGAACCGTAGGGCTACTAAAAACCAGCGCCAAAGGTTTAGTAAAATCATTCTTTGAACGATAAGCTAAAGACTGATAGATCTCAATCTCAGAAGAAGCAAGCTCACATTCAATACTAGAACGAGCTTTACCATTTTTAACTACAAGGGTTACTGTTTCAGCAAACGGAAATTGTAAATGTTTCATTGCGATTATTTTTTTAAAGGTTAATCGCATCAAGAAAATGAGTGGAGATAAAAGCGCTTTATTTTGACTTATTAGTCCTCATCTCAAACACCACCGTGGACTCGCGTCTCGGTTGGTTTCTACCATTGTAGAATCTTGATGACAGAGTAAAAATAGGAAAATAAATGAATGGCGGAATTAAAGGAAAGTTAATTCAAAGGGGCGGTTGTAATCCCCCTACCCCTTAAGTACAAACACCTAATCTATTCCACCAAGCAATCCCTAGCTTCAAGCCTGAAAAAATAATTTTACGAAAACTTCACTTTTTGTGAACTTTTATTACATTTACACATGAAACAATGAGAATCAGGTTAGTCACACAACAATCCATTGAAGAATTCATTGAACAAAATGCCAATAGCTTGAATGGCTTTAGAACTTGGTTAACTCTTTTAAATTCTGCAAATTGGGAAGAACCTTCGGACATGAAAGAAACATATAAAACGGCAGATTTATTAGGAAATGGGACTAATAGAGTGATTTTCAATATAGGGGGCAATAACTATAGAATGATATGCAAATATCAATTCGGAGCTACGCAAGTTCATCTTTACATAAAGTGGATTGGCACACATTCCGATTACACAAAACTTTGTAAAAACAACAAACAATATACCATTTCAACATATTAAAATTCATCCCATGACCCATCTACCCTATACCATCATCAAATCAAAGGCACAGTACTATAAGTATTGTAATATTCTTGAAGCTTTGGTAGATAGCAAAAAGAAAACCAAATCCATTAAGGATGAAATAGAACTACTCGAATTATTGATAGAAAAATATGATGCAGAGAATAGCAGCTTTACCGATGCAGACCCTGTAGAGATTATCAAATCACTCATGACCGAACACAATATGAAAGCTGTAGACTTAGCCGAGCTTTTAAATGTGAGTGAAGGGCTGGTATCAGACATGCTGAAATATAAAAAAGGACTATCTAAAGAAACCATTCGAATTCTATCTCAAAAATTCAAAATCAGTCAGGAAGCTTTTAATAGACCATATAAACTCAAATCACTTATACAACTAAAAACAACCAAGCGTAAACCACTAAAGCGTGCCACTAAAATAGCAAAGGCTATCTGATAACACAACAACCCCAATCCCCCCAAACCCCAATCTATTATTCTACCTTCACCCCATGACCAACCAGTACATCATCAACGCAGGCATTCAAATAGTTCCCATTAATATTGTAGACCCTAATTATGCCATCATAGATCAAGCAATCAACCATATCCGCCAATCAGGCCTTGACTATACCATCACCCCTTTTGAAACAGTTGTAAACGGCACCACAGATCAGGTTTTAGCATTAATAGCAGAACTAAAACAACTCACCGAAAAAAATGGTGCCGACGAACTCATCATCAATATTCGCATGCACAGTAAAGCAAGAGAAGACAATAAATTTGAAAGTAAAATCTAATCACTCCTATTCAAAATTCTCTAGTATCCTATCTCTATCCTCCCCCTCTTTATCAACCTTGTGATAAATTTCAATAAATACAATTCTTTGCTCTTCCTTAAAATGAGCGTAGATAAGTCTCAACCCAGAATTCACTCCCTTCCCTTTAATTGACTTACATGCGATCTTCTTAACCTTAATGATACAAGACTTTAACCCTAATTGATCAATCCTAAAACTAAATGGAGGTCTCTCATCAGGATTTACTGCAAGTACAAGCTTAACAACACTCAAATCATCCTCAAGTGTTCTATATCTTTTCAATAGAAACTTTACATCCCTCTTGAACTCCTTTAATTCCTCAAATTCCATTAGGCTTCATTTTCCTCCCCATAATTCCTTACAGAAAATGGAGCTTCTCTATAAAAAGCTAATTCATAATTAATCTCATCCCCTTCTTTAGAAGCAAGCCAGGGCATGTCTTTATGAGAATAGTTACTGATTGCATTAGCAGACCAATCGCTCATCTGTTCAATAACTCTATCAATAGTTTCCTTTTCACTTGCCTTCAACTCGGTCAAATCTGCTTTCTCTAAAGGTAAATAACGTATTTGTGCAAAACCACGATAACTAGACTTTACTCTTTGAAGTTGACCTTTTTCAATCATTTGATTGATAATCGTATCAAATCGCTGAGGAACAGGTCCATATGGAAGCTTACGATATTTTGCACCAGTTAAATGCTCTTCATATAATTCGTAATAATTAAAATCAGAAAAATATAAAAGCTTATACAATACAGTTTCCCCTACATTCGGCTTACCAGCACAATGTTCCAAAATATATAAAAGAACATTTTTAAACTTTTTAATCTGAAGAGTTGGAACAGAAATGCGCATTTCAACCATCGGTTCATTTACTTCATTTGAACCACTCTCTTCTCCAATTGAATAATTATTCGACATAAAATCGTCCAAAGAAAATCCGAGGACCTGAGAAAGCTTTTGTAATTCAAGAATGTCAAGCCCCCTATTACCCAACTCAATTTGCGCCAAAGAGCTTCTAGATAGCTTAATTCGCTTAGCAAGGTCTTCTTGAGATAGTCCTTTAAACTTTCTAATCTCAGCTATTCTATCCCCAATTTGATTTTGTGTTAACTTAAATACCATGTCCTTTATGTTTTCTTAAAGAACTACAAAATTACATATTGTTTGAATAACAAACAATATTTTGTTTTATTTAAGAACATTTAAATACCACACAAAACTCAAACAAACCGATTAATCAAATTCTCTAAATACTCCTGACGACCGCTGCGCACCATCGGTTCCCCTTGTTGAACTGCATAACTGCGTAAATCTTCCAGCGAAAGATTTCCCGCTGCAAAATCCTTACCCATCCCCTCATCAAAAGAAGCATAACGCGCTTTGCGGAAACTGCGGTAATCCGATTTTTCTAACACTTGCTCCGCAACAATCAAAGCCCTGGCAAAAGCATCCATGCCACCAATATGCGCATAAAATAAATCAGCAGGGTCAGTACTATTTCTACGAATCTTCGCATCAAAATTGATTCCACCACCCGCAAATCCACCGGCTTCTAAAACAACTAACATGGCTTCAACCAACTCATTAATATTATTCGGGAACTGATCGGTATCCCAACCGTTTTGATAATCTCCCCTATTCGCATCCATACTACCCAACAAACCCGCATCGGCAGCCACTTGCAACTCATGCTGAAAAGTATGCCCCGCAAGGGTTGCATGGTTCACTTCAATATTCAATTTAAAATCATTGAGTAAATCATACTGACGCAAAAAGCCAATGACTGTTTCGCAATCATAATCGTATTGATGTTTACTTGGCTCACAAGGTTTGGGCTCAATAAAAAATGTTCCGGTAAAACCATTCTTGCGCGCATAGTCTTTAGCTGTATGCAAGAAGCGCGCTAAATGATCTTTCTCCCGTTTCATATTGGTATTCAACAAACTCATATAACCCTCTCTACCACCCCAGAAAACATAATTTTCACCACCCAATGCAATGGTAGCATCCAGTGCAGCTTTTACTTGAGCACCCGCATGCGCAAGCACATGAAAATCTGGATTGGTAGCAGCTCCATTCATATACCTACGATTACTGAATAAATTAGCCGTACCCCATAACAATTTCACCCCGCTGGCATTTTGCTTTTGTTTGAAGTATTCGGTAATAGCCGCTAAGCGACGTTCATTCTCATGGATATCATTGGTATAATCCACCGCATCCACATCATGAAAACAATAAAAAGGAACACCCAACTTGGTGATGAATTCAAAAGCAGCATCGGCTTTTTGTTTAGCTCTTTCCACTGCATCTGTTGTTTGATCCCAAGGAAATAAATGAGTGGGTTCTCCAAAAGGATCGGCACCATTTCCACAGAAGCTATGCCAGTACGCACAGGCAAAGCGAGTCCACTCTTTCATGGTTTTACCAGCTACGATTCGCTGTTCATCGTACCAACGAAACGCAAGCGGGTTATCACTCTCCAACCCTTCAAACTGTATTTTTCCAATTCCTTTGAAGTACTCTTTTTCACCAAGTAATACTGACATATTGATTATTTTATTTTTTTGTTATCGTGGGATTATCACTGTTGAATTGTTGTAACTGTAGCTCCAATTGTTCCCTCCATCCGTAATAGCGTTCATCATAAACAGCAGCATGGAGCGGCTCTGTAATGGAGATAGATTTGCGTTCGCTAAATGCTTCATTCGGATTGGAGTAGACCCCCGCACCAATGCCGGCACCCAGTGCTGCACCGATGCTCCCATCCCCCTCATAAAACTCTACCGCTACATTATTAACGGAAGCAAATGCTTGTGTAAATACATCGCTTAAAAAAAGATTGGCTTTACCTGCTCTTACAACAGAAGGATTCATTCCATTCTCGCGTATGATATCAAAGCCATATCGCATGGCAAATGCAATCCCCTCTTGAACAGAACGAACCAAATGAGCCGTTCCATGCAAATTAAAATTCAGGCCCGTAAATTGACCTCCAATGATTTGATTATTCAATATGCGTTCTGCCCCATTTCCAAACGGCAATGCATACAATCCTTCTGCACCAATGGCAACCGATGATGCCAACTCATTCATTGTTGCATAATTGAATTGAGCACCTGAAATATTTTTCAACCATCTATTAAAAATACCCGTACCATTAATGCAAAGCAATACACCAATACGATTTTGTTCATGCGTATGATTTACATGCGCAAAGCTGTTGATTCTAGATTGTTGATCGTATGCAAGGGTATCATTGATTCCATATATAACGCCTGAAGTTCCTGCCGTAGTGGCCACTTCCCCCGGTTGCATTACTTGCAATGCCAACGCATTATTGGGTTGATCACCCGCTTTATAAGATACTGGAATTCCCTTAGGCAATTGCAATTGCTCCGCCACTTGATTGGTAATGGTTCCATGTGAACTAAACACGGGTTGTATGGCAGGGAACAAGGATCGATCAAATCCAAAATATTGCAACACATCGCTAGAAATTTTCTCCGCTTTAAAATCCCAGAAAATTCCTTCTGATAAAGCAGAAACCGTGGTGGTGCATGTACCAGTTAATTTCATTGCAATAAAATCACCCGGCAACAATACTTGGTGAATCTTTTCATAAACTGCTGGTTCTTGTTGTTTTACCCAAGCCAATTTACTGGCAGTAAAATTACCTGGAGAGTTCAGTAGATGTTCAAGGCAACGTTCAGAACCAATTGCTTCAAAAGCTTGATTGCCTATTTCAACTGCCCTGCTATCGCACCAGATTATGGCATCCCTCAACACATTGCCGTCTCGATCAACCAATACCAATCCATGCATTTGATAAGCAATGCCAATTGATCCAATATCAGCAGCACTATACTTTCCCTGCGCATGACATTTGAGAATGGCTTGCTGAACATATTTCCACCATTGGTCGGGGCTTTGCTCGGCCCACCCTGCTTGGTGCGAAATAATTTCCGCTTCCGTCTCCGGGTAAGAAGCAGAAGACAAACAACGTTGCGTTGCTGCATCTACTACAGAAACTTTAACAGAAGATGTACCAATATCGATTCCTAATAAAAGCATTTGACTAATTTACAGATTATATCAATGAAAATTCATGAACACCCAACAAGCTTATAATATTTGGTCGGAACAATACGACACCAATGAAAATAAAACCAGAGACCTGGAAGCCATTTCATTG
>JBMLPQ010000187.1:0-16347 GCA_049242025.1 Sediminibacterium sp.
AGATCAACTGCACGAAATGCTTTCTTTTTTTCTTCTCTGTTTTGAACAAACATGTCTGTTGCCAAAGTTTCTCTTACTTCTTGTACTAATTCGTTTAAATGCGCCTTATCTATCTGTACGATAGAAGGCATAACTTCACCTTTCATTGTATTACTATTTTATTTTTTACAAATGTTTTTGAGCAGGGTAGGAAATTTGTCGAAATCGTTAGAATAGAATGGCCTTCTATTTGTCTACCTGTATAAATAATTCTTAATCATTGCTCAATTCCGCCGCAAATGTACGACGAGTAAGCATAGTAAAAAAATTAAACTGTAAAATAAAAGTTAATATATCATATGCCCTTTTACAAAATCGCTTACTAAATAGCTGATTAATTTACCAGTTCCTGGGTCTTTTTCGCCAGTTGATAATTGTACTGCGCCCTCTGAAATATGCAAGTAAGCT
This sequence comes from Sediminibacterium sp., assembly GCA_049242025.1. Lineage (GTDB taxonomy): Bacteria > Bacteroidota > Bacteroidia > Chitinophagales > Chitinophagaceae > Sediminibacterium. Next base: position 448 of record JBMLPQ010000187.1, read on the forward strand.
GCTTTGGTATCAGCAGCTGTGAATTGCATATACTGCCTCGCTTGCATAGGCGTAATACCTACTTTAGTATAAGCGCTAGATAAAGTATCAGCAATTGCATCCATATCTAATTCGATACCACATAATGTATCATCAGTGAATGATGTTGCATGCGCTACTGCTTGAATAAAAGTTCTTTTTTCATGCACAAATATGTCTTCGTAAGTAATGCAATCGATGAAGGGGTTATTGACCATATCCATCCATACATTTTGAGGAATATAATTTTCATGCAACCCAATTACACAGTATTTTTCTAAATATCCATCTTCTTCTGCGTAAGTAAAACCATTTCCACTATGCCTTCCTTCCATTGGTCTAAAATCGGCATGCGCATCTAAATTAATGGCATTTATTTGTGCAATAGGTATTACCCCTGCTTTATAAAAACCTTTTGCTGCTCCCTTTATACATGGGTAGGCATTATTATGCCCTCCGCCAATAACAATGGGTATTTTTTTATTTTGTGTAATTAAGTGTATTAACTGCTCTACAGAATCATCAATGGTATTTACTGCATGCCTATACGCAGCCATTTTCTCCTCTTCATTAAATGCATTTTGATCTATCAATTCTGCGATAGTTGAAAAATCAAAATGACCTAATACCATCATATTACTGCCTTCTAAAAAATCATTGCTTTGGATATTTAAAAAAGCTTTTAGAAATGCCAACCAAGCACTATCAGTTCCTCCAATTCCACCATTGGCTTTTACGCCTATATCTTCGGGTATTCCTAGTATGATATAATTCGCTGTACTTGCTTGCAAGCTTGCTTCTATATTTGATGGATTAGCAATCACCTGCACCCGCTCACCCAACTTGGTTTCAAAACGGCGAATTTTAGTTACAGAAAGTATATCCTGTTTATTATAAAACTTAAAATGATGCATGGTCAAAAGTTTAAATGAACAATTCTCTTACTTAAATATAATTAAATAAATTGACCATTAATCATAACCTTCTGAATCAAATTACTACCAAAAGCATAAGGCATGTAGGCCAATGAAGGAATGGGCTGTGTAAAAATTAAATTGGCCCGCTTACCAATGGTGATACTACCCACTTCTTTTGCTAATTCCATGGCAAATGCGCCATTGATCGTAGCCGCGTTGATGGCTTCTTCAGGTAACATTTTCATTTGTATGCAACTTAGCGCAACCACAAAATTCATATTTCCACTTGGGCTAGAGCCTGGATTAAAATCTGATGCAAGGGCTAACGCTGCATTGGCATTTATTAGTGTTCTTGCAGGCTGGTAAGGCATCCTTAGAAAAAAAGCAGCTGTTGGCAGTAAAGTACCAATGGTATTAGATTGGCTTAACGCGTTGATTGCTGAATCATTCATGGTTTCGAGGTGATCAACTGAAATAGCATTTAATTTTACACCTAGCTCTACCCCACCCGACGCATTTAATTGATTCGCATGAATTTTGGGTTTTAGACCATATGCTATTCCGGCTTCACAAATTCGTTGGGTTTCAGCTACACTAAAAAATCCGTCCTCACAAAAAACATCAATATAATCAGCCAGCTGCTCTTTTGCAATGACCGGTAACATTTCATTGATTATTTGATTAATGTATCCATCGTGATTTTCTCTAAATTCCAATGGATACGTATGCGCACCTAAAAAACTTGCTTTTACTGGAATGGGAGCAGTTTCTTTTATGCGTTTTATAACTCGCAGCATTTTCAGCTCGTTTTCTGTATTAAGCCCATAGCCACTTTTGATTTCAATAGCACCTGTCCCTAGTTTCATCAATTCGTTCAATCGAGTCATTGCTTGCAAATACAATTCGGCTTCGGTTGATTGGGCTATTTTTCTAGCAGAATTTAATATACCTCCCCCTTTTGCTGCAATTTCAGCATAGGTTAGCCCATTAATTTTATGAACAAACTCATCTTCTCTACTAGCTGCAAAAACCAAATGTGTATGACTGTCGCACCAACAAGGAAGGACCGATGAACCGGCGGCATCAATCAACTCAGCCCCAGACATATGTTCAACAGTTAATTCATGCATTGAACCATATGCTTGAATAATCCCATTTTCAACAACAATAAATGCGTTTTCGATGATTGGAAGTTGCGAAAGTGCTGACCCTCTGACAACTATTGAATTGGTTCTGGTGTTAACCAAGTGTTTGATATGTTGGATGACCCTTTTCATTGCCGAAAATTAGTTTAATTTGATGTATGATTGCTACTTTAAGTATAGTTAGATACCCCAGTTATTTGGGTTGGGCAGGTTTTTTATCAATGGCTTTATTTAGACTTCCTCTTTGGCTTAGCAGTAAAGTTCATTTCTACAAACTAATGGGTTGTGGCCGCAATGGCACTTTCGATAAAACGCCTGATTGGAGACAATGGGCATTATTAACTATAAGCAAAACAGCTGATGCCGGTTTTAGACCAACTTTTATTAAAGCATGGTGGAAATTATTTGGTGTAGAAATATGGGAACTAGAACTCGAACCCATTGAAGGACATGGTACATGGGATGGGAAACAAGTGTTTGGTGAATTACCAAAACAAACTAACTATGAAGGCCCAATTGGGATTCTGACAAGGGCAACAATAAGACTTTCGCAATTAGGACGTTTTTGGTCTCATGTAGATGCTATTGCCAATCGAATGGCCAGTGCTGAGGGGTTTGTTACTTCGGTTGGGATTGGAGAAGTGCCCTGGATTAAGCAAGCTACATTTAGTATTTGGGAGAGTAAAGAACAAATGAGACAATTTGCATATAAGATGAAGGAACACGCTGAAGTAGTGAAGAAAACCCATCAAGAGAAATGGTATACCGAAGATATGTTTGTTCGTTTTAAACCCTTGAAATCGTCTGGCAGTTTAAATGGGAAATTGCCATTTGAAATAAAATTGTAATTTGCATACAGTGAACCATTGTTCTACCATATCTTTTTTAACATCTCATTTTGCATGGATGTACAGGGGCTTGAACCCAATGCCCGATCATTGAAGGGGCTAAAATAAGGTCTATATAACATCAAACTGATGATTAACAGGTATTGAACTACCTGCTTCAAGTGATAAAATATTACTTGAAGAACTGTTTTATTCATTCATGCATTTATAAATTTTAATATGAAAGTTTCTGTTTCTTCTGAAATTGGCACCCTAAAACGCTTATTGGTACATAGTCCTGATAGTGGATTGGGAAAAGTAGTTCCATCGAAAGCCCAAGATTGGCTTTTTGAAGACATTGTACATTTAGATACTATTCGAAAAGATGAGTACGATTATTACACTAAAATATTACTCTACTTTTTAGACCCCGAAAAAATAAAAGGAAAATTAGCTGAGATTGATCATCCTCAAAACAATCGTGGTTTTTATAAACCTGAAAACGATGGTTTTTATAAATCTGATAAAGTAATTGAATTACAATGGCTACTATCTGAACTTCTTGAAAACAAAGATGTCAAAACCAAATTGGTGTCTTCGGTTTGTGCAATTGAAGGGTGTACTTATCAAATTCAAAATGAACTGTTGAATTACGAACCAACTGAATTAGCAAAAACGCTTATCTCAGGAACTTCACAAGAAAGACAACTTTTATTTGCGCCCATCCCCAACTTTATTTTTACACGTGATATTGGCATCACTATTAAAGATCATGTCTTATTGAATAAGCCTGCAAAAAAAGCTAGAACAAGAGAAGCTTTGTTGGCAAAATATATTTTCTTTAATCATCCATTGTTTTCGGACTACACCAAGAAAATAATTGAATTATCCGATTCGCATCATAGCTTTTTATTGCCGAAAGAAGACGATGATAGAAAAATCACCTTAGAGGGTGGAGATATCATGGTTGTGAGTGAGAATCATATTTTGGTTGGAGTAAGTGAAAGAACTTCATCGGAAGCTGCTGTTAAAATAACTCAAACCCTTTTTGAAATGGGATTGATGGACAAAGTGACCATCGTAAAAATTCCTAAGAAAAGAGACTATATGCATATTGACACTGTTTTTACGCAAGTAAAAAGAGATGTATGGGTTATGTTAGGAAATTTCTCTAGAAAAGCGGTAAAGCATGAAGACGAATCTGCTGTAGAAAGGATTCTTGAAATTAAAAAAGAAGAAAAGATTAAAATTTTACAATTTCAAAGAAGTAATCCAGAAAATCCTATTTCATTTGAAAGCTTAGAAGACTTATTGGTAGATATTAGTAAAACTGATTTAAAATGTACCAACGAAGTGCGTTTTATTTTTTCTGGCAACAACGAATTCCCCTATAGTGCAAGAGAACAATGGACTGACTCTTGTAATTTATTAGCTTTAAAAGAAGGGGTTGTTTTGGGCTATGACAGAAATGACAAAACCACCGAAGCATTCAGAAATGCGGGTTTTACTATTATTGGAGTAAAAGAATTATTACAACAATTAGAGGATGGCAGTATCAGTACCGACGAAATAAAAGACACTTTTATTTTAATGCCATCTGCTGAATTATCTAGAGCAAGAGGTGGATTTCATTGCATGAGTATGCCTCTATGGAGAGAACCTATAAATTAAATCAACTATGCAACACACTAGTCACTTATTAATGATACAACCTGTTCATTTCAGTTTTAATGATGAAACAGCAGTAAATAATAGTTTTCAAAACAAATCAGATCAGTCTAATGTACAAACTAAAGCCAGAGAAGAATTTGAACAATTCATCACTGTTTTAAGAGCCCATGATATAGACGTTACAGTAGTGGAAGACAGCCCTAATCCGCATACTCCTGATTCTATTTTTCCGAATAATTGGATTTCTTTTCATGATGATGGAAGCATTTGCCTCTACCCTATGTTTGCAGTTAATAGAAGGTTAGAGAGAAAACCCTCTGTGTTATCAGCCATTCAACAAAAATTTGTAATAACCCATACCAATGATTTTACAAGATATGAGAATGATTCACTTTTTCTAGAAGGTACTGGCAGTATGGTCCTAGACAGAGAAAATAAAATTGCTTATGCATGCCTCTCACCTAGAACGAACCAATCGGTTTTAGATGAATTTTGTAACACCATGCATTATAAAGGAGTATCATTTATTGCAGTAGATGCAGCTGGTGATCCTATATATCATACAAACGTAATGATGTGTGTGGCAGATGATTATGTTGTCATTTGTTTAGACTCCATTAAAGATGTTGAAGAAAAAAATAATGTAATTGCCTCCATACAACACTCAGGAAAAATAATCATTGAAATTGATTTTAGTCAGATGAATCGATTTGCTGGGAACATGTTACAAGTTCACAATGCTAAAGGAGAGAAATTTTTAGTCATGTCTAGCCAAGCATTTAATGCATTAACACCCGACCAAATAGAAAAGATTCATGTGTTCAATAAAATCATACATAGCGATATTACTACTATAGAAACCAATGGTGGCGGTAGTGCTAGGTGTATGATGGCTGAAATATTTTTACCAGCAAAATAATAAGCTTGTTATTGATACACTAAACAGCTAAGAAACATTTACGAACCCCCTCTGCAAAAGAGTGGGGTTTGTAGTTTAATACCTTACGTGCCTTATCAATTTTAAGTCCTGACTGTTTGGCCCTTTTTACAGGTTCAGGAAAACTACTACTGTCTACGGCTTCAATTAAATTAGGATTCAAAGACAAGCAATTCGCAACTTCAAGCGCCATCTCATAAGGGGTAATGATTTCAGCTCCAGCCAAATGAAAAATCCCATTGTGGTTTTCTACAATGATTGTTTCTAAGCCTTTACATATATCATTTACAAAAGTGGGGGTTCGTTGCTGGTCATTAACTACTTTAATTGTATTCCCTTGCAATAACTGTTTTTGTACCCATTGAATAAAACTTGGTCGAGAACCAGGTAATTCAGGACCATAAATAAATACGGGCCTTAGAATTACATACTGCGGTATATGCTCTTTTACCCAAGTTTCAGCTTGTAATTTACTTTCTCCGTAAAAATTAAGCGGAGCTGCTTGATCTTCTTCCCCATGAGGTCCATTTTCACCAAAAATAAAATCGGTAGAAAAATAAATAAATCTAGCTTGATACTTTATTGCGGCTTCACCTACATGAATCGTTGCCTGTACATTCTGTAATAAACAATTTTCTCTATTAACATGGCATTCATCGGGTTTACTCATTGCAGCAATATGTATAATCCAATCGGGTTGAATAGTATTGAATACCTTTTCAACTGAAGGCATATCGGTAAGATCGCAAGAATGATATTGAATTGGACTTAGTGTTTCAAATCGAGCTACTCCCCTAGAAATTGCATGTACCTGAAATCCTTTTTTTGCAAAGAATTGCGTAACATGTTGTCCTGTAAAACCATTAGCGCCGGTGATTGCTATTTTCATATAGCAATGCTACGAAATAGAAACAAAAAAAACTAAAAGGCGCCTTTCGGCGCCTTTATTTAAAATACAATCCCCCTCTGATTGCATTATTAAATGATTTGAACTAAACGAAGAAACTTGTACTTAGGATCTTTTAAACCAATTTTTTTTGAGCGCAATCTTTATAGCGGCTGTTTTATTGGAAACATGTAGCTTTTCATAAATATTGGCTATATGTTTTCGAACCGTATGCGGACTGATAAATAGTTTATCGGCAACCTGATGATAGTTTAATCCATCTACAATACCTTCCAAAATTTGCATTTCCCTTTCAGATAATACAGAAGGTGTAACGGCTTTGTTTTCTGGTAAATCATTATTGTTTACCGACTTTAACATCATTAAAGTTTTCCTTGCAACAATTGGAGACATTGGAACAGTACCTTCATTTAATAATTCTTTTATAAAAGCAATAATTTTAGAAATTGATTCATCTTTTAAGAGGTAACCGCTTGCACCTACTTTAACGGCTTCAAATATTTTTTCGTCTTCACTAAATGCTGTTAGCATCAAGAATTGTATATCAGGATAAATTTCCTTTGCAATCAACACCGTTTCTAAGCCATCCATTTCCGGCATTTCAATATCCATGAGCACCACTAAAGGATATTGAGTGTTTGATAAATTTTCCATTTGTTGAAGAAAATCGATCCCATTCCCCGCTGTTAAAACAACTTCAATTTGATTTGAATATTGGAGCTGTTCTGCCAAATTAGACCTCAAAAATCTTTTATCATCTACAATTGCAACACGAATCTTATCCATAATATTATTTTAAAAAAGTAAGCAACGCTTTCTACTTATTGCTCTACCAATGTACATGAAAACTCTAGTGTTTCCCCGCCTAATAAACCCTGTTGTAAAACTTTTGTGGGTGGAACCTTAATGGTTACTTTCCCGCCATTAACCGTAACATCAGCTAAAACAGTGGTTGCAGTTGATGCATAACGTTTATTTCTTGTCTTATCTTCTACACTAATCATCATTTCATCGGCATTAAGCGTTGACGGATCGGGCGTAACAACAATTTTATATTTCCCTGATGCTGTTGGAGCAGACTTAAACAAAACCGACACTCCATTTAAAGCTACAAATGTATTTGAGTTGGCAGCACTTTCAGCAGAAGTTGGAATTTTATCCCATACTTGATATGCCACAAAAACACCTGAAGGAACTTTCCGAAATAACACTTGGCTAAAATCAGTTCCCCCTAATTTCCAGCCAGCAGTAGATGAATCATTGGGAGAATCGCCCTCTTTATTACATGCACTCATGGTAAAAAGACTAACACAAAGAATTAATAGAAGCTTTTTCATTTTTGTTTGTTTGATTATTAACTGTTTTAAAATTTTAACTGTACAAAAATGATTCATCAGCATTGGGTATTCAATAACGCATATGTAGTATTTTAAGTGATTGGGATGGTAATTTGAACCTTTGTTCCGTTTGGTATATTAGGGGAGAATTGAATATTACCCTTTAAATAAGCTACCCTAATCAAGATATTTTTTAAGCCTAGCCCATCTTTTGCTTTACCTTCTTCATAATTAAAACCAACTCCATTATCGGTTAAAATCACACTGATTTGACTGCTATTCTTTTCAAGAATTAAACCCAATTCATTTGCATTTGCGTGTTTAATAACATTATTAATGAGCTCTTGTATGACCCTATATAAGATAACTTCTTCATTAAACTCTAGTTGATCTTTGAATCCGATTGATTCAAAATGAATTTTTAATTTTTGTTCATCTATTTTTTCAATAAAACTTCTAATATCACTGGCAATACCAGATTTTAATAAAAAATTAGGCATCATTTTATGACTTAAAACCCTTACTTCTTTACAGCTTTCTTCTACTAATGCTAATGTTTTTTCGGCTAAAAACTTATCCTCGCTTTTTGGCAAATCAACTCGTTCCAATAATCCATTCAAATTCATTTTAACAGCGCTAAATAATTGACCAATGCCATCATGTAAATCACCTGCAATTCGTTTTCTTTCAGACTCCTCTGCCTCAATAACAGCTTTAGCTAAATCTTCTCTTTGTTTAGCTTGGGCTGTTTCAAATACCCGTTTTTGTTCGATTTGTTTTTTCTTATAGAATGCAAATCCAGTCAGGGATAATAAAAGGGCAAGAATAACAATAATCAATATTGTTGCATTTTTTTGCTTTATTGCCGATTCTTGTTTTTGTAAAACCAATTCTTTCCTTAATCCTGTTTTTGTTAGTTCATTGATTTTATCTGTTTTAAGGGCAGCTTCTAATTGATTATTCAGGATTGTTTCATTTTGACTAAACAACAGTAAACTGTCTTCAGCTAAACGAAGTTGAGCTCCTGTTAATGCGAGTTTCTGTTGGGTAAGCTGAAAATTAGCTTGATTTATGACTAACTGTTGGTTTAGAATTTTTAAGTTATTAATTGAATCTTCGCGTGAGAGTAATTTAATCTTATTTTCCTTTTGGCTTGTCTCGTATTTTGTTTGTAGTTCTAGAAGTTTTGCGTTAGAAACATCATTTATAAACTCCTCCTTTTTAACTATTTGCGAGTCTTGGTATGCAAATGCTTCAGCATATTTTTTTTGCTTGTAATAGATTTGCGCTATGTTTTCAAAAATTTGAGGTAGATATTTATCAAGCTCCTTGTATTTTTTTATAATTGAATTTGCCTGATTAGCGTAAACAAGCGCACTATCATATTCTCCTTTTTCACCAAGCATGCCTGCATAATTTGAATAGTTTACTGCTAGTCCCTCAAAATTATTTTGCATTTTCATTTCATTGAATGACTTTAGAAAAAACGTTCCAGCATTATCATAATTTTTTATCCCTCTATAACAGGCAGCTAATAAATTAAGACAATTTGCATACAATTTTCTGGGCCTAATCTTCTCTGCTTTTGGTAAATATTCTTCTAATAATGAAATAGCAACTGAATACTCCTTTTTATCATGATAGGCTTTTGCTATATTATAATTGACTAAAACAACATGATCAATATCTTTCTGCAAGAGTGATAGTTTTTTTGATTTATTCAAATATTCAATACCTATATCAAATTTTTTAGTTTCGATATTTATTAAACCAATATTAAGGTAGATGACTGCTAATGTTTTTTGATCGTTAATTTCTTCACAAACAATACTAGCTTCATTAAAGTAGGAAAGTGCTTTTTCAAATTTGTTTTGATCAAGATATTTAGCTCCCAAATTGTTTAAAGCTCCTGCAATGTTTTTTTTGAATCCAATGGTTCTATAAATTTCTAGTGAAGAATCTATAGCTTCAATAGACTTGTCAGCCTGAAATATGCTTTCATACACAAAAGACAAGTTGGAAAACGCTCTAGCACGTTCTCCTAAAACCTTATTTTTCCTCCCATATATTATAGCTTCTTGATAAATATTTAAAGCCGCAGATGGATTGCCCGTTATTTCTAATAAATAACCTAATTCATTTAACCCATAAACAACCCAAAAATGTTTCTCTTGCTTTTTAGCAATTAGAATTCCAGTTCTATAACTATTATCTGCTTTCGCTGAATCCTCTGCTTTAATATAAAAACTTGCTAATCGATAATATGACTTGATTTTTAGCGAGTCAATCTTCAACGTACGTATATCATTATTTAAACTATCAATTTCTTTTTGTTGCGCATGTATAGAAAAGCTCAGCAGGAAAAAAAATACAGAAAATAGAAAACGCATATTTGATATATTTTAGAGACTATGTTTAAATATAAAACATTCCGTATATAACTAAAATTTTATGGAAATTAACATTAAGTTGGCATATTTCACTAACGCACGTTTGTAAGTATTTTTTTAATGAAAGACTAATAAAAACCAAGTAATAACTCTACAAGGCAATGTGCTTTCAAATCCGTATTTTTGGAATTCCGTGTATACAGTACACATTAACATTAGAATAGATTGTCTGATAATTAAAGAGATCGAAAAACATGGGCAGTAAAAAAGTTACCAAAATTGGCGTATTAACTTCTGGTGGTGATTCACCGGGAATGAATGCTGCCATTCGGGCTGTTGTTAGAACTGGAAATTATAATGGATTAGAGGTATTCGGTATCATGAGAGGATATAGTGGAATGATAGACGATGATATTCACCCCATGAATTCAAGATCTGTAGCTAATATTATTCAAAGAGGTGGTACCGTTTTAAAAACTGCCAGATCAATGGTTTTTATGGAACCGGAAGGCAGAAAATTAGCTTATAATAACCTAAAGAAAAGAGGTATTGACGGTTTAGTAATTATTGGGGGGGATGGTAGCTTTAAAGGTGCACAAAAATTCAGTAATGAATTTGATATCCCTTGTATTGGATTACCAGGAACGATAGATAAAGATATAGCAGGGAGTGACTTTACCATTGGATTTGACACTGCTGTTAATACTGCCGTAGAAGCTATTGACAAAATAAGGGATACAGCCGATGCTCACGATCGATTATTTATTGTAGAAGTAATGGGGCGAGATGCAGGATACATTGCTTTACATAGCGGCATAGCAACAGGTGCTGAAAACATATTAATACCGGAAACAGAAACAGATATTGAAGATCTCATACAATCGTTATCTGAACAACAAAAAAGAAAGAAATTAGTAAATATTATTGTTGTTGCTGAAGGTGATAAATATGGTGCAAATGAAATTTCAAGCATCATTAAAAAAAGACTTCCAAACGCAGATACAAGAGTTTGTATTTTAGGTCATATTCAAAGAGGAGGATCCCCTACTTGTTTAGATAGATTAATTGCAAGTAGAATGGGATTCGCGGCTGTAGAATGTTTAATAAATGGCACCCATAATGTGATGGTGGGTATTTTAAATAATCAATTACACTATACTCCATTAGACCATGCAATTAAAGCCAAGCAAAAAATTTCTGAAGATTGGCTCAGAATTGTAAAAATATTAGCTAGTTAAACCCTCAATAAAAATTAAAACAACAAAATGTCAAAGAATTTAGAGAAGTACTTGCACAAAGAAATGGACAGAGAAGCGGGCATTAAGCACGTGATGCATAAAACAAAAATTGTTGCAACGGTAGGACCTGCTTGTGATTCATACGATCAATTATTAAATTTAGTAAAAGCTGGCGTAAACGTATTTCGATTAAACTTTTCTCATGGTAGCCACGAAGACAAGTTGGCTATTATTGACCATATCAGAAATATCAATAAAACACAGCCATACAATATTGCAATTTTAGCCGATTTACAAGGTCCTAAACTTAGAGTAGGAGAAATTGAAAATAATGCATTAGACTTACAAATAGGCGATATCTTAACTTTTACCAACGAAAAATGCATTGGCACCAAAGAAAAAATTTATGTTTCTTACCCCAACCTTGCTGGTGATGTAGTGATCGGAAACTTAATTATGATTGACGACGGTAAGATTGAAGTTAAAGTTACTGGCATAGAAAAAAATGGGGATGTAAAAGTTGTTGTTACATTAGGAGGCATTTTGTCTTCAAAAAAAGGATTAAACCTGCCAGATACCAAGATTTCATTACCAGCATTAACTGAAAAGGATTTAATAGACTTAGAATTTATCATAGAACAACAATGCGATTGGGTTGCATTAAGCTTTGTAAGAAGCGTTAAAGACATTGTTATTTTAAGAAGTAAATTAGACGAGAAAAAAAGTAAAACTAAGATTATTGCGAAGATTGAGAAACCAGAAGCATTGGTGAATATTCGTGACATAATTTTAGAAAGTGATGCAATCATGGTTGCTCGTGGTGATTTAGGAGTGGAGCTTCCTGTTGAACAAATTCCATTGATTCAAAAAGAATTGATTCGTAAGTGTATTCACCGCGCTAAGCCAGTTATTGTAGCTACCCAAATGATGGAAAGCATGATAGACAGAGTTAAGCCAAACAGAAGCGAAATTACAGACGTTGCTAATGCGGTGCTAGAAGGAGCAGATGCTGTAATGCTTAGTGGTGAAACTGCTGCAGGTCAACATCCAGCATTAGTGGTAGAAACCATGCGTAAAATTATTGTAGAAGTTGAGAAAAAAGAATATAGATACAACAGATCAGAAGACTTAAAACCACAGCCACATTCACCTTCATTTTATAGTGATGCAGTTTGTTACAATGCAGCTAAAATGGCTGAAGACGTTTCTGCAAATGCACTTATTGGTATGACATTAAGTGGTTATACTGCATTTATGTTAAGCAGCTACAGACCATCTTCTCCCCTCTTTATTTTTACTAAAGAAAAATCATTAGTAAATCAATTGAGTTTAAGTTGGGGCGTTAGGGCATTTCATTATGCTGAAGAAGAAAGTTTAGATGATATTGTAGCAGATCAAATTGATATTCTAAAACAAAGAGGTTTCGTAAAATCAGGTGATGCTGTTATCAACACAGGCAGCACCCCTATTGACCAACATTTACCAACCAACTTAATTAAACTTACTAAGGTTATTTAGTTGTTTACAACATAAAGGTCTTTTCATATAACATAATAAAAGATTCCTCATTCAGAGGAATCTTTTTTATTTTTATCTCCTAACGAATATCTTAATACCATGAAGCATTGCTTACTCATCATTTGCTTATTCTGCACATTATCGAGTTTTTCACAGGATAGCCCAATCATTCCACAACCAGCTGAATTAAAAATGGGACAAGGAAGTTTTATTGTAACTAATAAAACATCAATTGTAACCAAAGGGAGTGGTTTAGATAAATCTGCTAAATTTCTTCAAGCATATTTAAAAAAAATGTACGGATTGGTTTTACCCATTGTTACTTCTGGAAGCAATAACGGTAATATCATCATAAGTTACGCTAAACCAGAAATCAATAATAATATAGCTACAACTTCAAAAAACAGTTCAAATCCAATCCCAGGTGCGTATACATTAACTATTAGTGGTAACCAAGTAATCATTGAAGGGGAAAATGAAGCAGGTGCATTTTATGGCGTTCAGTCTTTAATTCAATTATTCCCCTTTGCCAAAACAAATAGTCTTTCCATTCCACAATTATGGGTGAAAGACCATCCAAGATTTGCTTATAGAGGTATGCATCTAGACGTTGCCAGACATTTTTTTCCAGTAGAATTCCTGAAAAAATATATTGATTTTATTGCGATGCACAAGATGAATACTTTTCATTGGCATCTTACAGAAGATCAAGGGTGGAGAATCGAAATAAAGAAATATCCCAAACTAACATCAATAGGTGCTTATAGAAATGGAACCACTATTGGCAGATACCCTGGAACAGGAAATACCAATACTCGTTATGGTGGTTATTATACTCAAGCTCAAATTAAAGAACTTGTAAAATATGCTTCAGATAGATATGTAGAAGTCATCCCTGAAATTGAATTACCAGGGCACTCTTCTGCTGCAATTGCTGCTTATCCAGAATTAAGTTGTTTTCCTGATTCAAGCACAAAAGTACCAGCTAAAATAGCTTGGAATGGTTCTACCAAGGGTAAACAAGTACAACAGACATGGGGTGTATTTGAAGATGTATTTGCTCCAACTGAAACTACTTTTAAATTCTTAGAAAATGTATTTGATGAAGTGATTCAATTATTCCCTTCAAAATATATTCATATTGGCGGCGATGAGTGTCCTAAGGAAGCTTGGAAAAAATCTGCATTTTGCCAACAATTAATTAAAGAAAAGGGATTAAAAGATGAACATGGCTTACAAAGTTATTTTATACAAAGGGTAGAGAAATATTTAAATAGCAAAGGCAAACAAATCATTGGATGGGATGAGATATTAGAAGGTGGATTAGCTCCTAATGCAACTGTTATGAGTTGGAGAGGCGAAGAAGGTGGAATTGAAGCTGCAAAACAAAAACACAATGTGATCATGACACCAGGTGGTTGGATGTATTTTGACCATAAGCAATCAAAGAATGAAGACTCAGTTACTATTGGAGGATACACTACCATTCAAAAAGTATACAGTTATGATCCTATCCCCAAAGCGCTTTCAGCAGAAGACGCAAAATATGTTTTAGGTGCTCAAGCCAATGTTTGGACTGAATATATGACCAATACTCAGAAAGTAGAATACCAAATCTTCCCAAGAATGAGTGCTTTAAGCGAAGTTCTTTGGACTCCTAAAGAAAAAAAGAGCTGGTCTAATTTTGAAAAAAGACTAATTAATCAATTCAAAAGATACGATTGGTTAGGAATAAATTACAGCAAAGCCTATTTTGATCCGGTTAATAACAGCACAGAACCGACAAAAAAACCTTAAAATACCGCAAAATACTGCTTTTTTAATGCAGATTTATGACGCTTTAACGTATATTAGCTATGCAAAACAAGTTCAATATGGTAGATTCATTTGAGAAAATAGAAGTCAAAATTTATCCAACTGCAGTGGAGGGTTCTGTTTTTGCTGCCCAACAAATTGCTGGTTTAATTAGAGATAAAGCGTCTAAAGGAGAAATGGTAGTACTTGGTATGGCTACAGGTTCTACCCCAATTAAAATGTATGCAGAATTAGTTAGAATGCATAAAGAAGAGGGCTTGAGCTTTAAAAACGTGATCACGTTTAATTTAGACGAATACTACCCTATTGATAAAAACGCATATCAAAGCTATTGGAGCTTTATGCATAGAAATTTGTTTAACCATATTGATATTGATCCAAAAAATATTCATTTACCCAATGGGAATGTGCCTAAAGCTGAAATGAAAAACTATTGTGCTTCCTATGAGCAAGCCATAGAAGATGCGGGTGGTATTGATTTACAAATTTTAGGGATTGGACAAAACGGACATATTGGATTTAACGAACCAGGAGCAAGTATTTTATCAAAAACAAGATTAGTTAATCTAGAAAACAGTACAAGGATTGCTAACTCTTATGAATTTGAAACAATTACTAAAGTTCCTCGATTAGCTGTTACCATGGGTATCAGCAGCATTCTGAAAGCAAAAAAAATCATCTTACTTGCTTGGGGTAACAAAGCAAGCATTGTTGCCAAATCAGTAGAAGAAAATGTTACAGAAAGTATTCCTGCAAGTATTTTACAACAACACAATGATTGTACATTTATTATTGATCAAGCAGCTTCTAGCGAACTGACAAGAATAAAATCACCTTGGTTAACCGGAGATTGTGTTTGGACCAACGCTATGATAAAAAGAGCCGTGGTAAACCTTGCGCTTAAACTCAACAAATCTGTTCTTAGCTTAACCAGCTTAGATTACACAGAAAATGGATTATCTGATTTATTGGTAGAACAAGACGATGTGTATGAAATAAATTTACAGGTATTTTACATGCTAAGGGATTCTATCACAGGATGGCCTGGTGGAAAGCCCAATGCAGTTATACCTGCACACCCTGAACGTTCTGAACCTCATCCTAAACGTTGTTTAATTTTTTCTCCTCATCCAGATGACGATATCATCAGTATGGGAGGAACATTTATGCGTTTGCACGA
>JBMLPQ010000188.1:0-5913 GCA_049242025.1 Sediminibacterium sp.
AGCTAATGGTCACGATGTTTGGACACCGGTTCGAGTCCGGTCGGCTCCACCAAGTAGGAAATTTTCCTAGCAATTAAAGTAAATGGCTCAGATAAAATCTGGGCCATTTTTTTGGGCAAATGGCGCATTTTACGAAGCAACAGATCTATTGAGTTATGGTTATTGGGCATTTTGGGAGCGAATTGCAACCTTATTGCCGCTTGACTTTAAGTCTAAATAGCTGTTGTGTATAATCAGTGATATGAAGTTTATTTTAAATTCATTTAATTTCAATTATTACAACAAATTTTAATGTTTTTGGCAAAGAATTTGTAGTAATTAAAAAAATCTAAACAGCGAATTCGTCTTTAAACCAAATCCTGATTTTTATGAATAAACTGAACCAATTATCTTTCTTTTTGATCCCCTTCTTTTTGATTTTTTCGGCAACTGTAATTGGTCAGCCTGTAATAAAAGATCCACTACAAAATTATTTTGCTAGTTATCAACCAGAGAAGGCATACGTTCATAGCAATCAGCAACAATATGTTTCAGGAGACAAAATTTTTTATAAAGTTTATTTGATGAGTAAAGATGGTCCTAGCCAGTTTACAAAAAATGTTTACGCAGAATGGTATGATCAAGATGGTAAATACATTTCTCGTCAAATTCTTCCTTCTATCATGGGATTAGCAGCAGGGGATTTTCAGATTCCCGCAAAATATGCTGGTCAGTGGGTCTACTTAAAATTGTTTACCAATTGGATGCAAGAACAAAGTCCAACTCCTTTTTTAGTAAGTTCTTTTAGGGTATTACAAGCTAACCAACCTGTTTTATCTCCTGATAATAGTCCTATTGGTTTACAAATCAAGGCTGAGCCAGAAGGAGGTACTTGGATTAAAGGGATTCCCTCTATTTTGACAATTAGTACTCGTAATGGTAACGATTTGCCTTTGGCGATGAATTGCAGAATAGTTGATGCGAATGGGCAAGTAATCAGTTTGGTTTCTACAGCTCCTTATGGTTGGGGACAAGTTGAAATTACACCAACAACTACTGATCCGTATTATATTCAAGCCGAAATGCCCAATGGCAGTTGGGCACAACAAGCACTCCCTAATGTATTAGATAATGGTGTTGCACTTAAATTTGATCCTATAGACCATTCGTTTATTGTACAAAGGACAACTGACGCTAGTATTGCCAATCAAAAGTTGCTAATCGCATTAATGCATAAGGATGAACTATTATTAGAAACAAGTGTGTCTCTCCAACAAAAATTAAAATTAAAAGGACGAATTCGTACAGACAGTTTTCCAACTGGATTTCATCGATTGATTTGGTTTGATGAAGATAAAAATGTGTTAGGACAAAGGGTTTTCTTTTTGCATCAACCTCAAACGGCTTCTCTTTCTTTAACGGTAGACACTTTAAATTTTGAAAAAAAAGGAGGAAACGTTTTTACACTTGTGTCTCAAGACAGTTTACTAACTAGTTTGTCTCTTTCTGTTACAGACGCAGATTTTGATGAAGCTTATTCAAATAACAGTATTTATCAATTAATGGGTACCGAGATTTTTAAGTCTGCTCCATCACAAGTTCAACTTGCAGTTACATGGGCCGACCAACAAAATTATCGAGCACTAGATCAATGGGTGCAAGCACAAGATATATGGTCTCCCAATATTAATGATGCAATTGCTGGTAAGCTAATTCCATTAAAAGCAAAAAAAGAAAATTCATTCATCACAATTAGTGGACAGATTACCAATTTGGGTGAACGTAAAACCAAAAAAGCAGGTACTATGAATCTTATTTTGAGTACCAGCGACGAGGAAAAGCAAATGATGTCATTAGAATTGGAAAATGACGGAACGTTTAAACAAGAAGATGTCTTTTATTATGATAGTGTTACGGTATATCTCCAGCCCAATAAAATTGTTATCAGTAATGAGAATAAGGTAACCATGCAAACCAATTTATTGGCCGCTAACCCCAATCGCATTATGCGAGTGCCTTCATTGCAAGTTGCACCTTCTAGTGATTCTTTGTTATTGATACAACAAAAATATGCGGCTGAAAAACGCTTCTTAGATTCATTGCTTGCCACAAAAACATTGGCAGATGTAGAAGTAACTACTCGTGTTAAGTCAAAAATAGAAATAATGGATGAAAAATATTCCACTGGAATGTTTACTTCTGATGGAATTAAGTTTGATATAGCAGGAGATAATAATGCAATAATGATGCCTTCTGTTTTTGCTTATTTGCAAGGAAGGGTTGCAGGTCTGCAAATTCGTTTGGATGAATTTGGTACACCTACCATTACTTGGCGTGGTGATAATACAGCTGTTTTTTTAAACGAAGTTCAATTACAAGATACTCGTGTGCTTAATAATATTCCAATGGCAGATGTGGCCTATGTGAAAGTTTTCCGTCCGCCATTTTATGGAGCTTACTTAGGTGGATCAGGTGGAGCAATTGTGGTTTATACTAAAAGAGGGGATGAGCCTAGGAACTATGATTTTGCCAATTTACGTCGTGTTCAATTAGAAGGATATACAAGACCTATGAATTGGGAGAATAGCTTGATTTCTCAAATTGATTCTAAAAAACCAAATAAAGATATTCGCAAAACCCTTTATTGGAATCCATCTATTCAATTGGATGGCACAACGGATTCGTTCAAATTTCAGTTCAATAACAACGACGTTACAACTCGTTATAAAGTTGTTGCAGAAGGATTTAATAAACAAGGAAAATTAGTTCGATTAGAAAAAATCATTACTCGATGAGTTTTGAAAAGAAACTTTATGAAAATTGTAATGTCTTTGCTAATTTTCATACTGAATATTCTTAGCGGTTGTAAATCGTGTTAAATTTATTTTGAATGCTGTTTTTGGCTGCTGAGTTTTTTATTTTTGGTTTTATATACAACTTTAATCATCTTAGTGCTATGCTTAATTACCAACCCAATTTTAGAAATTTCATTTTTGCAACAATTAGCTGTTTAGCTTTACTTTTCATCAGTAGTGCTTTTGTTCCATTACAAGAGGAATCCAATGCCATTGTGGGTGTTTGGAAAACAGGGGATGGAAATGCAATGGTTAAAATTTATAAAAATGGAGAGAAATTCCAAGGTAAAATTGTTTGGTTAAAAGAACCTAATGATCCTGAAACTGGAAAACCAAAAGTGGATAAGAATCATTCTGATGAAGCCTCTCGTACAAGACCTATTTTGGGATTAGTTAATATTTGGGGCTTCTCTTACAAAGACAAAAATGTATGGGAAGACGGTAATATTTATGACCCCAAAAATGGTAATACCTACTCCTGCACTATCAAGATGCTTAACGCAAATACCCTTGAAGTAAGAGGATATATTGGTGTTTCCCTTATTGGTAGAACAGACACTTGGACTAAGCAGGTAGCCAAGTAATTAAGTATTATTAATTACGGTGAAACAAAGTTCAAGCTAATATTAAAGTATAACGGATTGCCTAAATTACTGGTGAAATACCTTTGTATATCATTCTTTCCATTGTACTCATTCATTACATCGAAGCGCCAATTATATCTTAATCCAGCTTGTGCACTTAGCCAAACAAAACCACTTATTTTTTTATCCCAAATAATTCTTGGTTTTAATTCTCCACGCTGAATAAATACGTTGCCATTAGGGCTGTTGGGTAAATTCATCATAAATTGATTCCCTTCTAATTCAAATCCCAATTGGAGTATATTGGAGGTAGAAAAATTATACCTTAAATGACCACGAGCTGGGAGTAATAATTCCATACCCCATCGATCATTAAATGTTTTATTCCATAGCAATACAGGTATATGTAAAATTTGTCCTGCTCTAAAAGTTCTTGACAAACCTACTCCAACCATATTTTTTTCTGAGGTTTTCCAACCATATATAGCAGTACCACTGATGGTGAGTGCTTTCCCTTTTATATCACTAAATTGTTGAAACACTCCATTGAAATCTGCGCTTGCTTGAAAAATTAAAAAGTTTTTCTCATTCAATGGCTTAAAGATGGTTGTATTGATCCCTGCAGAAGTCATTGCATTATTGTTCAATCTTCTTGCAAATTCGTTACTGCTTGAATTCTCAATAGCGTACTTGCTAGACCAATAGTTGGCGCCTAATTGCCAAATGATTTTATTGGTAGAGATAACAGGAATATTTGCTTGAGCCCTAATAGCAGACACCTGACTTACTTGGAAGTCTTGAAAAGCGGGTAATAGCGGGCCCATTTTTACGCCAGGCATGGTAAACCCACCATGATACTCGTATCCAATACTAATGATTCTTTGCGGTAGTTGATTTAATACTTTTTGTGTACAATAACGCTTAACGCCTTCTGCATCTCCAAATTTGCTATAGTCTATAAAGTCTGTTGTATCTACTTGTGCTGTTGCTCCAATTGAAAGTAATAAAGAGAAAGCCAATATTATTTTTTGCATAAGTGCCACTTATTTTTCTATTACAAATATATATGGCAATAATAACTGTTTTTTTGGGGGATTATAACTGTGAATTATAATTAACAGGGTAATACTCAAGGAATACAGAATAAAGGGTCCTTCATTTTAATCATTTTCAGCAACCAACAGGGTTCCTTGAAGGTATTTTTCATTGTGTTGAGTTGCATCTAAGCCTAATTCTTCTTCTTCAGAACTTACTCTTAGTGGTAGCATGATACTAATTAGTTTAAATATGCCTAGGGATACGGTAAAACTATAAGCTACTGCAATAAAAAGGGCTTTCACTTGTGTGAAAAAGAAAGCAGTATTTCCATAAAGTAATCCATCATCACCAATGCCATTTACTGACTTACTCGCAAATATACCTGTCATTAAAATGCCAACCATTCCACCAACTCCATGGCAAGGAAAAACGTCTAATGTGTCATCTAAAGATGATTTTGATTTTAAAAAAACAGCATAATTCGAAATAATCGCTGCAATAAAACCGATAAAAATACTTTGTGGTACTGCAACAAATCCAGCTGAGGGGGTAATAGCTACAAGCCCAACAACAGCTCCAATACAAAATCCTAAAACCGATGGCTTTTTTCCTCTCATCACATCAAAAAACATCCAGGACAAACCAGCTGAAGCAGCCGCTGTATTGGTAGTTGCAAATGCCGAAACCGCTAATGCATTAGCGCCCAATGCAGATCCAGCATTAAATCCAAACCAGCCAAACCAAAGTAAACCTGTTCCAATTAGTACATAGGGAATATTTGCTGGCGGAATTTCAATTTGGTCTAGATGTGCTTTTCTTCTTTTTAGTACCAAAGCACCTGCTAGTGCAGCGCATCCTGCAGAAATATGTACCACTGTTCCACCTGCAAAATCTAGGGCGCCCATTTTGAATAAAAAGCCCTCAGGATGCCAGGTCCAATGAGCTAAAGGAGCGTAAACCAATAGACTGAATAATACTATAAATAAAATATAAGAAGTAAATTTTACTCTTTCCGCAACGGCACCTACAACTAAACCTGGGGTAATAATTGCGAACATTAGTTGAAACATTGCGAATAGACCTAAAGGAATGGTTGGCGCTAAACTCCAAGGAGCTCCACCATTTATCCCTTTCATAAAAAAATGGGTTGTAGGGTTTCCAATCAATCCACCTATAGATTCCCCAAAGCAAAGACTATAGCCAACCGTAACCCAAATAATTGAAACAACACCAGTTGCAACCACGCTTTTAATCATTGTTGAAATCACATTTTTTCTGTGCACCATACCCCCATAAAAAAATGCTAACCCGGGGGTCATCAAAAAGACCAACGCAGTTGCCATGATAATCCAAGCAATATCGGCTCCATTGTACACTCCTTTAGAATCAACAAAGCTTAATTCGGAGGGCACAAATATGGCTAAAACTGCAATGATTAATAAAATGACGAATGGCGC
>JBMLPQ010000189.1:0-7265 GCA_049242025.1 Sediminibacterium sp.
ATAAGCCGTGAATTACTAAAGAAAAGCCATGAAACACCCGTCATTACTGCATATTGAAGATTTCAACTACGAGCTACCCAACGAAAAAATTGCTAAATATCCACTAGAACAGAGAGACCAGAGCAAATTGCTGGTGTGGGAATCTAGCCCAGAATTGAAGGGGTCTGGCTCCATTCGTGAAAATATTTACGCCAATATTGCCAATGAATTGCCTTCTGGCAGTTTATTGGTTTTTAATAATACCAAAGTAGTAGAAGCAAGATTATTGTTTCAAAAACCAACTGGAGGAGTACTTGAATTATTTTGTTTGGAACCGGCCGACCAGTATGAAGATATCACATCGGCTATGCTACAAAAAGGGTCGGTGCAATGGAAATGCTTGGTAGGAGGAGCCAAAAAATGGAAAGATGGAGCGCTGGAATTAATGATTGAAGGAGACCTTGATCAATCCACAAAAAAACCGGCTTTGAAAGTTTTTGCCAATAAACTTGAAACGCTACCCGATTGTTTTTTGATCCAATTTAGTTGGGAGCCCGCTGAGTTGAGCTTTGCGGAAGTACTGCATATAGCCGGAGATATTCCGCTCCCCCCATACTTAAATAGAGCCACAGAAGAATCGGATAAAGAAAGATACCAAACCATTTACGCAAAACACGATGGATCCGTGGCAGCGCCTACTGCAGGACTTCATTTTACCGAAAATGTATTTAAGGATTTGGATGAGAAAAATATATCGAAAGCATATGTTACACTACATGTGGGCGCAGGAACATTCAAACCTGTGAAAGCAGCCCAAATGAAGGATCATGAAATGCATGCAGAATACATTGATGTACCATACGAGGCAATTGAACAATTAAAAGCACATGTAGAAAAAGGAATTATTGCAGTGGGAACAACCTCGCTGCGTACACTCGAAAGCCTTTACTGGATTGGGGTTAAGACCATTCGTAATCCTTTATTAGGAACAGCTGATTTACAAGTGTCGCAATGGGAGCCTTATGCTTCGTACGGAGATGGTGATGAAAATAAAAATTCGCAAAATAATATACCAAAAGAATATACAGCCGTTGAAGCATTGCAATCCTTATTAGCATGGATGAAACGCAACAAAGCTGAAAGAATCATTACTAAAACACAAATCATTATTGCGCCAGGATATCAATTTAAAATGATACGCGCATTAATTACCAATTTCCATCAACCACAAAGCACATTGTTGTTATTGATATCGGCCATTGTAGGAGATGATTGGAAAAAAATATACGAGTTTGCCTTGGCAAATGAGTATCGTTTTTTAAGTTATGGTGACGGATCAATTCTCTATGTAAGAGACTAGTCTAACATAAGCGGCACTTCAATAGTGAAGGAAGTTCCTTTACCAACAGTACTGTCTACTTTGATTTTGCCTTTATGGGCATCAATCACCGTTTTAACATAACTCATCCCTAAGCCAAACCCTTTTACATTGTGTAAGTTACCAGTATGCGCACGATAGAACTTTTCAAAAATCCGTTTAACCGATTCTTTGCTCATACCAATACCATTGTCTTCAATACGAATGATTAAATGGTTTTTGGTGCTATGCGTAGATATTTTGATATGCACAGGTTCTTGAGAATACTTGATTGCATTGTCAATCAAATTGGAAATCATATTGCGGAAATGAGCTTCGTCACCACTGATAAAATTTTTACTAGCGTTTAATAAGAACTGAATTTTTCCGTTTTTATCATTCAACTGTAACTCGAAAGTACTAGCCACTTCCTCAATCATATCATGCACACTAATTTTAGATAGGTTCAAATTGAGTTCTTGCTTTTCTAAAAATGCAGCTTGCAAAATTGTTTCCACATGTTTGTTCATGCGAATATTTTCCTCCTTAATGATATTCGTGAAGTATGCACCTTTCTCAGGATTGGCTTGCACTTTAGGGGTACGCAATGCATCTACCGCTAAAGAAATAGTAGCCAACGGAGTTTTAAATTCATGCGTCATATTATTGATAAAATCACTCTTAATTTGAGATAATTTTTTCTGATTCAACAAGGTTTTAACAGTAACATAAAAGGCTGCAATAATAATGAGCATGAAAGTAATTGCCCCAACTAAAATCCAGCGAAGCGAAGTCCATACTTGCTTTTCAACATCGGGAACAATAATGATTAACAATTCATTGGTTTCAGACAAAGCCAAATTATCGGTGTCGCGAAGAATGGGATAATAGTTACGCCTATTATTAATGGTATCCCAAAATTCTTGCTCATAACCAGGAGAATAAAATTCATAATCTCCCTCAACATCAGAAATAGCGAATTCGAATTTGAGGTTTTTGAGTTGAACCCTATCAAACTCTTTGTCAATTTTTTCCTTCACTTCCTCCATGGTGAAACGCTCTTCAACGGTGGGCTGGCGAAATAATTTAATTTGTAAATCTGACCCCAGTAATAATCCGCCCCTTCTATTTAATCTTAGTGGTTGCGAACTTCTGGTGGTTTTGCCAATATCGTTGGCAACGCTCACCCCAACTGCATTAATTTTCTCGCTGAGTTGATTCTTGGTTACTTCCATCAAGTTATCAAACCAAGAAGCCTGCAAAAGGAAAAGCCCAAGCAGTGAAAGTGAAATCAATATAACAATAGTGGGGAAAGTTCTCTTCATGCGCAACAAATATAGATTTATTTAGTCCTAGCTAGCAGCAGCAAAGCATCGGAGGTCTTTTTTTAACGAGATTTTTTAGATTTGTAACGAAAAATAAATATTATTCTTATCTTTTTGAAAGATATGGAACTAAATAAAGGAATTTTATTATTGTCAGACCCTTTTTTAAAGGACCCGAATTTCATTAGAACCGCAGTGCTTATATGCGACCATAATGAAGAAGGGGATGTAGGATTTATCCTAAACAAGAAAACCGATCAGGTTTTAGGAGATTTGGTAGAGATAGCAGATGGATTAAAACTGCCGGTATATGAGGGTGGTCCAGTAGAACAACATACCCTGCATTTTATACACCGCAGACCAGACCTTATTACAGACGGGGTAGAAATTCATAAAGGCATTTATTGGGGAGGAGATTTTGATGTTGCCGTAGCTGCGCTGCACAATAAAGAAATCACCGAAGCCCAAATCAAATTTTTTGTGGGATATAGTGGATGGAGCGCAGGACAATTAAAAGAGGAAGTAGACGAAAAAAGCTGGATTATCACAACCCCAGATGCAGCAATCAGTTTTACAGAAGATCCACAACAAATATGGAAACGTAGCATGCACCTGTTAGGTGGTGAATACGCACAAATGACCAACTACCCTATTGATCCGCAGTTGAATTAGAAAGACTTTTTTTGGAAAATCATCAGATAAAGCAAATGTAAAATCCAAGGATTGGGCATAGGAGTATCTTTTTCTTCAATGTCTTCGGGATATTGTTTTTGTAAACGATAATAAACAATGGTGAAAAGTTGAATGAAAACAAAAGAACCCGCCCAAGAATTATAATGGAGTTTAATACTAAAAATCCACTTTACTAATAGCGGTAAAATAAAATTGATCAGGATAAAAGCTCGAAAACTCATTTTAAAAAAAAGCTTTCTTTTTTCAGGTGTATTCAGTTTAGCCAACAACCATAAATCCATAGCATTAATAAAGTTGAATTTCTTTAACTCATCACTTAATGATTTTGGAGTAGGATAAGACAAAGTATTTTTGAAAGAATAATACAATGCCTGCCAAGCCAATAAATTAATGATTATAGAATAAGTACATTCATCAATAGTCATATAATCTACATTAAATAGATACGAGTATAATACCCCTAAAGGAAAAATAATTGCATTAAAGCAAATCCCCGTAAATAAAAGAAAAGTAACACCTGAATCTATCTTGTTCATTTTGTCTATATAATTATTCCTGTTTAAAAAAATATTGTTTCTGATTAAATAATTGCACTGTGATAACCCCATAGCTTAGCATAATGCCCATTCGCATTTAATAAATGATGATGTGAGCCCTGCTCAACCAACTGACCTTTATTCAAAACCAATATTTGGTCACAGTTCTTTATGGTTGTTAATCTATGTGCAATTATGATAATGGTTTTTGCTTGTTGCTTAAACCATTCAAGTGCATTTTGGACTTTTTGTTCACTAGAAGGATCAAGGCTACTAGTAGCTTCATCTAAAATTAAAATATCAGGATTTCGATAAAGGGCTCTGGCAATGGCAATTCGCTGTTTTTGTCCACCAGAAAAATTTGCACCTTGTTCATTCACAACACTATTATAAGAATTAGGTAGTTGATCAATAAATTCATCTGTTCCTAGAAGCTTCGAGAGAAATAAAATTTTTTGCATATCTGGTTCATAATCCCCAATTGCAATATTCTCAATTATTGTAGCATTAAATAAATCTATCGATTGAGGCACAACACCAACTCTTTCTCGTAAACTACGATTACTAATATGTTGGAGGTCTAAACCACCAATAGTAATATTCCCTTTATTCAAAGGGTAAAGATTTTGCAAAAGTGATAATAAAGTAGATTTACCACTTCCGCTTTCGCCTACAATAGCTGTAGATTTTCCTTTTTCGATTCGGAGTGACAATTCTTCAAAAACTGTTGTTCTTGTACCGTAACGAAAATGAATATTATTGAGTTCAATATCTCCAATTAAATGCGGTAGTAATTCAACTTTTGTTTCATTAGTAGATTCCGTTTCTAAATCAATAATTTCAAATAAACGATCCGCTGCAATTAAGGCATCTTGAATATTTCTATTGGTGCCAATTAGTGAAGTAGCAGGACCAGTAAAATATCCTATAAGTGCATAGAACGATAATAATTCACCAGGAGATAATTCTCTGTTGATGACAAAATATGATCCAACCCAAAGAAGTAGAATGGTAAATAATCGAGTGAAAAATTCAGCACCTGTGCCTATAAACATAGAATAGATGCTGGTTTTATAGATGGTTTTAAGCAATGGAATAAACCGGCTTTCCGTTTTGTCATTTGTGAATTGCTCAAGACCAAATCGTTTAATTGTACCCACTGCATTTAAACTTTCTACTAATTGACTTTCTAATTCTGCACTTTCTTCCATTAAACGTCTTTGCCATTTTTTATTTACGCTATTGCTAATCCAATAAATTGAACAATAGATTGGAACAATTGCAAGCATAATCAAAGCCAACTTCCAATAATAAAAGAACATAATCAATATGCTAAAAAGTACTATCAGTATATTGACAATTATATTTAATGCAACTGAATTAATGAACTCTCTAATTTTAACAGCATCGTTCACCCTGCTAATAATTTCCCCCACACGCATTGTATCAAAAAATTGCTGGGGCAGTTTGAGTAAATGTTTATAGTAGCCTAATATTAATCTAGCATCTATCATTTGACCCGTTTGAAAGCCAAAGACAGATTTAAAGCCACCAATGATTAATTGAAAAACTAAAATGATGATCATACCCACACTCAATAGATTCAACAACCGCGTATTACCCTCAACTAAAACAAAATCAATCAATTTCTGCATATAAATAGAAGTAGATAATCCTAAAACAGTATAGATTATCGCCCCAACTAAAGCTTGAAACATGATTGAAGAATGAGGACGAATAAGCTGCCAAAAGCGAGTAGCATTCGTGATTTTTTGTTTGCCAGTTACAAAATCATCCCCAGGCAAGAGCAATACAATTACACCAGACCAAATTTCTTTAAAAGCATCAAGCGAAACCTTTATTAATTCACCATTTCCAGGATCCATATAAGTGATGGATTTACCAGAAACTTGATAGATAACCACATAATGATGTAATCCATTTTTCAAAATTAAATGAGCAATAGCGGGCAGTGGAATCTTCTGTAAACTATCTAATGTACCTCTAGCAGCTTTAGCCTGAAAACCTAATTTTTCGGCAGCTTCAATCAAACCCAACACATTGGTACCCCGTTTATCTGTACCTGCATATTGCCTAATTCTACTAACAGGCAATTCTAGTTTATAATGCATTGCAACAGAAACTAAACAAGCAGCGCCGCAATCGGTAATATCTCGCTGTTTAATACAAATTCTTTTAGTCATGAAGGCATAGATTTAGTAGGATTAAACCAATCGTCTACTTTATCGAACAGCAACTGCCACAAGGTTCTCTCAGCAATAATAAATCTTGCCTGAAAACTAAGTCCCTTCTTTAAGTTAGCTTTAAAGCCATTTTTCAAAAAGAGCTGTGAACTATCAAAACTGCAATGCACTTTAAAAACAGGCTTATTGTCAATAATTGAAAAATCATTCCCAATAGAAACTACTTTGCCCGTTAATAAGCCAAAATAATTATAGTCAAATGCGTCAATTTGAAATTGAGTAGGTTGGCCAAGCTTCATTAGACCTATATCTTTTGTAGATAAATAGCATTCAGCCAAAAGTTGGCTTATAGGAGATATGATACATAAAGATTCTCCTGCAGACAAAAAGCTACCAACATATCGTGCATTGATATTTTGAATAACACCAGCAACAGGGGCATGAATAAAATAGTTTTTTTGCTCAATGGTTAGTTGGTTCTGTTGAGATTTAAACTGAGCAATTTCTAATTCATATCGTTGAAGATCGTTTTGCCAAATTGCTAATTGCTCATTCTCAAAAGCCTTGAAATTATTTTGCAAACGCTCTAACTCAATTTCTTTATCAAAATGTTCTTTAGGAGCAATGACTTTATCTTTAAGCAAAGAAGTAAAAATCTGCAATTCGTTAGATACTTTTTTAATTGCAGATTGATGATCGGCAATTTGGTGAAGAAACCTATTCAATTGCTCTTTATACAATGGTGTTTGTAATTTCAAATTGTTGAATTCGTTGCCAACAGTAAGCATTTTCAAATCGGATACAAAAGCATTGCGACGCTGATGTTCTAATACATTCAGTGTAATTTTAGGGACACTGATATTGTCTTTAATAGAAGCAATTAACTGACCTCGCATTACAGTATCACCCTCTTTAACGTATAGCTGATCAATATGACCTGTTTGCAATGGTTTTATATCAGTTCTTTCATCGGCAGGCCTAATAACACCACTAGACCTAATGGCAATAGTTGTTTTAATGAAGGGCAAGGATACAATGGCGGAAATGACTATAGCAATAATCACTAAAAAAATCCAAGGCCTTGATTTATAGAAAACGATATTTACTTCGGATTGAAACATGGGAGTTTAATTAAGAAAAAAAGTCAATACAAAATCCAATTAAATTAAAA
>JBMLPQ010000190.1:0-19434 GCA_049242025.1 Sediminibacterium sp.
AATGCTTATTTTGGATTGGATGGTGAAAACGGCGTTACTATTGAGCAAATAGGAATGAAGTACGACCTTACCAAAGAAAGAATCAGACAAATTAAGGAGCGTGCCATAAAGCGTTTACAGAAAGCGCGTTACAGCAATGCACTTAAAGCATATTTGGGTTAATATTTAGGCCTCCAAATAGGGATATTCGAGAGGCTACTTTTTTTTGAGAACGCTCCGAATTTTCGGAGCGTTTTTTTTTAATCTTTTTTTCATAATTGTTGTTATACTTAAATGCGCCAAATACCTTTTATATTATTGATGTTGTTTTTGTTGGCTTGTGAAAAAGATATTCAAATTGAGCCTTTAGAAAATGAACCGAAGTTGGTTGTAGATGCCGAAATTGAGAATGGACAAGCACCAATGGTGATACTTTCCACTTCACTCAATTATTTCTCTACGATTGATACCGCAACGTTGTTTGCTACTTTTATTAAAGACGCTAAAGTGCAACTCAATAATGGATCAAGAACGGTGACATTACAGGTAAATGAATTGCGTTTCCCGCAAGGTGGGCGATACGTATTTTATACTACACCCCCCAATGACCGTATGTTGGGAGAAACGGGCAAAACCTATCAATTAACAATTGATCATAAAGGAAAGCAGTATCAATCTACTACAACTATACCATTAGTTGCAAAAACCATTGATAGCCTTTGGTCTAAAAGAGTTACCAATAGACCAAGTACCGATAGCTTCAGGGTATTGATGGCTCGTATTATTGATCCTCCGGGCTTAGGCAATTATATTCGCTACTTTACAAAAGTAAATAACCAACCTTTTTTCCCAGGATTTAATAGTGCTTTTGATGACGCTATTATTGATGGCAAAACTTATAGTATAGACATTGACAAAGGGGTAGATAGAAACCAACCATTTGAAAGAGAAAATTCTGGCTTTTTTAAATTGGGTGACACGGTTACCGTTCGGCTTGCTAATATTGATAAAGCCACTTATGATTTTTGGCGAACATGGGAATTTGCATTTCAATCCATTGGGAATCCTTTCTCTTCTCCAGGCGTAGTAAAGGGTAATATCAGTAATGGGGCATTGGGTGCTTTTTGTGGATATGGTTCTCAATACAAAACATACATTTGCAAAGATTAAAAAAAGAATATGGAACAATCAGCTATAGAGAAAGTATCGGTATTAATTATAGGGTCTGGTCCTGCAGGCTATACTGCTGCAATTTATGCAGCTAGAGCAAATATGAAACCTGTTTTATACCAAGGTATTCAACCAGGAGGGCAATTAACAATCACAACAGAAGTAGAGAATTATCCTGGATACCCAGAAGGCATTCAAGGACCAGAAATGATGGTTCACTTTGAAAAACAAGCCAGCAGAATGGGGGCAGATATTCGTTATGGGTTGGCTACTAAAGTAGATTTCAGTAGTACCCCGCATAAAGTGTGGATAGATGAAGAAAAAGAAATTCATGCAGACGCAGTAATCATCAGCACAGGTGCTTCAGCAAAATGGTTAGGCATTCCAAGTGAAGAGCGTTTGAATGGTTATGGGGTAAGTGCTTGTGCAGTTTGTGATGGATTTTTCTTTAAAGGAAAGGAAGTAGCTATTGTTGGTGCGGGTGATACCGCAGCAGAAGAAGCCATTTATTTAAGTAAGTTATGCACACAAGTACATATGATTGTACGCAGAGATCAAATGCGTGCAAGTAAAGTAATGCAAGATCGCGTATTGAATGCACCCAATATTAAAGTGTATTGGAATTCAGAAACAGATGAAATATTAGGGGATAAAAAAGTAGAAGCTGTTCGAATCAAGAATAATAAAACAGGAGATACGCAAGAAATCCCTGTAAGTGCTTTCTTTGTGGCAATTGGTCATGAACCCAATAGCAGCATATTTAAAGACTTTGTAGAAATGGATGAAACTGGCTACATTTTAACAGTGCCAGGTACTACCAAAACCAATGTGGCTGGAGTTTTTGCAGCAGGAGATGTACAAGATAAAAACTATCGTCAAGCAGTAACTGCTGCTGGTAGTGGTTGTATGGCAGCATTGGATGCAGAGCGCTATTTAACTTCTATTGGACACTAAAATATGAGCAAAGCAAGCATTCATTTAAATGATTTGAGGTTCTTTGCTTATCATGGATTATATAAAGAGGAGCAGATTTTAGGTAATGAGTTTGCCATTAATATAGAAGTAGGGTTCACTCCTAAAGCTTTTCCGATTGTACATATATCCGATACCATCAATTATGCAGAAGTGTATTCGTTGGTGAAAAAGCGTATGCAAATTGCTACTCCACTATTAGAAACCCTTGCATCAGATATCGCAAATGATATTTTGGCACAGTTTTCTCTAGCTGATTACGTACATATTTCCATTAACAAATTAAAGCCACCTATTGCACAGTTTGTGGGCAGTTTAGGGGTTTCATTAAAAGTGAATAGAATATAATATGAAAATCAGATTTGCATTAATCATCGCATTTTTTTGTAGTTGGATGGGAACTGTCTTTTCACAAGACATCGGCATTTTAGCCAAAGAGGCCGAAAATTTAGAACGACAATTAAAAGAGCCTGAAGCCTTGGCTAAATACAAACAAATTATTGTTATAGAGCCCAACAATGTTAAGTATTTGGTGAAAGCTGCTGAACTAGAAGTTGCTATTGGAGGCAGAGAAAAAGAAGAAAAAAGCAAACGCCTATTTTTTGAATCAGCAATGGCTTATGCTCAAAGAGCTTTAAAAGCAGACGCAAATAGTGCTGATGCCAATTATGCAATGGCAACAGTATCTGGTAAAATGACCGACTTGGATATTGAAAATAAAAAAATAGTGGCCTACGTAAAAGATGTGAAAGATTATGCCGATAAGGCACTAAGCATTAACCCGAATCATGGAAGAGCCAACTATACTTTAGGTAAATGGCATTATGAAATGGTTACTTTATCTGGTATCAAAAAAGCTGCGGTTAAATTATTTTACGGTGGATTACCCAATGGAGACTTAGATAAAGCCATTTCATACATGGAGAAATCTAGAACTATAGAACCATATTTTGTTACTAATCAATTAGATTTGGCCAAAGCTTACAAAGAAAATAGACAGCCTGCTAAAGCCATTGAAGTTTTAGAACGATTAGTAAAAATGCCCAATCGTTCTTTTAATGATATTGCGTTAAAAGCAGATGGCGCTAAACTATTAGCATCATTACAATAAAACCATCATATGAGCTTACAAGAATTATTTTTAGAAGCTGTTGCTAACAGCAAAACTTTGTCAGAAAAACCCGATAACGATACGCTTTTAAAGCTGTATGCATTGTATAAGCAAGCTACAGAAGGTGATAATAAGGAAGAAGGTCCTTCCAATATGTTCGATTTTGTTGCCAAGTTTAAACACGAAGCCTGGGCTAAATTGCAAGGTCTTACCAAAGAAACTGCTATGCAGCAATATATTGACTTAGTAAAGGAATTGAAGGGCTAAATTTTGATTTTTTTCCAACGATTGCTGGTAATATACCAGAATGATGGAATAAACATAATGGTCCAATAAACCCATTCGCTTGCCCATCCCCATGTGATGGGCAAGTTCATTTTTTCTAATACAATATATACATATACTAAGTAAAAAGTAATTGTTGCGATTTCTGTAATTAAATTCATTTTAGAATTTCCAGTTCCTGTAACTGCATTAACCCAAACTGTTGCGGCAGACATCATAATCATTGCTATAGATACTACTCTTATGACTGGAATGCCAGCCTGTATAAAGTCTTCACCTTGTCCATAAATGCCAAGGAAGGCCCTTGGAAAAGCATTTAAGAGTACAAATACAATAAATGCAAAACCCATACTCCATTTTAAAATCCTATAAATTAAAGGAAGTACTTCTTCCTTTCTTCCTTGTCCAATTACATTGCTAACCATGGTATTGGTTGTGGCCGCAAATGCCCATGTAAAACAACCAAAGAATCCAAATAGATTCCGCATTGTATTTGAAACAGCTAGGTCTCTTGCGCCATGATGTTCAATCAAAATATAAAAATATTCCCAACTCATTATACTGATCACATGTTGCAATATGAGCGGGTAGGATTGATTTAAAATGAGTTTTATATACGAGTATTGATAAGCAACTTTTTTAAACAGATTGATTTTTTGACTAATACCATTGAATCTGATTACTAAGAATACGGCTAATAAACCTGCGCCCTCCGCTATAATTGATGCATAAGCGGCCCCATTAAATCCTAAATTAGGCATTCCTAGTTTGCCATAAATTAATCCATAGTCAAAAATGATATTAATAATGGCTTCACTTGCAGTCCCTAATACAAGCAGTTTGCTTTGATTAATTCCTACCAATAACGCATTGCGCATTTGATAAATATAGAGTAGGGGTAAGCCCCAAATACGAATCGATAAAAAATTGACCGCCATGTTGATGCCTTCTTGATCGTGCAAAGACCATTTTAAAATCATTGGGGCAACAAACCAGGTCATTAAAATTCCAAAGCTTGCAAAGAACATGGCTATTCTTACTCCATGCCAAAATAAGCTTCCTATCTCATCAATTTTATTTTCGCCAGCTCGTCTAGAAATCAACGCTTGTAATCCATTATTCAATCCATGCCCAATAACTGCAAACATGAGGTAGTATACCCCTGTAATGCCTGCAATTCCTAATTCTTTCTGCCCTAATCCCCCCAAAAAAATATTATTGGTAATAAAGTTAATTTGCGGAACTACGATTGATGCAGATATAGGCAGGGCAATACGCAGGATAGCTTTATTTCCTGTGTTTACCTTTAGATTGAGTGGAGAATGGACGCTCATATTGGGCTGCGAAGTTAGTAAATTGATGTCTGATAATATCTTCGCTCTCCGTTAATGCTTTTTTATATATTATTGCAACGTAATTACTTTGAATGGCTAGGAAAAAAGCAGGATTTTATAAAGAAGATCCAATCAGTGGATTGGCATTTCAGCTCATCATTGAATTGGATGAGCAAGAGCTGCGTTGTATGTCTAAATCAATTGACAGCGGAACGATTGTTGCATTTGAATATTTTAGTTTAGATAAGGATCAAACGGAAGATTGGAATGATATCTTTTACGAAATCAAAACCATTTCTAAGCTTTTTAATAAAACGTATAAACTAGTTACTTGTTTTTTCTGTACACCAGAATCGATCTTGGTGCCAGAAAAATTTTTAACTGCCACTTCAGCTGAAGATTATTTGAACCTTATTTACGGGGAAAGTAATCGGATGGATGTGAAATATGAAAAGCTAAATTCTACCAAAAGTTTAATCAATACCTATCGAATTAAGAAATCTCTTGCAGAATTGTTTACTCGGCAATTCATCATATTTCAAACAGCGCATGTTTACACATCGTTGTTAAACGATGTGATGAATAGGAGAAAAAATGACGAGCAATTGGTGAAATTGCAATTTTATCATGGACATTTTATTATTGCAATATTAAAGGATTCGGTTGTTCAGATGATTCAAACATTTCCTTATAAGTTGGCTGAAGACGCTTTGTATTATATACTTAGATGTAATCAACAATTTGGAATAGATCCTAAAAAAACAATTGTAGAATTAAGTGGAATGATTGATTTAAATACTGAGTTATACGATAATCTATTTAAAGTATTTGATCATATAGAATTGAATTCCACAGAAGCTTCTGGTATAATGGTAGAAGTAAATAAAGAATATCCGGCTCATTATTTTGCGCCATTTTTTAAATTGGCATTATGAGAATAATTTCTGGGAAGTGGGGTGGGAGGCGAATCAGCCCTCCTGCGAATATGCCTCATACTAGACCAACTACCGATATTGCTAAAGAGGGCTTGTTCAATATTTTACAAAATAGAATGAGCTTTGATGGTATTGAAACACTGGATTTGTTTGGTGGTACTGGTTGCATCAGTTATGAACTTGCTTCAAGAGGTGCAGAACAGCTAACTATTGTAGAAAAAGATCCCATCATGCATGGATTTATTGGCAAGAATGCTGTGATGTTAGGTATGGAAAATGTACAATTGCTAAAAATGGATGTATTTGCTTTTTTACAAAGTTGTACTAAGCAATTTGATTTTATTTTTGCTGGCCCACCATATGCGTTGGGAACTATTGACGAATTACCCAAAATCATTGTTGCAAAAAAACTGATTGCTCCAGGTGGTTTTTTTGTTTTGGAACATACGCCAAGAAACGCCTACGAAAAATTTGAAGGATTTTCTTTTGTGCGGAATTATGGCACCACGCTTTTCTCCTTTTTTGAATCTGTAGACTAGTTAATCAACTGATCCTATATTTCTAATGGGAGCGGATTTACTTTTGCTGAAAGTAAATTGAAGGCTTGTTTGTAAAAAATTCTTGTATTGTGCCCTGTTTTGGCTAAAAAAATCGGAACGATATATCCAACCCATTTGTAGGCTTAACTTGTTACTGAAATTATACCCTCCCCCAAAGTAAAAGCGATTCTGCTCGTAAAAAACATTTTCATTATTAAAATGAAACTCATTTGATGTATTTAAAAATAATGTTTTGTTGGTAATCGTTTTTTTATTGAGCGGTATAACAGCGCTAAGCCTATATCTAAATCTATTTCTATATCCCGATGAAGTATAGCGTTGTTCGGCTCTTAAACGATGCTCTATACGAAACCCTGAAAAGTTTTGATTATAAATCAATTGTTGCCATATCCTATTTTCCGAAACTAAGAAGGGTGTTTTAAAATTATCATTTACTTGATAAGTAATATAACGGCCTGTTCCTACTAAAGCAGATAAAGAAGGAGTAATCATATATCCAATACCACCTTTCACTTCATGGTAATTAAAGTGATTATAAGTTTGTTGAGATCGCAATTGAAGTTCTACAAACCCATGCCATTTGCTATTATAATTGAAACGTCCTGTAAGTACATTCCAAGTACCTAAGCCTGGTGTTTGAGTATACAAAAACGAGCTGTATAAAAAAGCCCCGATTATTATCAGGGCTTTTTTTAAGTTTATATGTAGTGGAACCATTGTTTATTAATATCCCATTTTTCAAACTCTTTAGCCACTTCAGTTAAGAAACTGGCGCCAATACTACCATCCACTATTCGATGGTCGTAGCTTAAAGACAAGTACATCATATGTCTTATAGCAATGTAATCTCCTTCAGGGCCTTCCATTACCATTGGGCGTTTTTTGATAGCACCCACAGCGAGTATCGCTACTTGTGGTTGGCTGATGATAGGTGTTCCCATCAAACTACCAAATGTACCCACATTGGTTAAAGTAAATGTACCGCCTGTAGTATCTTCTGGTTTTAATTTTGCATTTCTTGCAGCATCAGCCAAGCTATTAACCGCTTTGCTTAATCCTACAATATTTAGTTGGTCTGCCCCTTTAATTACTGGTACAATCAAATTACCAGATGGAAGTGCAGTTGCCATTCCTATATTGATGTCTTTCTTTAAAATAATTTTATCTCCATCTAAAGAGCAATTAATATATGGGAAACGTTTTATTACGCTTGCGATACATTCTACAAACATTGGCGTGAAAGTAAGTTTGGTTCCTTCACGATGTTCAAAATCTCCTTTCACTTTGTTTCTCCACTGTACCATGTTTGTAACATCAGCTTCTGCAAAGCTGGTAACATGTGGGCTGGTATGTTTGCTGTCTACCATATGCTTTGCAATAAGCTTGCGCATACGGTCCATTTCAATGATTTCAGTTGCGCCAGTAATACTAGCCATTGCTGGATCTGAATATTTTCCTACAGTCTGTGCAACAATTGCTTGTGGTGCAGGAGGTACAGGTGCAGAATAAACTGCAGCAGTTTGTTCAGGAAATCTTGAACTACTTTTTATAATTGGCTCTACAGGCACAATTGGCACAATCGGTTCTTGATAAACAGGAACTACAGGCTGCGGTGCTGGTGCAGGCTGATAAATTGGTTGTGGAGCAGCAACAGGTGCAGCAATTGGTGCAACAGGAGCTGCCACTGGTTGTTCAACAATAGCTGGTTGTGGTGCAGGTTCTGCAACTACAGTTGGTTCTGGTGTAGCTATTGGTTGCGGAACTGCCACTGGTTGTGGAGCAGCAACAGGTGCAGTAACTGGTGCAACAGCTGGTTGAGGTGCAGGTTCTGCAACTACAATTGGTTCTGGTGAAGCTATTGGTTGCGGAACAGCCACTGGTTGTGGAGCAGCAACAGGAGCGGCCATTGGTTGTGGAACTGCAATTGGTTGCGGTATTGCCACATATTGTGGTGCTGCAGCATACATTGGAGCTGGTTGGTAATTTGGTACTCTTCCTGCTTTCTTATCTGCTACATATTGTAAAATATCTTTTTTAGAAACGCGTCCATCATTGCCCGTTCCAGGAATTCTTTCCAATTCACTCAAACTAATTCCTTCACTATTAGCGATGTTTAACACCAATGGTGAATAAAATCGATTAGATGCAGGCTTATTCATGAAGTCTATTAATTGCGCTGATGGCGTGTAAGGGACTTCTTGAACAGGAGCTGCTACTGGCATTGGTGCTGGTACTGGTACTGGTGCTGGTGCTGGTGCTGGTGCTGGAACAGGTGCAACAACAACAGGAACTTCAACAGGTGTTTCAATCACCGGCGCTGGAGCAGGTGCTGCAACAACAGGTGTTTCAATAATTGGTGCTGGAGCAGGTGCAACAACAACAGGAGTTTCAATCACTGGTGCTGGAGTTGCAACTGTAGCTGAAGTAGCAATGGTTGCAGCTGTTTCTAGCCGAACAATTACCGTTCCAATTGGCACTACATCGTTAACATTGTAGAGGATTTCAGTAATAATACCTTCTACAGTAGACGGAACTTCACTGTCTACTTTATCAGTAGCTATATCCAATACGGTTTCATCTAATTTTACATGGTCGCCAACTTTCTTATGCCACTTAAGAATGGTAGCTTCCATTATACTTTCTCCCAGTTTGGGCATCACCAATTCAGCTATTGCCATATTGTACTACTATTTAAAACGGGTTAATAAGGTATAGTTTACATACACTATCCACTACTAATTAACAAATATAGTAGTTGATAACGATTAAGTTATCAACTATTATCCACAAT
The DNA here is from genome assembly GCA_049242025.1 of Sediminibacterium sp. Taxonomy (GTDB): domain Bacteria; phylum Bacteroidota; class Bacteroidia; order Chitinophagales; family Chitinophagaceae; genus Sediminibacterium. The sequence goes on from JBMLPQ010000190.1 coordinate 9,138, forward strand.
CATAGTTCTTATCATATTCAATGCGTTAACAGCGGTTAAACTGATATTACGCTCTCTATCAAATCGAAATTGAAAATCTTTAGCAATAACCTGATTATTCGATGCTACTGCAATCCAAACCAATCCAACTGCTTTCTCTTCAGTTGCACCTCCTGGCCCCATTATTCCACTGACAGCAATGGCATAATCTGCATTCATTTTTTCTCTAACTGCAATAGCCATTTGTGTAACTGCTTCCTTACTAACCGCCCCAACTGTAGTTAATGTTTCGTGTGATACATCTAAAAAATGTTCCTTAATAATATTCGCATACGAAATAATGGATCCAGTATAAAATAGAGAAGAGCCTGCGTGCTTACTTAATAAGTGCGCAATATATCCACCTGTACAACTTTCAGCCGTAGCAATTGTCTGTTTTTTTTGCTTTAATAAATTTCCGACTACCACTTCCATGGGTTCATCTTTGTCGGTTACTAAATGCTCTAAGACATTGTTTTTCAGTTGATTGAATTGGTTGTCTAAATCTTTATTTAATATCTCTAAATTGCTTCCCCAAGCGCTTAATCTAAGCCTTACCATTCCGTAATTGGGTAAATACGCTAATTTGATGTGAGCAGGTAATGCTTGTTCAAAATCCTTAATTTTTTCAGCTAAAAAAGATTCACCAATACCCGCAGTTAACAACGTTCTGTGTTCAATAAATCCACTGTTGAACCATTTTGATGTTAATGGTAAAACATGTTTTTGCATAATCCATTTCATTTCATGCGGAACACCAGGCATTGCAATAATTCGGGTATTTTTTTTGGTGAACAACATACCTGGAGCTGTTCCTTTTTCATTTTTTAGAACAGTACAAACATCCGGGACTTGAGCTTGTAATGTATTTCGCTCAATCATGGGTCTTTTTAAAATATGCTCGAATATATAGGTTACATGGTCTAGTGTGGCTTGATCCATGACCATTTTCCCTCCAAAATAATCGCATAAAAGTGGCTTGGTGATATCATCTGCAGTAGGCCCTAATCCACCTGTAATTAAAACTAAATCTGATTTTTCAATGGTTTCATCTAGTGCCTGCCATATATCTTCTCTGTTGTCTCCAACCGCAATTCTGCTTTTCACCTGTATTCCAACTGAATTAAGTGATTGAGCAATCCAACTACTATTGGTGTCAATTACTTGACCAATCAGTAATTCGTCACCGATTGTTATGATAGATGCGTCAATTTTTTTCATTCAAAAGGGCTTATTGATTTCCAAAATAGGGTGCGAATGTTGCTAATAAATCTGCTGGCATGCGTGTTCGTTTATTGGTTAAGTTATCAATGAAATAGAGGGTTACTTTTCCGGTGGTGAGTAATTTTTTCTTTTCATTATACACTTCGTGTTCAAAACAAATTTCATGACTAATGGGGAGGGTTCTTAAAATGGTTTTGATGGTGATTAAATCATCATAATGCGCTGGCCTTAAAAATTTTGCTTCCATAGCCACAACTGGCATTCTTACTCCCATTTCTTCCATTTTCTTATAGGTAAAACCCAATGCCCTTATGCATTCTGCTCTACCAACCTCAAAATATTGGGCATAATTGCCATAATATACAATATCCATTTGATCGGTCTCTGCATATCTAACTCTAACTGTGGTGAAATGTTCGTACATTTTTCCGATTTGTTGACAAACTTACAACCTAATCCTGTTTTTCCACAAATGCGATGTTTAAACAAGCTTAACAGGCACTCAGCTTATCTTTAACAATGCTTTGCCACTTAATACCAATAATTAAAAAAATATTTGCAATATATATTCCTCCCATGTTTAAATATTTTACGATCATATTTTTTACCATTCTTGCTTTTTCTTCCAATATTAAAGCGCAGGAAACTTTTGAATTGTCTGATCCTGATGCTGCTTTTAAATCGGCAAAGCAATTTTACCAACAAAATCAATTTAGTTTGGCTTTCCCCATTTTTAAAAGATTATTTAATAATGGAATTAAACAAAGCAATATGCCATTTCAAATTATGGCAGATGCACAATACTATTATATAGTTTGTGGATTGCAGCTTGATGAAAAAGGAGCAACAGAAATGGCTAAAACATTTATTGCATTAGACAATCATCTGGCACATACGCAAATGGTTTCTTTTTATTTGGGGGAGTATTATTACCAACGAAAAGCGTATAATGATGCTTTAGCGTATTATGCAAAATGTAATATTGCCAATTTAAACAATCGCCAGATTGCCACAATGAAGTTTCATCAGGCATATGCTTATTTTGTGAATAAGGATTTTGCAAAAGCCAAGCCATTGTTTAACGCAATAAGACAATTGCCTGAAGATCCAAACTATGTTGATGCAAATTATTATTATGGCTTCTTAGCTTTTAATGATCAAGCTTATGAAACTGCCATTGAATGCTTTTTAGTTGCAGAATCTCATCCAGATTATCGAAACGTAGTGCCGTTTTATTTAACTGAACTATATTATTTCAGTGGGAATAGAGAGAAGGCTTTATCTTATGGAGAGGGTGCAATCAAACGAAATGGCCAATACTACGACTTACAGTTGAAGCAGTTAGTTGGTCATTTATTGTTTGAAAAAAGAGCATTCGATAGAGCGCTCCCTTATTTAGAGGCGTATGTGGCAGCTAGCGAAAAAGTAAGAAGAGAAGATTTATATGAATTGTCTTATTGTTATTATGAGGCAAAAAATTGGAGTAAAGCTATTCAAGGGTTTAAACAAATTGGGGGATCATTGGATTCGTTAGAGCAAAATAGTATGTATTTATTAGCAGATGCCTATTTGAAAACAAATGATTTACAGAATGCGAGAAACGCTTTTCAGTTTTGTGCGGCCAATAATAGTAATAAAGTACAAAAAGAAGTTTCCAGTTTTCATTATGCGAAACTTTCTTATGAATTAGGGTATTTTGATATTGCTGTGAAAGGGTTTCAACAATTTTTAGCGAATTATCCAAAATCTGACTATTCAAATGAAGCCAAGGAATTACTAGTTAGCACACTTGCAAATACAAATAGCTTTAAAGATGCATTAACATTATATGAATCCTTGCCGAATAAATCTGCTAGTGCAACAGCACTATTACCTAGACTTTTATATGGCAGAACGGTTGAATTAATTAATGATCAAAAACTGGATGGGGCTGAATTACTTTTAGATAGGATATTGGTTACTCCTAATAATACCATACAATTACCTTTTGTCTATTTTTGGAAAGGGGAGTTGAGTTACCGCGCAGGCAAAATGGATGATGCTATTGAGTTTTTATCTCAATACTTAAAGTCTCCTGTGAAAAATGGAGAAGTGAATCCAAGTAATGCCAGATACAATTTAGGATATGCCTATTTAAAAAAAGAACTCTATAAACCAGCCAAAGAACAGTTTGAATTAGTAAATAAGAACCCGCAGTCTGCATTAAACAATGTAGAGAAAGATGCTGTAATTAGAGCTGCTGATTGTTGGTTTATGTTGAAAGAGTATAGAGCTGCCACTAATTTATATGATCAAATTATCCAATTAAAATGGACTTCAGCTGATTATGCTACTTATCAAAAAGCCATTATTGCTGGTGCCACAAATAATCAATTGCAAAAGCTTTCATTATTACAATCGATTCCAGATATATTTCCTCAGTCTAATTTGATTGCCCAAGCTCGTTTAGAAATGGCGAATACGTATTTAGCAGACGAAGCTTTTGAAAAAGCACTTGCGCCATTACAAGCATTACTTAATCAAAAAGATGCAGCAGCACTTTATCCTATTGCCTATCAAAAGATGGGTATTGCTTATTTTAATTTGAATAATAACGAAGCATCTCTTACTCAATTTAAACAGCTAGTAAGTAAATATCCCAATAGTGCTGAAGCAGAATCATCTGTTGAGTATATTCGAAATATATTTATTGACCAGCAAGCTCCACTAGAGTATATCAGTTTCATGGAAGCAAATGGAAAGAAGATTGCCGGAAATGAAGCAGATTCTGTAACGTATAAATCGGCAATGATTCGCTTTGAATTGAAAGATAATCTTGGTGCTGAAGCAGGTTTTAAAGCCTATATAGAAAATTTTCCTAAAGGTAAATATGCAGTAGAAGCCAATTATTTTTTAGCTGAAATTAATTTAGTCCAGAAAAAAAATAAAGAGGCGTTAAATTATTATAAGGCAGTTGCTGCACTGTCACCGAATAAATATGCTGAACGCGCTGCCTTACAAGCAGGAAGGATTTATTATTTTGATTATCAAGATTACGCTAACGCTGCAACTTACTATTCGTTGTTAAAAACAATTGCTTTACAACAAGAAAATAAATTGGAAGCAATGCGCGGCCTATTGCGCTGCCAATTTAAAACACAGCAATTTGAGCAAGCTGGCCCTAATGCGGCCGATTTATTGCTACAAAAAGGAATTGCTACGGATGATCGTTTAATGGCAGGTTTTGTTATTGCAAAGAATGATCAATTCAATAAAAAAAACCAGCAGGCTTTACAAGGATATCAATCGCTTTTAACATTGGGTAAGTCTGAAATTACTGCTGAGTCGCAATACCGTATTGCAGAATTGTTATTGCAATTGGGCAAATTAGATGAAGCTGAAAAAGCTTCTTTTGAAGTAATTAAAAAGTATGGTTCTTACACTTTCTGGGTAACCAAGAGTTATTTATTAGTAGGAGACATTTATCTGAATCAAAAAGACTATTTCAATGCAGAAGCAACTTTTAAAAGTGTGGCGGAAAACGCTGAATTTGAAGAACTCAAAAAAGAAGCTGCTACTAAACTTGCAATAGTGATTGCTGAAAAAGAAAAAAACAATAAAGTTCAATAGTATAAATAAAGGGTATTATGAAAACGAAAATTGCACTAATTATATTATTGTTATTAATAGGGTGGTCTTTGGATACTTTTGCACAACAACGTAAAAGCAAAAAGAAAAAAGCCAAACAAACTAGGGTTGCAAAAAAGAAAGTAATTGCTAAAAAAGCGAAAAAAAGCAATAAGCCAGCCACGCTTACCACAGCTAAAGGGAGTGATTTGTCTGTATCTTATACAGTTGCTAATTCATCTAATGCAGATACGGGTGCTACTAGAACAGTTGTAATTACTTCAGCTTTTAAACCCTCTTTACAAAATGCTGCCAAAATTAATTTTACCGCAGCAACAAGTATTATTGATTCCTCTCGATTGCCATTAACCTATAAAGTTCCTTCTTCTAATTTATTTTTTTTATACCAGCCTATTCCTTTAAAACCATTGGCATTGCCTCCTGATTCACCTCAAGTTTGGAAAAACACTCAGCGAGTTAAAGTTGGTGCCGGAAACTTAAATTCATTTATGGGTGAAGGACACTTTTCTTTTGGTGATGGCAAGCGTTCTATTACACAGGTTCAAACAAGTTTTATTAGGTCTAAAGGGAAGTTGTACGCACAACAATACAGCATGTTTGATTTAGATATTTTGTCTGTAATGAACACAAACAATAACCTAGAGTGGACTTCTCAAGCAAAATTTAATAGCACAACTAGATACCGCTATGGATTCATGCCTACTACACTTGTTTACCCCAAAGATGAATTACAACTAGTGTACAATGGGTTGTTTTTAGAAGTTGGAGTAAAGAATAAACAAACTGCTCAATCGGGTATTGATTTTCATCCAATCATTCAGTTTAATCGTTTTACCAATACCAATAATGCTGGTGAAAACAATATCATCATTAAAGCACCTATTGAAAAGTCTTTTGGGAAAATGGTTGGCGTAAATATTACTGCTAATGCAGATATAGCCAAATTAAGTTCGCCAAGTTCAATAAGTAGTGCCATCAACAACAATTTGTACAGCATTGACCCTAGCGTATTGCTTAAAACCCCCAATGTAAAATTGAACCTTGGTATAAAACCTACTTGGAATAATGGGGTATTTAACCTTTTACCCAATTTCACTTTTAATTCTAGATTACCTAATTCCAATTTATCTGTAGAAGCTGGATATAAAGGTACTTTTCATAAAAACGGTTTCCGTTCGCTTGCTCAGTTTAATCCATGGATTGCTATACCCAACCAACTTAGAAATACCCGTTCTATTGAGCAATATTTAGGTTTGAATGGTAGTACGAACAACCATTTTTCTTTCAATACGCAAGTGGCTTTGATGCAAATGAAAGACCAACCCGTTTTCATTAACCAATTGGGAGATGGTAAAGCATTTGATATTCTATATACCAATATGAATGTCTTAAAATTAAGCGGAGAAGTCAATTATACCTTTCAAGAAAAGCTCTCTCTTTTAGCGAGTGCCAGTTATAGTAAGTTTAGCAAACTTGATGCCGTAACGAATGCATTTGGTTTAATTCCTCTAGAAGCAACCGCAGGTTTAATTTGGAAACCAATTGGCGACTTACAGGTAAAAGCCGATTTATTTTATCGCTCGGGTTCTTTGTATCAAGATTCATTTTCCTTTACTGCAAAAAGGCTTTCACCCGCTATGGATATGAATTTGGGCTTTGAATTTGGCGTTTTACCGAAGCTGAATTTATGGCTTCAAATGAATAATCTTTTTAACAATACTTACCAACGTTGGAACCAATACCCGGTTTTTGGTTTTAATGTTATGGGAGGAGTTGTATATTCGTTCCAATAAACGCTATTTAAATGTATCTATACCTTCATAAATACCTTGTACTGAATAAAAAGCTAAGTATTCCAGACCTAGGTAACTTTGTGATTGAATCTAATTCTGCTAAATTAGATAATGCCAATGGCTTTTTATTTGCGCCTGCTCCAGCTATAAAGTTTAAGCAAGAACAAACGCCAGCCTCTGATAAGTTTTTATTTGATTTTATATCCGACGAAATGGGAGTGGATCAAATGACTGCCATCAAACTGTTTCATGATTATGTATACAAAATCAAGACATCTTTAACCACACCAGAAGGTGCTAATATAGCCGGCGTGGGTACTTTACGTAAAGAGGACAATGGGTATATCCTTTTTACTCCAGAAAAAAATCTTTTAGATTTAATGCCTCAGGTTAAAGTAAGTGAAGGAATAGCTCACTTTAAAAATGATGTAGAAAAAAACAATCTAGACGAAGAAAGGAATTTTACCCAACAAGAAGAAGAAGATATTCGTGAATTATTAGGCAAAGACAGTCAAAATGTATCTGGTGATAACTGGTGGGTTTATGCTATTATTCTTTTGATGATTGCAATAGGGGCATTGCTGTTTTATTATGTTTAAAGATTTTCTTGATTTATGTTTACACCCTTACATTACACGCACTGTCCTGGTTGCCATTCTGATAAAATACAATATGCATTAACTGCAAAAGATCATACGGTTAGTAAAGAAGATTTTGATATATGGCATTGCAATCAGTGCAGTCTAAGATTTACACAAGATGTGCCTGGAATTGACCAAATTGGTCCGTATTATCAATCAGAAAATTATATTTCTCACTCAAATACCAAGAAAGGATTCATTAATCAGCTTTACCATTTAGTTAGAAATTACACATTAGGTTCAAAAGCTAGGCTGATTAAAAAATACAGTGGTCTATCTACAGGGAGATTATTAGATATAGGGGCTGGGGTAGGGGCTTTTGCAGCGAATATGAAAGGGCAAGGATGGCATACCACAGCTTTGGAGCCAGATACCAACGCAAGGGCGGAAGCTAAAAAGCAATATGGGATAGACTTATTGTTGCCTAATGAACTGTATTTATTTACTCCTCAACATTTTGATGTAATAACCATGTGGCATGTATTAGAACATGTTCATGATTTACAGGGGTATTGGAAAAACTTCCATCGCATTTTACCAGTAGGAGGAAAGTTGGTAATAGCAGTACCCAATTATACATCAGGTGATGCAGGAAATTATGGTTCCTATTGGGCAGCATATGATGTGCCTAGACATTTATACCATTTTTCTCCAGCTTCTATGGCAGAGTTAGCTGGTATGCATGGATTTTCAATTGTAGCAACTAAAGCCATGTGGTTTGATTCCTTTTATGTTGCTATGCTGAGTGAAAAGTACCAAAATGGCGTGACCCGTTATTTTGCTGCATTCTGGCAAGGTCTCCAATCCAATTTGGCTGCATTAACTAATCCCAATAAATGCAGTTCTGTCATTTATATTTTACAAAAGAATTAATTCAATTTTAGCTCGTAAAGGGCAGGCCAACGTTTGCCTGTAACTAAAAAGTGCCCTGTTGTAGGATTAAATGCAATTCCATTTAATACGTCCGTATTTGCTACAATAAGCTGATTGCTTTGCTGTAACAAGCCCGCTAAATTTATTCTTCCAACTACAGAACCAGAAGATGGATCAATCTTAAGAATATAGTCTGTTAGGTATTGATTGGCATAAATAAAACCATTTACCCATTCTAATTCATTTAAGTTACTTACATACCCATTATTATCTGAAACACCTAAGGTTTTGGTGATTTTAAATGTAGCTGGATCTACCCAATATAAGTTGCTCCCGCCGGTTGATACAAGCAAAGCCTTACCATCAGTTGTAATACCCCAACCCTCATAAGGCCAATCGAATACTTTTTCTTGCTTTAATGTTTTGAGATCGTAAACATATACTTTATGATCCTCCCAGGTTAGTTGATAAATCTTGTTATTTAAAATGGTAATCCCTTCTCCAAATTCGGTGTCAGGTAATTTAACCGACTTGATTGCTTTACCTGTTTTTAAGTCGGTTAACATTAATTTACTTTCCGTTTTCCAGCCAGTACCCTCCCATAATTTTCCCTCATGCCAAATTAAACCTTGTGTATAGGAAGAAGTATCATGTGGAAACATATTCAAAACTTGGAAAGAAATATTTTCAGGTGCCTGCACTGTTTGTGCTTTATTTTGTTCCGCATTATCCGATTCTGCATTTGACTTGCATCCGATCAGTAACATTGATAAAACCAAAAAATAAATAAGCTTTCTCATGGTTGAAATTGAGTATAAAGTTAATCATTCGCTAGCACCATGGCAGCAACTTTTTCAGCTACAATAGGGGTTAGTGCTACGCCCATTCCATTGCAAGCAATTACGGCTAATATATTTGGTTCAGCCCAAGTGCAAAGGGGCTCTTTGTTGGGAGTAAAGCCCATAATGCCGCTCCAGTATTGTTCTATTACAATGGGCTGATTCGTATTGATATAGTTAGCCAAAAATTGAGTCAAGTGGTTTCTGATTTTTTCAGAGCCAGCTAAATCAGTGGTTTGTTCACTTGCAAAATCCAAATTACGAGCACCACCAATCAGTATTCTGTTGTCAATATTTCTCCAATAATAAAATCCTTCATCAAAATGAAAAGTGCCTTTTAACATCAATCCATCAATGGGTTTGGTTAAGAGTATTTGACCTCTTGCCGGTTGAATATTTAATTGCGGTAAAAGGTTTTGGGTAAATCCATTCATACAGGCAATCAATTGCTTGGCTTTGATGGTTTGTCCAAACTGGGTAGTAACCTCTAATGATTCGGCGGTTCTAATCCAACCCTTCACTTCTATACCATTGATGATGCGAACGCCTAACGCCAATACTTTGCTAGTTAGCTCATTCACTAATTTGCCGCTGTGAATGCCCGCTTCAAATGAATTGTAAACCAAATGATCAAACCCTTTCACCCCATACCGATTCATTTGCTGGGTTGCATTACAAAAAGTTTGATGATTACCAGTAATGGGTGCTAATAATCCATTCAAATAATGAATATGCTCGTCAAAATTAGCTGCTATAAAATGGTCGTTTTGAATAGCTTCAAATCCTCCACAAGCATCGTACTGAATGGCTTCATCCGAAAAGTTTGCACGAATTTTTTGAATGCCTTTAAAACGGCTTTCTACAATGGATAGCATGGCGGCAGTACCCATGGCAGACTCATCACTGATCAATTCGGTTAAACTACCAAAGCAAGCAAAACCTGCATTGCGGGTGGATGCACCTAAAGGGGTTGCATTTTTTTCTAGTATGGTTATGGATAGGGAAGGGGCTGCTTTTTTTAATTCATAGGCAGACCAAAGACCCATTAGGCCCGCACCGATGATGACCAAATCTGTATCGGCATAATAGCTGTCTTTTTCCCAGAACGATAACATATTTATACGTTGAATCTGAAGTGCATGATGTCTCCATCTTTCACTAAGTATTCCTTACCTTCTATGCGGAGTCTACCATTGTCTCTACAAGCCGCTTCACTACCATATTTCACAAAATCTTCGTAGGCAATTACTTCTGCTTTAATAAATCCTTTTTCAAAATCGGT
>JBMLPQ010000191.1:0-3484 GCA_049242025.1 Sediminibacterium sp.
TTGTATTAGAAGCCGATAAAAAAGGACAATTCAATCCATTGTACCAAGCATCCATAAAATGGTTAAATACAGAAAAAGGAGTATTGACCGATAGCCTCGGATATTTTAGTATTCCAATGACAACCAGTTCAAATAGATTAATCATCAGTTATATAGGCTACCAATCAGACACATTTACAGTGGAAAATCCGTCTACCCTAAAAGTGATATTAGCAGATGATCAAAAATTACAAAACGTAACGGTAACCAACTCACGCAGATCAAGTTTTATCAGTACCATTAGCCCCATCCGCTCAGAAATCATGACGGCTAAAGAGTTATTGAAAGCAGCCTGCTGTAACTTGAGTGAAAGCTTTGAAACCAATCCATCAGTAGATGTATCATATAACGATGCAGTAACTGGATCAAAGCAAATACAGTTATTGGGCCTAAGCGGCAACTATACTCAACTCACCGTAGAAAATTTACCTGGGCCAAGGGGATTAGCCACTCCGCTAGGACTTAACTCAATAGCAGGACCATGGATTGAATCGATTCAATTAACCAAGGGAGTAGGATCGGTTGCGAACGGCTTTGAAAGTATTGCAGGACAAATTAATGTTGAATTGAAAAAACCAGCAATAGGAGAACAACTTTTGGCCAATATATATATCAATGAATTTGGAAAGACCGATTTAAACTTAAATCTTCAAACCAAGCTGAGCAAAAAATGGTCTGCGGGATTGTTATTGCACGATAATTTTTTAAACAACAATAACATAGACTTTAATAAAGATGGCTTCAGAGATTTACCTACCGGCAATCAATTCAGCATGGTAAATAGGTACCAATACAACGATTCAAAAGGTTGGATGGCTCAAATGGGAATCAAAGTAATGATAGACAACAAAACAGGTGGACAAACAAATTTTGATCCTAAGCAACATCGGAATTCTAATAGCATTTATGGTTTAGGCATTAATACCAATCGCTACGAGGGTTTTGCAAAGATTGGATATGTATTTCCACAAAAAGTATATAAAAGTATTGGTTTACAAATTGCAGCAATTAACCACGATCAAAAATCATTTTTTGGCAAAACCATTTACAATGCCAATCAAAAAAGTTTTTATAGCAATTTAATTTACCAAAGCATCATAGGAAATACCAATCATAAATTTAGAACAGGATTGAGTTTACAACATGATAATTACAATGAATTATTTAATACCACTAACTACAGAAGAACAGAAACAGTATCAGGTGCATTCTTTGAGTACACGTATACGGCTTCAGAAAAACTGAGCATGGTAGCGGGTATCAGAGGAGATTATAATAATCTATTTGGCGCATTCCTAACACCGAGATTGCATATACGATACGAACCATTTAAAGGAAGTATTTTTAGAATCAGTGCCGGAAGAGGACAAAGAACAGCCAATATTTTTGCAGAGAATACAGGCATACTCGTAAGTGCAAGACAGTTAAATATTATTGGCGCAGGTGCAGGAAAAGCATATGGTCTAGATCCAGAAATTGCTTGGAACAGAGGCATCAGCTTTGATCAATCCTTTAGACTGTTCAACAGAAAAGCGAGTTTAGCAATCGACTTTTTTAGAAACGATTTTACCAATCAAGTAGTAACTGATTTGGAAACCACCAATGAAATTCGTTTTTACAATTTAAAAGGGAAATCCTACTCCAATAGTTTTCAAACAGAATTGAGTATGGAACCTATTAGTCAATTAGAAGTTAAAATGGCGTATCGCTTTTTTGATGTAAAAACGACTTATGGCAATGAATTATTACAAAGACCATTTGTGTCTCAACATAGAGCTTTCTTAAGTTTAGACTATACAACAAGCAATAATTGGAAATTCAATTATACCATTACTTATAATGGGCAAAAGCGAATTCCTTCTACTTTGACTAACCCCATTCAATTTCAAAGAGAAGCCATGTCTCCAGATTTTTATTTAATGGCAGCACAAATCAGTAAGACAGTTGGCAAGAATAAATCGATGGATTTTTATATTGGAGCAGAAAACCTAACAAACTTTTTTCAACAAGGGGTGATTGTATCTGCCGCAGATCCATTCGGTCCTTATTTTGATGCATCCTTGGTTTGGGGACCCATCAATGGAAGAATGTTATACGCAGGTTGGAGAATGCGATTGAAATAATTAATAGTCATTAATATCGTGTTTGTGAAATGCTTTGTGCATTCTTCCACGATCGAACATTTTCTCATTATTTGCAATAAATATTGTAGCAACGCCATTACCAATAAAATTGGTGATGGCCCTTGCTTCAGACATAAAACGATCCACACCAAGCAAGAGTGCTAACCCTTCAATAGGAATTACTTTGGTAGCTGCGAGTGTAGAAGCCAAAATAATAAATCCACTTCCCGTAACTCCAGCTGCGCCCTTGGAAGTAACCATTAAAATGCCAATAATGGTAATAATTTGTTCCATATTTAACACAACGTCAAACACTTGTGCTAAGAACACAATGGCCATAGACAAATAAATGGAAGTGCCATCCAAATTAAATGAATATCCAGCTGGTACTACCAAGCCAACCACTGATTTATGGCAACCCATATGTTCTAATTTTTCCATCAACGAAGGCAATGCTGCTTCAGAAGATGAAGTGCCCAATACAATCAATAATTCATTTTTGATATACCCCAAGAATTTCCAAATACTGATTTTATAATAGCGTAGTACCGCACCTAAAATCAAGAAAATAAATAATGCCATCGTGATATAAACACAAGCCATTAGTTTACCCAGTGGCAATAAAGTGGCTACGCCATATTTACCAATGGTAAAAGCCATGCCGCCAAAAGCTCCAATGGGGGCTAACTTCATCACCCAATGCAAGCCTTTAAAAACGTATTTAGAACTAAAATAAAAACCACGCAAAATCTTCTCCTTATAAGCAGATTTACTAATGATAATGCCGGAAAGAATTGCCAAAAGCAATACTTGAATAGTGATATTATCTTTAAAAAATTGCACCCAAGAAATAGAAATTGGCGCACCACTATACTTAGAAATATCTCCCTTATTTACGGCAGCGGTATTTACCCCAGCACCTGGCTCAAATAAAAATGCAACTCCTAATCCAATTAATAAAGCAAGGGTAGTTACAATTTCAAAATACAATATGGCTTTACCTCCTACTTTACCTACTTTTTTCAAATCGCCCATGCCACAAATACCCGTGACAATAGTTAATAAAATAATTGGGTTGATAAAGAGTTTAATGATATCGATAAAGTACTTACCCAAGGGCTGCATAGCCACACCCTGCTCAGGAAAAAAATGTCCCAGTAAAATACCAGCTGTGATGGCAAACAGTACCCAAAATGTTAGGTTAGATGCTATTTTTTTGACCATGATTTGATTTACCGGTGGAAGATATATCAAATCAATACAATTTCTAAACAAAAAAAGCCCCGAATAATTCGGAGCTTTTTTAAAGCTGTAGGGGGAGG
>JBMLPQ010000192.1:0-1524 GCA_049242025.1 Sediminibacterium sp.
GTAAGCCTCCCACCGATACCATCTTGTAGAGTTGGATAGAAGGTTTGAGTTTTGCAGGAAAGAATTATTATGCAAAACAAGAAGGAACTACGTGAACAAATGATGTCTATGATTGATGATTGGCAAGCCAGTGGTTTAACCCAAAGAGTGTACTGTTTAAATAAGGAAGTGTCGTATTCTGTATTTCATTATTGGTATGGGTTATATCGGAAAAAGAACACAGTTACTGGTGATTTTTTACCAGTGAAGGTTACATCTACTCCAAGTAAAGAACAGCTCACTATTATAGGCACCAGTGGTATAAAAGTACAGTTACCCCTTAGCAGTCAATCCATTGATTTTGTGAAGCAGTTATTACAAGGTTGATCATGCTACATTTAGATTGTTCTACAGTTTACTATTGGTATAATGGTGCAGTTAACATGCGAAGCAGTTTTGATGCATTGTGTGGATTGGTAAGCCAACACAACCAAACTTCTATTTTAAAGGGTGGTGTGTATATTTTTATCAATAAGAAGCGCAATCAAATAAAGCTACTTACCTGGGAAGGCGATGGTCTGGCCATATATTATAAAAGGTTAGAAAAAGGGGTGTATGAATTACCTACTATTGCCGCTAATAGTAACAGTGCCACGATTGATGCCGTTCAATTACAATTGATTTTACAAGGCATTGTACTTAACTCTGTTCGTAAAAAGAAGCGTTTTGCCTTGCCTAAAATAAATAGCTAGTTTATACACATTGTATTTGATGAAACTAAAAAAAGAGATGGGGTTACACACTATTTTGTAATGTTTTTTGTGGGTAAATAAAGATTCGTTTTTATTTGTTAGAACCCAATAACAGAGCGAGTTTTACGTCTTTATAAGATGGAACAAAACAGCGATGATATTGACTACAAACAGGAACTCAAAAAGGCGCTATCCATCATAGAAGCACAAAGCTCCATTATCCTTCAATCTCAAGTTACCATCCAGCAGCAGCAATTGAAAATCGAGCAACTAGAAGCTAATGCTAAAAAGCAAGAACAAGCCAATCAAGATTTACATTTTCAATTAGCCCAGTTAAAAAAACTGGTATTTGGTAGCCGCCATGAGAAATTTGTTTCTTCCGATACACCACCGGCACCCACTCTTTTTGATATACCGGTGATAGTTGAACTCTTGGAACCAAGGGTGGTTAGTTATGAGAAAACGGGTAAACAAGCAAGACCCAACCACCCTGGCCGCAATAGCTTCCCTGAGCACCTGCGTAGGGTAGAAACCGTTATTAACCCTACTGGTCTTGATTTGTCTTTGGTTAAGAAGATAGGTGAGTCGGTTACTGAAACCCTAGCCTATGTTCCAGCAGAACTTTTTGTAAAAAAAGTAGTCCGTCCTAAATATTTAGATGCTGCTACCAATAGTATCCACCAAGCGCTAGCCTCTGAGCGCTGTTTTGAGAGAAGTAATGTAGATCCAAGCTTAGTAGCCCAGATTATTATTGAGAAATTTGTGGATCACTTGCCGCTAGATCGTCAAATAA
>JBMLPQ010000193.1:0-12093 GCA_049242025.1 Sediminibacterium sp.
GGTTGGTTGGATACACACCATTTACTGGTCTTAGATCAAAGTAATTAGGCACATAGGCAATATTGTAACCTATACTTGCACCTGAGTTATTTTGATTTCCGGTAAACCCTCTGTCTGTGCTTGTTCTAATATAATTAGAGTTTACAGTTAACACAATATCTTTTGAAAGTTTATGCTCCAAATTTGCTCTGATAGATTGTCTTTCAAAACCTGTTTTTCTTACTATACCACCTTCATCTGTTAATGAACCTGATACAAAGAATTTAGTTTTTTCGTCTCCGCCACGAATGCTTATTCTAGAATTCATTAATGATGCGGTGTTGCCATAAAAATAATCTTCATAATTCACGAAATTATTTGCAGCAACTGCACTTTGAAATCTAGTTAACTCAATGGCTCTTCTTGCAGCCGGGAAAAAAGTATTGATTTTAGCTTCACTCCAATTGTCTACGCCCATCATTCTTAATGGTCTTCCAAACCCAATATCTTGTCCAAAACTAATGGTTGTTTTACCAGCAGCACCCTTTTTAGTTGTAATAACTAAAACTCCAGCATTCGCTCTTGTACCATAAATAGCAGCTGCAGAAGGTCCCTTCAAAACTTCAATATTTTCAATATCAGCAGGATTAATATCCGCTAAACGATTGGATCCATCATCTTGGTTTGCACCGCCAGCTCCAGTAACTGAAGCTCTACCTGTTCTTTGAAAGTCGTTGCTAATATAAACTCCATCCAAAACAATCAAAGGTGCGGATGCTTGAGTTAAACTAGACAAACCACGTAACTGAATGTTAATACCACCGCCAGGAGCTCCTGAATTCATGCGAATATTTGCACCAGAAACTTTACCATATAGTGCACCATCTGCAGTTTGAATTTGAGTGGTACCTGTTAAATCTTTGGCAGAAACAGAAGTGATTGCATTGGCCAAATTAGATCTTTTAATAGAGGATGCTAACCCAGTAATTACGACTTCTTTTAATGCACTTATTTCTTCCTCCATAGAATAAGTTGCCGCCGGTTTTTCAGAAGAAACTGCAACTTCAATTGTTTTGTAACCTACATACTTCAATACCAATATAGCAGATTTGCTGTTTGGTTTTAAAGAGAAATTACCACTCGCATCTGATGTGGTAACTTGCTTAGTACCTTTAATCGTAATAGATACTCCAGCAAGTGGAGTTCCGGTAACAGATTCTTTTACAGTTCCCGAGGCTGTAAATCCCTGAGCATCGGCTTGAATACCCTTCATAAAAAAGAGTATTGCTAGCAGCATTTTCAATAAGAAGCGTTTCTTCATGCTAGTTTGTTTTTGGTTAAAAAAATGATTAGAATTGGTTAAAGAAAACTTAAAGATGAATTTAATCAATAAAGAATATGTTTAACCATTATAGCCGCTTTGACTTATAGCTTACGGTTGTAAATGAAAAAAAATAATAATTTTAAGCTATGTGTTATTACAACTCGCTCAAAATCGCACCGAAAAAAAAGATTCAATTAAAAGGAAAGGAAAAAGAAATCCCTCCAGTAGATATTGACGTGCAGTCTGGCTTTAGCTATCAATCATGGCCTATCATTATAGAAGATAATTCAGGTGAATGGCAACCTGAACTAGCTCATTGGGAATTCATCCCTTGGTTTATAAGACATTTGGGAGAATTAGAAGAAAGTAGAAAAAAATACACCACTTTAAATGCCACTGCTGAAAAATTATTTGAAAGTAAAATTTATCAAGCCGCAGCAAAAGCAAGAAGGTGTTTAGTATTGAGCACAGGGTTTTATGAATGGAGACATTATCAAGGAGCAGCAGATAAAAAGCCTGTTGCTTACCCTTATCTCATCAATAGCGCCAACAAAGAAGAACCTTTATTTTATATGGCAGGTATTTGGCAACCTTGGACCGATAAATTATCTGGAGAAATGATCCACAGTTTTGCCATTGTAACTACTCAGGCAAATGGATTGATGCAAAAAATTCACAACACAAAAAAGAGAATGCCTACTATACTTCCTATTGAATTAGCGGAAGAATGGATTGGTCCGTTAAGAGAAAATAGAATAAAAGAACTAGCGGCATATCAACTGCCTGATACCGCATTAACTGCTCACACCATTGCAAAAGATTTTAATAGAGGGATCGAACATCCACAAGCACTTGTTGAATATGACATATTACCACCACTATAATCCATGACGATCCCCTGCTATAACATCCAAAACATGTAACACTTGCGGAAACAATGCTTGCATATATTCTGTTGCGCCAGATAATGAGCCTGGGAATGTAAGTACTAAAGTTTGGTTGATCAAACCCGCTACACTTCTAGACAGCATGGCATAGGGCATTCGTTCTTGCCCATATCTTCTAGCAGTTTCCATCACACCATCTAACTCACGATCCAATAATGGCTTAACTGTGTCGGGTGTAATATCACGCAATGAAACACCTGTACCTCCTACCATGATTAATAATTGAATGCCATCATGGGTATTTGATGCAACTTGCGCTTGAATGGCTTTAGCATCATCTGGTATTACTTTGTATTCGGATACTTGTACATTTAATTTTTTCAACGCATCAATTACAGCTTTACCTGCTTTATCTTCTGCCTTATTTGCTGAAACGGTATCTGAACAAACGATTACTGCAGCTTGCAGATTTTTATCCAAATACATTTTTTTATCGGTTTTTCCACCCGTTTTAGACTTCAATCGAATATGATGAATCTCTACATTTTTATCAATAGGTTTCAACATATCATACAGGGTCAATGCTGCTATAGAAGCGCCGTGCATGGCTTCTACTTCAACACCTGTTTTATAGATGGTATGTACTTCCACTTCAATAAGAATATTCAATCCATTGATGGAATAACGTACATCGGTATATTCAACAGGAAGCGGATGACAATCAGGAATTAATTCACTGGTTTTTTTAACGCCAAATAAAGCAGCTACTTTAGCAAAAGAAAACACATCGCCCTTTGGAACTTTACCTTGTTCAATTGCATCAATTGTTTCTTGCTTAGACACTAGAACAGTGGCTTCAGCAATAGCTTTTCTAAGTGTGTTTGATTTATGCGTAATATTTACCATAATTAATTATTTTGTTTCCATGCCGTACTATCATCAGTACAAATTTCTTTCCCCCAAATTGGCAACTCTTTTTTTATGGTTTCAACCATTTCATTACAGGCATCAATTGCATCTCTGCGATGTATAGAGGAAGTAAACACAAATAAGCAAATTTCACCTACAGCTACCTTGCCCAAACTATGATAAATATGCATACAGGTTAAAGCATATTTAGTAAAAAAAGCTTCTCTAATTTCAGCCATTTTTTTGGCAACCATATCTTCGTAAGCAGTGTACTCAATTGCTACTACTTTTCCGTTATTGATTTCATCAGCACGAATCTGTCCTAAAAAAATACTATGCGCACCAATATTGGTTTTAGTAGAATGCTTTTGAATATCGTCTGCAATCTTTTGTGCCGGAATAGGGCCATTAACAAAAATAGAAGTTGGTTTTTTATTGCTCATTACTTACTTTATTAAAATAGGCTGTTAATCCCCCTTTTAAACTATATACCTCAACTTGGTTCTGTAATTTAATTAATTGTGCTGCATAAACACTTCTAATTCCCTGATGACAAATTACACATATAGGTTTTGCAGGAAGTTGATGAATGGATTCTTTTAAAGCAGACATTGGAATTTGTGCATCCGAAAAATCGATCATTGGATATTCATGCAACTCTCTAACATCAAGAATAAAAACATTTGAATCGTTTTTTAATGCTAAAAATTGAGACACATCAATTTCGTTAATGTCAATATCTTCTATATCTGATTCCCTCATATCGCAATCAATTTGATAATTTGTTGAATGAATAAAATCTTCGTCAATTACTGGTATTGTTACGTTGGAATTAATTTCAATGTCAAACCAACGAGCAGTTAGAAAATTATACGTAAGAAGTCGATTGAACAAGGGACTACCTATTCCTGTGATTAGTTTAATTGCTTCTGCAGCTTGCATTGTTCCTATAATACCTGGCAACACACCCACTACACCCGTTTCTTCACAAGTGGTAATTTCATTTGCGGCAGGTTGTACTGGAAATAAATGGCGATAATGAATAAGGTCATCACCAGCTAGTGTAAAATTAAAAACAGCAACTTGACCTTCATAGCCTGACACTGCACCATATACAAATGGTTTCTTTAACCATACACAAACGTCATTAATTAAATATTTAGCAGAAAAATTATCGGTAGCATCAATTACCAAATCATAATGATGAATAATTTTTAGCGCATTTTGCTTGGTTATTGCGCAAGGATATATTTCAATCTTAACTGAACTATTTTGCGCTTTTGACTTGCTCGCTGCTACTGCTACTTTTAATTGACCTAGATCTTTTTCATCAAATAATAATTGGCGGTGCAAATTACTCTTACTGACTTTGTCTGCATCCATTATACCAATTGTTCCCACCCCCACCCCTACAAGGTATTGTAATATAGGACATCCCAATCCCCCCATCCCTACTATCAACACTTTAGCTTGACCAAGTTTTTCTTGTGCTGCAGTTCCAAATCCAGGGAGGATTATTTGTCTTATATAACGGTCGTTCTGATCCATATTATCCTCCAGAGAATGGCGGCATTAATGCCACAGTGTCTCCCATTTTAAGTGTAATATTTTCATGTACCATTTTCTGATTCACTGCTACAAAATATTTTTTGTTTTCCAACACTGGATAGCGTGCATATAATTCATGCACCACTGTATCTAAATCTAAGCAATTGTTTAAAACAACTGAGCCAACTAGTGTAATATCCGTTATTGATCCAAAGAAAATAACTTGAACTTGCATAGGATTAATTTACAAAAAACAATTTAGTTGCAGCTACGACTAATACGCTTGCTAAAATAAACTTTAATTGATCAGCCTTCAATTTTTTAGAACCAATATAAGCTCCTGCCCATCCACCAAATAAAACAAATAAAATAATGATATAAAAAGATGGATCTAAACTAAATCCCTTTTGAATTTGCCCTGCCATACCTGCAGCAGAATTCAAAAATATAAAAACTGCACTCAATGCGGCGGTTTGTTGCTGTGTAGACCATCCCATCAACAATAGCAATGGCGACAACAAAATACCTCCCCCCATTCCAATCATTCCAGAAACAAGCCCAATCAATGCACCGGCAATACTTAACCAATACCACTTAGGTGCAGGCTGTGTAGCATTCGATTTATTTAAAAATAATATTCTAGCTACCGCAATTAATAAAACAACAGCCAATAGTTTTTTATAAAAACTTTCAGAAACAGGCATTATACTACCTAAATAGGCAAAAGGAATAGACGTCATGATTAATGGCCAAAGCATAGAAGATTTAAAATGTTTGGCTCTATAAAAAGAAATAAACGCTAAGCAGGATACCAATAAATTTAATACCAATGCTGTGGGTTTAATTACAGTTGTACTAAAATTAAATATAGCCATCAATGCTAAATAGCCACTTGCACCGCCATGTCCTACAGAGGCATATAAAAATGCGATGATAAAAAAAGCAAGCCCATAAAGAATAATCTCTTCCATAACTCAAGCTTTAAAATAGGTGTACAGTTACTTCTTGATCTTTATAAAAAATTGACTCCTCCGCTGGTAATTCTACCCAACAATTGGCATTTGAAAATGCACCCACTTGATACGAAGCTTGTGCTGGTAAAATTATAACAGTACCATCCTGAACAAATCCTTTTAAAAAAAATACCAATCCTGGTTTTTTCTGATAATCTTCTTTCAAGATGGCTTTAACAGGAGCATCTAATTTTTTTCCTGTAATCATAGAAATGGCAGGCTTAACATATTGTTGAAAACAATGCAATACAGAACTTGGATTACCTGGTAAACCAAAAACGAATTTTTCATGATATGTACCAAAAAGTAAAGGTTTTCCAGGTTTTTGTTTTACTCCATGAAATAATATTTGAACGCCTTCTTGTTTACAAGCTTCAGCTACATAATCATAGTCTCCAACACTTACTCCGCCAGTAAGTAAAATCAAATCGGATTGACCCAACGCATTCTTTATAGCAGCTGCGGTTTCTTTCAAAGAATCCTTGACATAAACTATTTTTAAATCATTAATTCCAGCAGATTGCAATGCGGATGCAAGCCCAATGGAATTGGATTCGTACACTTGGCCAAATTGTATTGTCTCCCCAGGCTTAACCAATTCATTACCAGTAATGATTAATGTAACAGTAGGTGCAGGATACACCAATACTTCTTGAATGCCTAAACTAGCCATCATAGCTAATTGGTATGGGTGTAAACAAGTGCCTTCTTTTATAACCAAATCATCTTTTTGAACAGATGAACCGGGTTCTCGAATATTCAATCCTCGCTCATCTGTTTTTTGAATCACTTGAATTGCATGATCTAAGTGATTAACCCATTCTTTTTGAATAACGCAATCTGCTTTTGTTGGCACTGGACCTCCGGTAAACACTTTAATGGTATGACCCTCTTTTAATTCTAATTGCTTTGAAGTACCTGCTGGTAATTCATCTTGAATGGGCATCATTGCATCAATATATTTCAACTGAATGGCATATCCATCCATTGAAGACTGTGTAAACAAAGGCATTGCAATAGGACTGATTACCGATTCTGCTGTAACCATTCCACTTGCATTAATCAATGGCACGTAAACTGAACTAAGGCGCTTAACCCTAGCATTGATCAATTGTCTAGCTTCATTTACCGTTATCATAATATGAAATTAACCTCCAATCGCAATCATGCTTCTATTGTGTAATTCTTTGGTATCAATTTTTTCAAAGTCTTTCGAAAATTGACCACCCAATTCTTTGTGCTTACTCGCAATGGATTGTTTTATTAATGGTAATATATCAGCTCCTTCTCTTAAAGGTGTTAGTAAATCTGTTTCAGAAGAAGAAAACAAACAATTTTTAATTTTACCATCTGCTGTCAATCGAATTCGATTACAAGTGCTGCAAAAAGGATTACTCATTGTGCTTATAATAGCAAAACTACCTTTATGTCCTTCAATCTTGTATCGCTTGCTGGTATCGTTGGGTTCATTTTGAGTAGGAGTAATTCTGTAACGCGCTTGAATTAATGTGAGCATTTCTTGCAAGGTTAATAGTTTATCACTATTCCATTTATTGCCATCAAAAGGCATAAATTCAATGAACCTAATTTGTATAGGAATATGCTTTGTCCATTCTATAAAATCAACAATTTCATGGTCATTCATCCCTTTTACTACCACCATATTTACTTTAACCCTAAAATCGTTTGCTAATAACAAATCAATATTCTCTTTTACTATACCAAATTGATCTCGACGAGTGAGTAGTTGAAATTTATCTTGCTGCAGTGTATCTAAACTGATATTAACAGACTTTACTCCTGCTTGCTTTAAATCATCCATAAACAAATGAATACGAGTAGCATTGGTAGTAATGGTTAAATCTACCCCAAGCTTTCCTAAAGCTTGAATTATTTCAGCTGCATCTTTTCTTACCAAGGGTTCACCACCTGTTAACCGAATTTTTTTAACTCCTTGCTGAACAAATAAAGACGCCATTGCAACGATTTCTTCCTTTTGCATTAATTGCTTATTTGGCATAAATGCATAGTCTTCTTCGGGCATGCAATAGAAGCAACGCAAATTGCAATTATCCGTTAAAGAAATACGCAAATAATCGTGCACTCTATTATGATGATCAATCAACATGGTCTTCATTTATTTTTTTACAAAACCGCTCATAATCTTCCACTGTATCAATATCCAATTCTCCACTTTCAAAGTCAATAGTTGCAACATCATCTGGGAATTGTTGCAATATAACACGTGCACCTTTATCGCCCGTTAAATTGTATAAGTGAGTAAAATACGCTGAACTCATCAATACCGGTGTTCCCTTAATTCCATTATAGGTAGAAGCTATAATTCCTTTTGATGTTTGTTGCTGTTTATTCAATAAATCGATTAAAACGGACCTGCTTAAGAGGGGTTGATCAGACACCACAATTACCAAAAACGCCAATTCCGGGCAGGCATTTAGCATTGCACTAAGCCCCACTTGGATTGAGCTACTCATACCTGCTTTATACCCTGCATTTCGAATAATATGAATGCTGTCTGAATTAATTTGTTGAACGATTAAATCATGATAATGACCCGTGACCAACTGAATGATATTGGGCTTGAGGGGAATGATTTCTTCTATCAAATGCCCTAGTAGTGTAGTTTCTTTAAATGGCAAAAGCATTTTCGCTTTGCCTATTCTAGAAGCTTCACCTGCCGCCAATATCATTACTCCCCATTTCATAAGGATGCATGTATGGGTGTATTTTTCAACTTTAAGTGTTGTGGTTGTTTTCCTTCAATTACCGCCATGATTTCTGCAGAAACAGATAAAGCAATTTCTGCTGCAGTTTCTGCTCCAATATCTAATCCAGTTGGACCATATATATTTTTTAATTTTGTTTCATCAAAGTGAATCCCCTTTTCAGCTAAATCATTTAATAAACGGTCTCGCTTAGCAGCAGGCCCCAATAAACCTATATAAGGCACTCCAATATTTTGCAAACTAGCCAGCATAGCCAAATCATAATTGTAATTATGAGTCATTAATACAATGGCTGTTCTATGATCAAAAGACAATTGAGCAAGCACTGTTTCTGGTTTTCCTACAATAATTTTATTGGCTTGGCTAAAACGGAGTGCATTTGCATGGGTAGGTCTTCCATCCACTACAGTTGTGCTCCACCCAATTAATCTTGCCATGCTTTCTAAAGGCATAATATCATTTCCTGCACCTACAATAATCAAAGAGATTGGTGGTGCGGCATATTCTATAAATAATTCTTGGCTACCAGCGTCAGTTTCAATGACTATATGTTCCGATTTTTTAAGTTGAAGAACACTTTCAAAAACCGATTCCAACTCAACTTTATATTTTTCTGGAATTGTGCTAGGCACTAATGTTCCCCAATGGTTTTGATGATTGTTTTGATATCCTGTAATCAACAGCGATGGTTCGCGAGAACTGCTTATTTGTTTAAATGATTCTATTATCGCATTACTCGCTTCAATTGGCTCAAACAGAATTTTTACAATACCATTGCAGCCTAATTGCACGCCTAATTTAGCATCATCTTCATCGGTAGTATCATAGACCACAAGTTTCTTTTTCCCTTGTGTAATGGCTAATGCTGCTTTTCTAAGGGCATCACCTTCTAAACAACCTCCACTGATTGCTCCTGTAAACTGTCCATCTTCTGTAACCAACATTCGGGCACCAGGCCTTCGGTAAGAAGAGCCCTCTACATTCACCACTGTAGCCACTGCCATTTTTAGCCCTAACTGAATTGCCTTAGCATATGCATGAACAATATCGCCTAACTCTTTCATCTAAAAACTTAAGGTCTTAGTTGTTTTACTTGTGAAGGAAGTATTGGTTTTAGGTTTTTATTGCCCCAACTATTATTGATATAATTTAGTACGTCTGCAATTTCTTCATCTGATAAGTAATCTTGTGCAGGCATTATCCCATTATACAACACGCCATTTACTTTTATTTCTCCCGATTGCCCTTTTAAAACAACATTGATCAGGTCTTTAGTTGGACGTTTTAAAAAGTCAGACTTTGCAATTGGAGGAAATGCGCTTTCCAGACCCTTCCCATCTTCCATATGACAGTTCATGCAATTATTGGTATAAACATTCTTTCCATTGGCAATACTTTTAGCCATATTGTTTGGTTGAACAAACGCAACAGCACCAAACACAAAAACCAATAAACCACAAACAACCATCCATCTTTTCATGCTTATACAATTTTATTGATGTCAAAAGGTAGTCTTCTAATTCTTTTACCTGTTGCAGCAAAAATAGCATTACAAAGTGCAGGCGCAAATGGCGGCAAACCAGGCTCTCCTACACCTTTAATTTTACTTCCACCATTAGCCAAAATATGAACTTCTACTTTTGGCATTTCATTAATGCGAACCAATGGATTATTATGGAAATTAGATTGAACGGTTGCTCCTTTATCAAAAGTAATTCCTCCTTTAATTGCAGCGGTTAAAGCCATTACTGCTGAACCTTCTACTTGCGCACGAGTATTGTCTGGGTTTACCACTGTGCCAAGATCAATTACAGCATATACTTTTTCAATTTTGACACCTGTTCCTTTTTTGGATACTTCAATTACAAAACCTGCTTGACCAGCAAAAAATTCGTACTGCGCAACACCTCTACCCCAACCTGCTGGTAGCTTTTTATCCCAATTTGATACTTCTTTTAATTTATTTAATATTTGTTTGGTATCAGATTCCTTAGTAAGCATTTCTAAACGAAATGCCATAGGATCTTTTTTTGCTGCAACGGCCATTTCATCTAAGAAACATTCATGAGAGAAAGCCAATGTAGTGCTGGTTACCGCTCTCCAAGCAGCCAAAGGAATATGCACATAATGATGAA
Organism: Sediminibacterium sp.; assembly: GCA_049242025.1. Classification (GTDB taxonomy): domain Bacteria; phylum Bacteroidota; class Bacteroidia; order Chitinophagales; family Chitinophagaceae; genus Sediminibacterium. The sequence goes on from JBMLPQ010000193.1 coordinate 10,543, forward strand.
CATAGGAATTCTTCATATGCTCAATTTCATATTTCTGTTCACTGATTCCTTCGGTCATGGTACCATCTGCTTTGGTAACATCATAATCCTTCTTCATATCTAATGTAGGAGAAATTACTTTATGTTGAAATGCAATGGCTTTACCATTAGCATCCAAAGCGCCCTTCATTGCTGAAAAAGTTAAGGGCCTAAATGGACCCTGTTGGGTATCGTCTTCTCTGCTCCAAATTGATTTCACTGGCTTACCCACTTTCTTACTCAGTTGAACTGCTTCATGTATATAATCAGGATACAATCTTCTTCCAAAGCCTCCTCCGTTAAACAATACATTCAATTTAAAATCCTCTTGCTTTACGCCATAAGTTTTAGAAAAATCATTTACAACACTTCCAGGCACTTGCGTTGAAGTCCAAATTTCTAATTTGTTTCCTTCTTGCCAACTGGCTAAACAGTTCATAGGTTCTATGGGAGAATGGGAAACAACTGGTGTTTCATAGAATGCTGTTAGTTGTGTAGGTGCTTCTGCAAAAGCCTTATCAAAATTACCTTGTTGGTGTTCTATAGCTCCGTCCTTTTTAGCAGCTTCTCTTAAACTTTGCTCATAATCCTTTGAATTAAAAGCATCATTACCTTGATGATCCCATTTAACTACTAATGCCTTTCTTCCTTGCACAGCTGCCCAGTAATTTTCTGCAATTACTGCAACACCTTCCGATTTATAAATTCCGTGAATACGTTCACAAGTTTCTACCGCAATTACTCCTTTTACTTTTTTAGCAGCAGTTGCATCAAAGCTTACCAATTTACTTCCAAACACTTTGCAGCGCTCAATAGAAGCGTATACCATTCCTGGAACACTGGCATCAATTCCAAATTTAGCTGTTCCATTTACTTTCATTGGCACATCTGGTCTTGGAGCAGACTTACCCAATATTTTAAAATTTTTTGCTTCTTTTAGGGTAGGATTTTTGGGCGCTTCTAATTTAGAAGCCGCTTCTGCCAATTCACCATAGCCCATTTTTTTTCCAGAAGGTTGATGAATAACTGTAGCATTTTCAGCATAACATTCCGTAACAGGAACGTTCCAACTATTACTTGCAGCTTTAACCAACATCTCTTTAGCAGCGGCACCTACTTTACGCAAATTGGTATAGTTGGTTCTTACGGAAGAACTCCCCCCTACAAATTGTGCAGGACCGTATTTTTTTTCTCCGCCAGTTTGTTTGATCACTATTTTATCCATCGCCACTTCCAATTCTTCTGCTATTAATGCAGGAATAGATTGGTAGGTACCTTGACCAATCTCAGGCTTAGTATTAAAAATGGTCACAAGCCCTGTTTGATCTATCATCACCAATGGCGATAATTCAAAAGCGGCTGTTGAAGTTCCTAAATTTTCAATTACTGAAACACCATCGGCTTTTACGCCTAGTCCCATTACTAAACCCGCACCAGTTAATCCGGTTAAACGTAAAAAGTTTCTGCGATTGATTTGACTATTTTGCTGATTCATTGCTTAATTTTTTTGAATTACTTAATCATATCTGCAGC
>JBMLPQ010000194.1:0-10298 GCA_049242025.1 Sediminibacterium sp.
TTTAGGGTGCTAAAATACTACTTTTGCAGTCATGCAATATACGCTCAAAAAGTCGCTGGGTCAGCATTTCCTAACTAATGAAGCCATCTGTAAGCAAATTGTTACTGCTGTGCAAGAAGCCGATTTAACACAAGTACTCGAAGTAGGCCCAGGTGCTGGTGCTTTAACCAAGCATTTGTTAAAACTTCCCATCAAACATTTTAAAGCTGTAGAGCTGGATAATGAAAAAGTAACCTACTTAAAACTACAATACCCTGTTTTAGCAGAAGCAATTATTGAGGGTAGCATTTTAGATATTCCCGTACCATTCCAAAACCAGTTTACATTGGTTGGTAACTTTCCATATAATATATCTACACAAATTGTATTTCGATTATTAGAATGGAAAGAGCAGGCTCCAGTGATGATTGGGATGTTTCAAAAAGAAGTAGCAGAAAGAATAGTATCGAAGCCCCATACCAAAGTGTATGGCATTTTAAGTGTATTGGTTCAAGCATTTTATGAAGTAGAATATTTATTTGATGTGCCCCCAGAAAGTTTTAATCCACCACCTAAAGTAATGAGTGGGGTTATCCGATTAAAGCGAAAAGAAACCCCTGTTGAAGTAAGATCAGAAAAAGCATTTTTCACTTTAGTAAAAGCAGCATTTGGGCAAAGAAGAAAAATGTTGCGAAATCCAATGAAACCATTTTTTGATGCAGCTGTTTTGCAAGAAGAAATATTTACAAAAAGGGCTGAACAGCTTACGGTAGAAGAGTTTGCTGCCCTTACTTTTAAAATGGGATAAAGGAATTAATATGAAAGTAATTGTTACTGCAAAAGTTCATCCATATTTAATTGATACATTAAAGGCAAAACAGTTTAATGTTATTTATCAACCTGCAATTACATACGAGGAATTAAAATATTTAATTACAGATACAGTTGGGTTGATTGTAACCACTCGATTAAAAATAGATCGCGAAATAATTGATGCCGCCCCCAATTTGAAGTGGATTGGTAGATTAGGCAGTGGTATGGAATTGATTGATGTTGCTTATGCAGAAAGCAAAGGGATTCAATGCGAAAGTAGCCCTGAAGGTAATCGCAATGCGGTGGCTGAACACACATTGGGATTGTTGCTGAATCTAATGAATAGAATCAGTAGTAGCTATGATGAAATTAAAAAAGGCCTTTGGTTAAGAGATGAAAATCGTGCGGATGAATTAACAGGTAAAACAGTTGGGATCATTGGATTTGGAAATACAGGGTCTGCTTTTGCTCGTTTACTACAACCCTTTAATGTAAAAGTGCTTGCGGTTGATAAATATAAAACAGGTTTTGGCTTTGAATACGTTCAGGAGTCCACTATTGAAGCAATAGCGGCTGAAGCAGAAGTCATCAGCCTTCATCTCCCCCTAACTGCTGAAACCAAACATTTTGCTGGGGATGAATTTTTTAATTGTCTGCAGCGTCAACCTTATTTTATATCCACTTGTAGAGGTAAAGTGACCAATACAACAGCCCTAATTAATGCATTAGAAACAAAAAAGATAAGAGCAGCTGGACTAGATGTGCTAGAAAATGAACAACTGCGCAACTACAATGAGCAAGAACAAGCCGAATTGCTAAGTTTGATTGCACTGCCCAATGTAGTAATTACTCCACATATAGCTGGCTATAGTCATGAAGCTTATTTTAAAATGGCTGAAGTGGTCTTACAAAAACTAGGATTTTAATTGCGATTATTAGTAATTACGCCAAAATTTTTCAGTGATTGCCCAGATGCTCTGATAGAACCATTATTTTTTATAGTTAGGTTTTTCTCTTTGAAGTATACATTGTCTGCATTTAGTAAGCCATTGTTTTGAATATATATATCGGCTTTTTTAAGGGTATCAGCGGCGGTTACAAATATGGAGGATTCTTCTTTTATATTCATTTTTATATAATTAGTTTTAATATGCTCGCAAGAAATACCAGCATTAGCACTAGTAGTAAGTGAAATACTATCTGCAACATAATTGAATAACCTAATGAACGATCTACTAGCATCTAAAGACTGTAAATTCTTACAATAAATTATAATGTTATAATCAGATCCGGTAAAAGTTGAATCGGGTGAAATAAAAAGGGTATCGTTTTGTACAAAATAATTTACACCTACAGGATTGTAATAATCATGCACCAATGCGCTTGAATCTTTTTGCTGAAGAACTAGTATGTTTCGTTGGTAAACATTCTCTTTGCCGGGTGATTGATTGATCTCCTTTATATGATGAAATGGAGGCAGAATATTCGTTTTCATAGGGGATTGTATATGCCCGGCGGTATATTCCGCTTTTAGTTTAAAGTTCACTACAGTGAAGCAGAGAAATAAACCAGCAATGGCTATCAATAAGGCGATGGTGCTTTTTTTCATGGGTTACTCTTTTTAATATTTTGAAAGTAAGCTCTAAATAGTTCGTCTAATTCGCTTAATTCAATTTTCAATAAAGCCATTGTTTTTAATAATGCAGGAAGTTCTTGTTCCATAAATTCAGCTTTCCGATAATCTGATGCCTTTTTAATCCCTTCATTGCTAACAAAAAAACCAACTCCTCTCTTATTGGTAATTATATCTAAGCTTTGAAGGTATTCGTAAGTGCGCATTACAGTATTGGGGTTCACTTCTAAATCAATCGCCAATTCTCTAACAGAGGGTATACGCTCGTCTTGCTTAAATTCTTGCAAAAGAATTTTCTCGCAAATCAAATCTGCAATTTGTATATAAATGGCTTTATTCGAACTAAAATTCATTTGCTACTATTAATATTATACTTGTTTCTCTTTCAGTTTAAAATAACTGGCTGTCCAAAAACTGATATATAAAAAGATTGGGATAAACCATATAACTGTTGTTTGCCAACTCTCCGGTAATGCAATAATTCCAGTGGGCGTTTTTGTAGGTCCTATTCTAAATGAATCCTGAAAATATTTACCGTGTGGCATTATTTCTTCAGGAATGATCATTATCAACATTTTGTTGTTAATGTAGATTACCCCAACAAGTAAAACAATAAAAATAATCGATGTTTTAACATATGCATTTTTGGTGAAACTGAGTGATCCAAAATGTGCGATGCTAGTAAGAATAAAATAAATAACAATCATTTCCTTTAGTAGTAAAGTATCGGATGCATAAATATACTTGGCTTTAAAATATTGTAATTCCCATTCATGAACCCAGTCTGGTATTGCAACAAACTTGTTGTAAATATTGCAAAGTAGAAAATCAATTCCCATAAAGCCAAGTAAATAAATACTGAGATAAACTATTTGGGTAAAGAAAAAACCGATTAATAGTTTTTCTCCATTCGTTGCAGGAAGCAGTAAGTATTGAATGCCTTTGGCTTGGGTACTAAAAAAACTATAAAAGCTAGCAGAGAATAAGGTTCCCCCAAATAAGAGCCCTGCAGTAAAAACTATTTTTCTACTGCCTTCAGGGAAGGAACTGTGAAAACTAGATACGATCATTATACCATAAACTAGAAAAATAATGCCAAAGCCTGCAATCAAAATCAGTATAAAACTTTTACTATTTTCTTTTAAGTATTTCCTTAATAATAAACAGTATCTCAGGAAGCTAAAATGATTATTCATGATTAGTTTTTGAATAGTTGTTTAAATGCTTTTTTATTAGCAATGCTTGCATTAAAAAAAAGTTCAATATCCATTCTTGTTGCAGGCTCCTCTTCACTTCTTTTCAGTACCACTAATTGCCCCATCAAATTATCTTCGGCATATAGTGGCTCTTCTAAATATTCCTGATTACCTACTTGCTTAAACACTAATTTGTCAGTAATTTCATCCGTGCCAGCATTGGCAATTACTTCACCTTCATCTACCAAAAGTATCCGATCAATTAAACTATCTAAATCTCTTACCTGGTGGGTACTTATAACGATGCATCTTTCATCATGAATATTGGCAGCCATTATTTTGCGCAATTTTCTTTTAGAAGGTATATCTAATCCGTTGGTTGGTTCATCTAAAATTAAGAGGGCAGTATTAGCCGCAAGACCCAATGCAATCCATACTTTTTTCTTTTGCCCGAAACTCATTGCGTTTAAATTCGTTAATGGTACTTCAAGTTCAGCCAAATGGTTTTTAAACTGTTCAAAATTGAACTTTGGGTAAAAGGGTAGATGCTCTGCAGCAAAATCGAGCACATCAATATTGGGTGTATCTATTTCTTCTGGAATAAAAAATACTTGCTCCAAAAAGGAAGGTTGCCTTTTAATTGGATTGGCCCCTAATACCTCAATCTGTCCTTTTTGAGGATAAACCAAACCGGCCATTATTTTAAGAAGGGTTGATTTACCAGCTCCGTTTTTCCCTAGTAAACCATAAATACTTCCTGCTTGCATGCTCAAGTTAAGCGCCGAATAAAGGGGTTTGGCATTTGAGTACCCAAAGTAGATATCAGAAAATTGAATCATATACAGTGTATTAGTGTAGTAGTACACTACAAATATAGACTCTTTTTATTTCCGACCAAATTTTTATTCTCCCCCAATAAATAATGCTATACGGAAAGATTTTTTTATATTTGTAGATATGCAACGCCGCAGTCAAATGTGGCGTTGTATTTTTTTTTACCAATCTTAAAGCCGGGTACTATGAGTGAAACCAATATGTATGTTACGAAAGAGACTTTCGATAAGATGCGCGAGGAATTGCAGAAAATGAAATCTGTTGACCGTCCTGCTGCTTCTAAAGCAATTGCTGAGGCAAGAGAGAAAGGTGATTTAAAAGAGAATGCAGAATACGATGCTGCTAAAGAGGCGCAAGGAATGCTAGAAGCAAAAATCAAACAATTGGAAGGTGCAATAGCAAATGCAAAAATTGTAGATACTAGTACAATTGATACAAGTAAAGTAACCATTTTAACTAAAGTAACCATCACGAATATGGCTACCAAAAAAACTGTTACTTATCAAATAGTTGGTGAAAAGGAAGCTGATCTTAAGTTGGGTAAAATTTCTGCATCATCACCAATTGGAAAGGGCTTGTTGGGTAAAGTTAGAGGCGAAGTGGCTGAAGTGCAAGCACCCAATGGCATCATTAAATTCAGGGTGGAAGAAATCACCGTTTAATCATTTTCCATGACTATTTTCTCAAAAATTATTGCCGGAGAAATACCTTGTTATAAGATTGCAGAGAACGAACAGTTCTTTGCATTCTTAGACATTTTTCCTTTGGTAAAAGGTCATGTATTGGTGATACCAAAAGTTGAAGTTGATCATTTTTTTGATTTGCCCGATGATTACCTTACTCAAATGTTGCTATTTGCAAAACCGATTGCCAAGGCAATAGAAAAAGCCTTTCCTTGTAATCGTTGTGGTATCAGTGTGGTGGGATTAGAAGTGCCGCATGCACATATGCACCTTGTTCCCATTAACAGCGCCGATGACTTGAATTTTACTAGAGGTAAATTATCATTGAGCCAAGAGGAACTGCGGTTGGTGCAGCAAAGTATTCTGTCTGAACTGAATTAATAAATTACTTCCTCACCCTTCCTTCATTTTTTGCGATAAAATCGCCCCAGCCTTTCAGCGCTTTGCCTTTTACTGCCAATGGACTATTGCTTTGATAAAAATGACAAAGTGCAACTGCTAGTGCATCGGTTGCATCAAAATAGACTGGCTTTTTTTCGATGTTTAGGGTTAATTGAAGCATTTTCCAAACCTGGTCCTTGTCTGCATTACCGTTGCCGGTGATGGATTGTTTTACTTTTTTAGGGGCATATTCAGTCACAGGAATTTGAGATTGCATAGACGCTGCAATGGCTACCCCCTGTGCTCTACCAAGCTTTAGCATACTTTGTACGTTTTTTCCAAAAAAAGGGGCTTCAATAGCAAAACTGTTGGGCTTGTACTGTGTGATTAATCCTGCAATGGTTCTATAAATAATTTCAAGTCTGGCATAAATATCTTTTTCCTTGGTAAGCTTTAATGTGTCCATCGCAATTAGTTCGGGTTTCCCTTTGCGAATGCCCAATAATGCATATCCCAATAATTGAGTTCCTGGATCAATCCCTAAAATAACTGAGTCGTATTTCATTCTTGAGTGAAAATAGGCATTATTGGCAAATCAAATACAAGCATACCTTTACAAAAAGAACCGATTGACAAAACGTACTAAACTGTTGCTGAATTATTTAATTGGACCAATTTTGTTCATCTGGTTATCTTGGTCTATTTACGAGCAAATTGAGCATCAAACGGATTTTAAAACATCATGGCAAATCATTGTAGAAGCAATCATTGGGCCTAAAAATTGGATGATACTGCTTGTATTCATTTTAATGTTGATCAATTGGGGGCTGGAAGCTCAGAAATGGAAAATACAAGTAGCGGGAATTCAACATATTTCATTTCCGTATGCATTCAAATCTGTATTGGCTGGTCAGGCAATGGGCTTTAATACGATTAACCGGCTAGGTGAACCAGCTGCTCGAGCTGCTTTTTTAAATGATGGTAATAGGATAAGGGGAATGGCGCTCTCTATTGTTGGAAATATGGCTCAAATCATTGTCACTTTTGCTTTAGGCTCTTTTGCAATGTATTATATGCGATGGGATATCCTTAATGATCAACGCCAAATTGAAGGACTTTCTTTATTCTGGCTTGATATATTGATTTATTTAATATCGGCAGGAGTTTTTCTTTTTGCCTTGGCATATTTCAAATTAGCCGGCTTAATCAACCTTTTCAAAAAAATACCCTTCATCAATAAATACAAGTACTATTTTGAAAAATTAGAAGAATTTAGTTTGAACCAGCTCATTCGTTTAATAACACTTTCATTTCTTCGATATTGTGTTTTTTTACTTCAATATTTTTTGATGTTGCAAGTTTTTGAGGTTGCTGTTTTTTGGTTGGATGCTTTTGCATTAATAGGAGTAATGTTTTTAATTCTCGGGGTAATACCAACTATTGCTTTGGCAGAGCTAGGAATAAGAGGTAAATTAAGTCTATTGTTACTAGGCTTGGTTAATGCGAACTCAATTGGAATTATTGCTACTGCGGCAGGAATCTGGTTTATTAACTTAGTCTTACCAGCAATTGCCGGTACATTGTTTATATTAGGGATACAAATTTTTAGAAAAAAGCAACATGATTTTTAAAAGAATAGTTATTGCTGTTTTATTAGTGATTTTAGTAAAGTCACTTTCTGCAGGAGATGATTTCTGTGGAATCAGAAACTATGCGTTTCAAAGTGGCGAACAAATTTCATTTACTGTTTTTTACAACGTTATCGGTTTATATGTAAATGCAGGAAATGCAACATTTACTGCGAATGCAGAAAAAATGAATAATCAACCGGTATATCATTTAGTGGGTGCAGGTAATTCCAATAGCAGTTATGATTGGATTTTTAAAGTAAGAGACAAATACGAGAGTTATATTGATACGGCAAACTTGCAACCGCTTAAGTTTATTCGAAATGTTGATGAAGGTGGATACAAGATTAATGAAAATGTAACTTTCAATAGAACTGCCAATACTGCTACCAGTGAGAAAGGAACGGTTAAAGTACCCAATTGTGTACAGGATGTATTGAGCGCAATATATTATGCGCGGAATATTGATTTTGAAAAATACAAGCCTGAAGATCGTATTCCGTTTACGATGTTTTTAGACAATGAAGTCTATAATTTATACATAAAGTATTTGGGTAGAGAAACCATCAAAACCCGCTTTGGTAAATTCAATGCCATTAAATTCAAACCACTATTGGTTAAAGGAACTTTATTTGAAGGTGGTGAAAAAATGACTGTTTGGGTGAGTGATGATGCCAATCATGTTCCCCTCAGAATTGAAAGCCCTATTGTAGTAGGCAGTGTAAAAGTAGACATGATGGGATACAAAAACCTGCGTTATCCCTTTAGTTCAATGATTTCAAAAAGATAATCGGGTTCAATAGGATGAATTGGTCCACCAATAATCATTCCCTTTATTTAATCATCATAAGTCTGATAAACGAAGTGCTTGGTTCATTCGAATACCTTTTTCTGTTTGATGAACTGTGCAACACTCAATAGTTGGGTCGTGCTCAAAAAATAAAATATATCCTTGCTCCGCGGCTTCTTGTAAGAATGTTTTTTTCTCTTTTAAAGTGGTTAAGGGAAACATATCATAGCCCATGATATAAGGCAATGGAATATGAGAAGCAGAAGGTAATAAATCGGCCATATATACAATGGTTTTTCCATTGTAATTGATTTGTGGCAGCATCATGCTTTTAGTATGCCCATTTACAAAACGAATGCTGATATGCTCAGTGAAAGGAACTTGTTCTAAAAGTCCATTTGGTGTAAACTCATTAATAGGAGCGTCAATCATTTTTAATTGACCACTTGCTTGGATAGGTAAAATATTGTCTTTTAAAAACGAGGCTTTCTCACGATCATTCGGATTCACCGCCCAATCCCAATGAATGGGGTTACTCCAATAAGTTGCATTCCGAAAATAGGGAACCAATTGGTCGTTCACTCTTTCAATACTCCCGCCGCAATGATCAAAATGTAAGTGGGTATGAAACACATCGGTAATATCATTTCTAGTAAAGCCTAAACGGTTCAATTCGGTATCTAGCTCAATCGTTTCGCTCATGCCGTAATGCCCAAAAAAATTGGCATCTTGTTTAAAGCCCATACCAGTGTCAATCAAAATAAGTTTTTCCTCATCTTGAATCAATAAACTTCTAAGTGCCCAGTTGCATAAATTATTTTCGTCGGCAGGATTGAGTTTGTTCCACAAAGATTTTGGAACAACGCCATACATGGCCCCTCCATCCAATTTAAAAAAACTATGATTGATGCTATGCAATTTCATTGGACTATTTTTTGGATTGCAATTTATTTGCAGAAATTAATATGAGTAAACCGATGATGAAAAATATTTCTAAAACCAATACTGAATTACGTTGAGACCCAGATATTTCATTGATATAACCAAAGCTAAACATACCTACCACTATAGACACTTTTTCTGTAACATCGTAGAAGCTAAAATAAGAAGTGGTATCGGTTGTTTCTGGCATCAATTTGGCATAAGTGCTTCTACTTAATGCTTGTATTCCGCCCATAATAAAACCTACTAAAACAGCTAAGCCATAAAATTCGTTGATGCCGTCTCTAGGTAATAAATAGCCGATCACGCAAAGTATAATCCATAAAATAATGGTAATCATCAACGCGGTAAAATTGCTGGTTTTCTTAGAGAGCCATGCAATCGTAAATGCACCAGGAATCGCAATCAATTGAATAATTAATATGGCAATAATTAAATTCATGGTAGGAATATTCAATTCACTTTTACCATATAATGTGGCCACCAACATCACTGTTTGCACCCCCATATTGTAAAAGAAGAACGAAAACAAGAATCTTCTTAAAACAGGTAGCTCCTTTAATTGTTGCCAAACTTTATTGAGCTCTTTGTATCCACCTGAAATAATTTGCTTAGATGATCTACTGCCCCCTGCAGGTACCGATTTGGGTAAACGCTTTAAAGCAAACTGCCCAAATCCCCACCACCAAATTCCTACCAATAAAAAGGAAAGTTGTGATGCTTTACCTACGGTAATTCCAAAACTATCAGGCGATAAAACAAATACAAAACAAATGACTTGTAAAATCATACTGCCGGTATAGCCCATGGCAAAACCTTTTGCACTCACTTTATCGCGGTCTTCCGGCGCGGCTATTTCTGGTAAGAAAGAATTATAAAAAACCAAGCTGCTCCAAAATCCGATGCATGCAATAATTAAACAGGACAAACCAAATGCTAAGTTGGTCTTGTCATAAAAATACATAGCGGAACAAGCAATACTACCCAGCGTACAAAAGAAAAACAGAAACTGTTTCTTATTGCCTTTGTAATCTGCAATTGAAGATAGTATGGGTGTAATAAGCGCTACTACAATAAAAGCAATCGATAAAGCATAATTGTATAACGAGGTATTTACGAATTCTCTTCCAAACAATACTACCGTATCATTTAGGGTTTGATCATTGCCATCTCCGGTTACGGCTTCGTAATAGGCAGGAAAAATGGTTGAAGTAATGACAAGATTGTAAGCACTATTGCCCCAATCGTACATTGCCCAACCATTGATTACTTTTTTGGAGGCAGTTTGTGTGGACATGCGATTTATTTCAAGTGTCCGGTCAAGATAAGAATAATTAAGATCATTCCCACAATTACTCGGTACCAACCAAATAGTTTAAATCCGTATTTCTGTAAATAAGTAATGAAAAATTTAATGGC
>JBMLPQ010000195.1:0-6211 GCA_049242025.1 Sediminibacterium sp.
TATTAAAATACGACAGTGCACAAGGACGTTTTGATGCAACTGTTACTTCAACAGAAGATTCAATTGTAGTAAACGGTGAGACTGTAAAAATATATGCACAACGCGATCCAGCTCAAATTCCTTGGGGTGCACATGAGGTTGATGTAGTAATTGAATCAACCGGATTCTTTACCGATAAAGACAAAGCAGAAGCACATATTAAAGCAGGCGCTAAAAGAGTAGTTATTTCTGCTCCAGCTACTGGCGATTTAAAAACAGTGGTATTTAATGTGAATCATACCATCTTAGATGGTTCTGAAACCATTATCTCTTGTGCTTCATGTACAACCAACTGCTTAGCTCCAATGGCTAAAGTATTGAATGATCAATATGGTATTTTAACGGGTATCATGAGCACCATTCATGCTTATACCAATGATCAAAATACATTGGATGCTCCACATCCTAAAGGTGATTTAAGAAGAGCAAGAGCGGCTGCTGCTAATATTGTACCAAATAGTACAGGTGCAGCAAAGGCAATTGGTTTAGTGTTACCAGAATTAAAAGGAAAGTTAGATGGAAGTGCGCAGCGTGTTCCAACGATCACTGGATCTTTAACTGAGTTAACTACTATATTAAGTAAAAAAGTAACCGCTGAAGAAATCAATGCTGCAATGAAAGCTGCTGCAAATGAAAGTTTTGGTTACAACGAAGATGAAATTGTAAGTTCAGATATTATTGGAACCCATTTTGGTTCTTTATTTGATGCTACTCAAACTAAAGTGATGACTGTTGGCGAAACACAATTAGTGAAGACCGTTAGTTGGTATGATAACGAAATGAGTTATGTAAGTCAATTGGTTAGAACTGTTCATTATTTTGCTGGTTTAATCAGCAAGTAATCATTTTATAATTGCTTTAAAAGCCGTTTCGATTTTTCGGGACGGCTTTTGTTTTTTGGTTAAATTGCCTTTAAATATTTTTTTTATGACGAGTCCTTTTGTTGCTTTTAATTTTTCAGGAAAGAAAGCCCTTATTAGAGTTGATTTTAATGTGCCTTTAGATAAGCAAACCTACGAGATTGGTGATGATAATCGTATGCGTGCTGCAGTTCCTACTATTGTAAAAATTTTGCAAGACGGTGGTGCTGTAATTTTAATGAGTCATTTGGGTAGACCTAAAGATGGGCCAGAAACCAAAAGTTCATTAATACATATCACAGGGCATTTACAAGCTTTGCTGAGCAATGCAATGAATAAAGAAGTATTGGTACAATTTGCCAATGATTGCATTGGACAAGAAGCTTACGATAAATCAGAAAATTTAAAAGCAGGCGAAGTTTTGTTGCTAGAAAATTTGCGGTTTTATAAAGAAGAGGAAAAAGGAGATCCTGCATTTGCAGAAAAGCTAAGTAAACTAGGAGATGTTTATGTAAATGATGCTTTTGGAACAGCACATAGAGCACATGCATCTACTGCAGTTATTGCACAATATTTTACTGCAGCGCATAAAATGTTTGGCTTATTAATGGAAGGTGAAGTAAGGGCTGCTGAATTGGTTTTACACAAAGCCGCAAAACCATTCACTGCAATTATTGGTGGTGCTAAAGTGAGTGATAAGATTTTGATTATTGAAAATTTATTAGAGCGAGCAACGGATATTATTATTGGAGGAGGAATGGCTTACACATTTATGAAAGCCCAAGGAGGTCAAATAGGAAAAAGTTTATGTGAAGAAGATCGATTAAGTACTGCATTAGATATTTTAAATAAAGCCGCAGCAAAGGGTGTAAATATTCATTTACCAGTAGACAGTATTGTTGCAGATAATTTTGCCGCTGATGCAAATACACATGTTGCAGAAAGCAATCAAGTGCCCGATGGTTGGATGGGGTTAGACATTGGTCCGAAAGCTGCAGAAGCTTTTTCCAATACCATCAAAAGTTCTAAAACCATTTTATGGAATGGTCCAATGGGTGTTTTTGAAATGGAAAAATTTCAGCAAGGAACCAAAGCGATTGCCGTTGCTGTAGCGGAAGCCACAGCCAATGGTGCATTTAGTTTAGTAGGAGGCGGAGACAGTGTTGCTGCGGTTAATCAGTTTGGTTTTGCAGATCAAGTGAGCTATGTTAGTACAGGAGGTGGTGCAATGCTAGAATACTTTGAAGGAAAAGTATTACCAGGCATAGCAGCCATTGCTGTTAAATAATTTTAAGCCACATCTTCACCTGTTGCAGCTTTCATCATTAAGAACCAGTCTTCTCTGGTTAGTTTGATGGAAGCTGCTTTTTTTGCCTGAGCCAATCTTTCTGATTTAGTGGTTCCTATTAGAGGAAGTATTTTTGAAGGATGGGTATTTAGCCAAGCAATCAATATTTCATTTAATCCGGCTACATATTTTTCTGCGAGCAACGATGCTGCATGTGTAATGCTTCTAAAGTGTGGATGTAAATCATCTGTAAGTAAACCACCACCTAATGGCGCCCAAGCCATTGGGATGATTTCATTTTCAATACAGTTATCTAAAATTCCATTATAAATTGGTGCTGTATAGATAATGGATAATTCAATTTGATTATATTGAATGGGCACCCATTTACGCAACATATTTACTTGATGGGGAAGAAAATTAGAGACTCCAAATGCATGTACTTTACCTTGTTTTTGTAAAGTCTGTATTGCTTCAGCTACTTCTTCAGGATTCATCAATGGATCAGGACGATGAATTAATAGTACATCTAAGTAGTCTGTACCAAAATTTTTGAGCGATTGCTCAGCAGAACGAATAATATGTTTTTTACCAGTGTTGTACGATTTTATATTGTGGTTGGGTCTATTTTCCGTTACCATTTGAATGCCACACTTTGTAATCAATTTTATTTGAGACCGTAATGTTTTATCTTCTTTTAATGCCTCTCCAAATTCTTCTTCTGTAGTATAGTCACCATAAATATCTGCGTGATCAAAGCTGTTTACGCCAATCTCCAAACATTCCTCAATCATAGTGCGGTATGCAGATGTAGAAAAATTAGCTCCCCATTTGCCCCATCGCATACAGCCTGCAATTGGGCTACTTAATTGTACTTGTTGTTTCATACTTAAATATAGGAATAAAAAAATCTCGTTCTGAAATCAGAACGAGATTTATCAATCGGTAGTTTAAGTAGATTAATATCTGTTGTATCCACCGCCGCCGCCGTTTCCACGATCGCGATTACCGCCACCGTATCCACCGCCACCGCGATTGCCACCACCGCCGCCGCCGTAGCCGCCACGACTTCCGCCGCCGCCACCACCGTAAGGCTTCTTCTTAAAGCCGCCTCTTTCGCCTTCAGGACGAGGTGTTGATTCGTTTACAACAATTTTGCGATCCATAACATCAGTGTCATGTAAAGCAGCGATAGCAGCGCGAGCTGCATCATCATCAGCCATTTCAACGAAACCAAAGCCTTTGCTACGGTCGTTGTTAAATTTGTCGGTAACGATTTTGGCACTGCTTACTTCACCATAGGGAGCAAACAGATTTTGCAGGTCTTCACTAGACATATTCCAGTTCAGATTTCCAACGTAAATGTTCATTTTTAAGAAATTAAGTGATCAAAAAACCAAAGCTAAAATAGTAACCAAAAACCCTGAACCATTTACGTAAAAACGTTCTGAGACCTGGAACTTCTGCATTTGGACAGTTAAAGATAGGGTTTTTAATGAATTGGGAACTTTTTTCCAAAAAAATGACAAATATTTTTTGCCAATTAAAATACCGCGTATGCGGTATTGTTCCAATTATAGACTACAGCTATTTTTATTTTAAATATTCTTTATGCGTACACTTTTTTTTCTACTCCTGCTATGTGGTTTTTCATATACTCATTCATTTGGACAAGCTGTTACTGTGGTCAACACTTCCTTTGATGACGATCGATTTAATCACGGCACTAAAAAAAATATAATAAAAAATGATTCTTTATTATACTTTTTAGAAAATGGAAGTTTTCAAGTAAATAATAAACATTTTAAAGGGAGCAGTAATCGTTGGGTAACCCTTGCTTTTGGAATGAATAGTAAAGCTTATACAAAGTATAAAGCAGATATAATGCAAATAGCTGGAGTTCAAGATTATGGGTATGGAATTGTTTTGAGTGCAAAAGATGGAAATAATTTTATTCAATTTGGAATTGCCGCAAATGGATATTATACCATTAGTTCCGTCATTGATGGTAAGTTAAATAGCATATCCAACGGATGGGTAAAATCTTCCTTAATCAAAACAGGTTATAATAATATCAACCAATTAGTTGTTGAGAAAAAAAGTGACGATTTTCAATTTTTTTTAAATGATGTATCTGTAAAGCAGATCAAGTTAAATGGTCAACCTTTTACAGCAAATATTGGATTGTATTCAACTGGAAACATGCATGTTGCAATGGATAAAATTGAAATACAACAGTGGTTGCCAAATAGCACAATTGAAGGTAAAATAGAAGCTGGCTATACCCCAAGGTCTGACCATCCTATTGCTGAAAAGCCCACCCCCACTAAATCTAAGCAACCAGAAGTTTTTGGAATCGTTAAAGGTCAATATGGATACGATTATGGTTTGATCGATAAAGATGGGTTTAGATTGGTAGACCCTATATTAAAATATGCGTCTACTCATGATAATATGGTTGTGGTTACAAGTCAAACTAGTTTGAGTTCAGGAGTGTACGATTTGCAACTGAATAATATTATTCCTCCACTTATGCATACCATTAATGTAAGTAAGGATAAATCAATGATGTATTTTTCTGCAAGAGCGGAGAATGGTTTTTGGGGATTAATAGATCAAACCGGCAAAACAATTCTCCCTTTTCTTTATAATTATGTAGATAGAGTTTCAGAAGGATTGGTTTATGCCAAAAATGCTAAAGGTTGGGGAGTAGTTGATTTAAATGGGTTGCCCATTATACCATTCGGAACGATTGATGACGAAGACGAAATTAAAAAAAGAAGTTATCGTTATCCTATGCTATTTAAAAAAGGGAGACTGATTGTAAAAGCAAAAAAGGATGATGGTGGGCAAGTGGGAGTGATGGATAATTTTGGCAAATGGGTAATCCCTCCAAAATTTAATTCTATTTCTTTGATTGATACAAATCAAGCATACAAAGTGTCTATTGTTGATGCCAAGGATAAGAGCACGAAATATGGAGTGATAGATTATAACGGAAAAGAGATTATTCCATTAAAGTATTCAACTATTGAGCTTGAAGGTAGAAACTATTCGGTTGCTGAAGGGAATGTTACCGAAGAACCCGATTTGGATGATTTAGATCTTGATGAATTGTTAGATGAATTAGATAAAGAAGACGAAGTAGATCAAAGAAAATGGGGAATGCTAAGTCATACTGGTGCTGTAATCATTCCTATAAAGTATTCCTATATTGCTTCAACAGGTGATAAACAGATGGTCGTTGTAGAGGATGGAAAAACAAAGACATTATATGATCAAAACGGTAAAGCTTGGTTATCCTTATCTGGATTTGATGAGTACAAATACGATTCAGTAATGTTTAAGGGGAAACCCAAAGGCGATTTTAGAACCTCTTATCCTTATTATTCTCAAGGTTTAATTAATCTAGCGAAAGCAGGTAAATGGGGATTTGTAGATAAAGCTGGAAAAGTGGTTATTCCTTTCCAATTTGATCATGCAAGTGCTTTTTACAAAGAAGCAGCTTTGGTAAAAAAAGGTACTGAGTGGTGGTATATCAATAAACTTGGAAAGAAAGTTCCAAGCGAAGAAGCGAATCCAAGGTCTGGAATTGATTTTAAAAATAAAGTATTACCGCCAATAAGGCCAACTAAATAATATGTATGAATGATTTGCATTTATCGGAGGGGATAAAGGCAAAAAAAATGCCCCGAGCAATCGGGGCATTTACTATTTTATCCGTTTGTGGATTAACCTTCTATTACTTCAAACTCAATCTCTGTATTGTTTCCGTTGCCAAAGTCGATAGTAGCTTTGTAAGTTCCTAACTCTTTTACATCGTCCACAATAGTGATACGCTTACGGTCAATCTCGTAACCTTTTTGGTCGCGGATAGCACGAGTAATTTGTAAAGAAGTAACTGCACCAAAGATCTTACCACTGGTACCAGTTTTTGCACCCACTTTTACAGGAGATGATTTCAATACATCAATTACTTTATTGATTTCAGCCAACATAGCAGCTTCCTTCTTTGCTTTAACTT
>JBMLPQ010000196.1:0-1529 GCA_049242025.1 Sediminibacterium sp.
AGTAGTTCTCTCCTTCCGTCATGGTATCGCCAATTTTAAAATTACCCGTATCAAATAAACCCACCACATCTCCTGCATAAGCGTCTTCCACTACTTCTTTAGAGCGAGCCATAAAGCTATAGGGATTACTAAATCGCATGTCTTTGTCTAAACGAACATGGTGAAAATATTTATTGCGCTCGAACTTACCACTACATACCCGCATAAATGCAATACGGTCCCTATGCTTAGGATCTAGGTTGGCATGTATCTTAAAAATAAACCCACTGAATTTTTCTTCCCCTACTTCAATGGTTCGAGTGGTTGTTTCACGAGATCGAGGAACTGGAGCAATTCTAATAAAAGTGTCTAGCATTTCCTTCACGCCAAAATTATTGACAGCAGATCCAAAGAATACAGGTGCAATAGACCCACTTAAGTAATCCGCAGGATTTAAGTCTCCATATACCCCATCAATCAGTTCTACATCTTCTCTAAGTTGATTGGCATCACGTGCCCCTACTTTAGCATCCAATACTGGATCGGCTAAATCGGTAATGGCAATCACGTCTTCTTCATCTGCCTTGGTACTAGCTGTAAATAAACGTAAGCTCTTATTGTCTAAATTGTATACACCCTTAAACTCTTTACCACTATTGATGGGCCAAGTCATTGGATGCAAGGATATTCCTAATTCTTTTTCAATTTCTTCTAAAAGGTCGAATCTGTTCTTTCCATCACGGTCCATTTTATTGATGAACACAATCACCGGTGTGTCTCGCATTCTGCAGACTTCCATCAATCTTCGGGTTTGTGCTTCAACCCCGTTTACGCTATCAATTACCAAGATAACACTGTCTACAGCAGTAAGGGTACGATAGGTATCTTCCGCAAAGTCTTTGTGGCCGGGCGTATCCAATAAATTGATCAAAATATTTTGGTACTCAAAAGTCATTACTGAAGTGGCCACAGAAATACCTCTCTGGCGTTCAATTTCCATAAAGTCTGAAGTAGCCCCCTTTTTAATTTTATTGCTCTTCACCGCACCTGCCACTTGAATGGCACCTCCAAACAACAATAACTTCTCGGTTAAAGTAGTTTTACCTGCATCCGGGTGAGAGATGATGGCAAATGTTTTCCTTCTGTTGATTTCTTTCTCGTACTTCATATATATAATAAAAGCGCCCCCAATCATAAAATGGAGGCGCAAAGGTAATCTTTATACAGTTAGTTCAAACTCCTGAAATCTACAGGGACCAGTTTACTAACTCCTGGCTCTTGCATGGTTACCCCGTAAATCACATCTACAGCTCCCATGGTTTGCTTATTGTGGGTTACAATAATGAACTGAGAATTATCACTGAATTTCTTAATCATTTGAGTAAACTTCCCTACGTTGGCATCATCCAATGGCGCATCCACCTCATCCAAAATACAGAATGGTGCTGGCTTAATTAGGTAAATAGCAAACAACAATGCTGTTGCGGTCAAGGTTTTTTCTCCTCCACTCAACTGAGTAATAGAGCTAGGACGTTTGCCTTTAGGCTTAG
>JBMLPQ010000197.1:0-4355 GCA_049242025.1 Sediminibacterium sp.
AAGCCATTGCTGGTACCCCCAACGAAGGCAAGTCTATTGAAGAATTGGTGAAAGCAGCTGGCAGCATTAGCCCTGCAGTTCGTAACAATGGCGGTGGTCATTGGAACCATACTTTTTTCTGGGAGAGCTTATCTGCCAATGCAGGCGGCACTCCTTCTGGCGCTTTAGCAGAAGCTATTGATGCTGCTTTTGGATCATTTGATTCATTCAAAGAAAAATTTGCAGCTGCAGGTATGACTCGCTTCGGTAGCGGTTGGGCTTGGCTGATTGTAAAGGATGGCAAATTAGAAGTAAGTTCTACTCCTAACCAAGACAATCCTTTAATGGATGTTGCGGAAGTAAAAGGTATGCCTATTTTAGGTGCTGATGTTTGGGAACACGCTTATTATTTGAAATACCAGAATCGCAGAGCAGATTATTTAGCTGCATTCTGGAATGTTGTAAACTGGAACAAAGTTGCTGAGCGTTTTACAGCAGCTAAATAAATAAAAACATGTAATTTCACATCACGCTGTAGATAACTGCAGCGTGATTTTTTTTAAATAAACTTTTATGAAAAACCTACTCGCCTTTTTTTTAGTCAGCAGTTTATTAATCGCATGCGCAGGGAATGATAAAACAATTATCATCATGAGCAAAGGAGAAGCAGCGGTTGACCTAAACGCGGGTACAATAAAAGCAAAAGATGGTGCAGGTCATGAAGAAAAATTAGTTGCGGTAAATAAAGCTGATATCAGTTTTAAATTAAACACCCCTGCTGGTGAAGCTACTGTTCAATTAAAAGAAAATGGCTTGTATATCATTAATGTAAAAAATGATACCATTATAGGAAGTTACCAGCAGTATACCAGCGCTAATCAAGCACAAAAAGTAATTACTCAAGAAAGTCTTTCACAAAAAATTGACTCATTGCAACAATTAAGTCAAGGGAAAAATGTTTCTGCAGCAAATAGAAATTTTTTCATACTTCCGAACCAAGCTGCTTTCATCACGAGTAACCCTCAAGCACAAGTTGTAGGACCTTATCATCAAATGCGTTCTGCAGAAAAAATAGACGGAAAAGATCCAGAAATTTATCGCTTTTATAGCATTAAAGAAATCAGAGAAATGATTACTAAGCTAAAAGCACTTACTGTTGCGGCTGAATAAGTTGATAGAATTTTTTTGATTGAGTAAAATAGCTTTAAGGTACGGGGTCCCAGCCAGAATCTCCGCCAGGTCTGCATTTACTAAGCCTTTTGATAAACAACCAGCCGCCTTTAAACAAGCCGTATTTTTTCAATGCTTGTTCTCCATACTGAGAACAGGTGGGAATAAATCTACACTTAGGTCCCATTACTGGTGAAATAATGTACTGGTAAATTTTAATGAAAGGAATGAGCAGATAACCAAGAATGCGCGTGATTGAAAAAGCATTCCCTTTTTGGTATTCTTGTATAGTGGTTCTATTACAGCTGCTGCACATTTAGCGTTGGTTCATTTATTTTTCGAATCAATTTTTCTAACGTTTTTCCCATTGCTACTTGTAATTCTGAAAATACGGGCAGCTCTTTACCAATATATAGAAAGAAAACATTGAGCTGTTGATGATTGGCAACCGCCAGATAAAGTGGCTGCTTTTGTGTTCTATAAACTTCCCTTAACAACCTTTTTACCCTGTTTCTGTCATGGGCCTTTTTGAAAATGCGCGAACTAACGCCTACCCCTGCATGCACCCCATTTAAATCATCTGAAACAGTATAAAACACTTTAATCGGAAACACACTAAACGACTTACCCTTTGCAAATAGTTGTTCAAGGGCTTTTCTGCTCTTAAGTTTTTCTTGCTTTGAATAAGTATTGCTTGATGTCATTGTATACAAAACTAAAAAAGCTCCGTCATAAAGACGGAGCTTATTATGATCATGCCCTACAAAAGGGGGATTACTTTAATCCTTTTTCGCTAGAAACAGTAAGTTTCTTGCGGCCTTTCGCTCTGCGGCTTGCCAGTACTTTACGGCCATTAGCAGACTCCATACGCTTACGGAAACCGTGTACGGTTTTACGACGACGCTTGTGTGGTTGGAATGTACGTTTCATTGATGTCTTTTTTTACTAACCCTAAAATATGGTTTCATTTCATTGCTGCAGTCACCATACCGCCGCTTGTGAAAGGACGGCAAAATTAAGTAAAAAAGGTTAATGACCCAACACTATATGCTCCGATTTCAATGATTTTCCGAAGAAAATTGCCCCTTTTTCATCAAAATCGGAAGTTGAATCGGTGGTGCAGAACCTTATATGTCCATTTTTAGAGCAATTATCGGCCATCGCAGGGTGGCGTTCTAAGTAATTGACCAAACTCTGGGCAACAATTTCACCCTGTGAAACCACTTGAATATGTTTGGGTATGCTAGCTTCAATTTTAGGAATCAACAACGGATAATGGGTACATGCCAATAGAATAGTGTCAATCGCGGGTGATTGTCCCATTAACTGGCTCAAACTGTCTTTTACAAAATAGTCTGCACCTGCACCTTCATGCTCTCCATTTTCAATCAAAGGCACCCACATAGGGCATGCTTGTTGAAACACGGTCATCTCAGGAAAAAAATGAGCAATTTCTAATAAATAACTATCGCTGTTAACCGTTCCCTTTGTGGCTAAAACACCCAGCTGGCCTGATTCGGAGAAACGGCCAATTACTTCCGCAGTGGGTCTAATCACCCCTAATACCCTTTTACTCGGGCCAAATTGAGCTAAATCCTTTTGCTGTATGGTACGAAGGGCTTTGGCCGAAGCAGTATTACAAGCCAAGACTACTAACTCACATCCTTGACTAAAAAACCATTGAACCGCTTCTAACGTGTATTGATAAACCGTATCAAAAGAGCGGGTGCCATATGGCGCTCGAGCATTATCTCCAAGGTATAAGTAATCATAATGAGGCAATTCCTTTACCAATTCTTTCAAAATGGTTAATCCGCCATATCCACTATCAAAAACGCCAATTGGTGATGGTTGATGCATACGCTAAAGATAAAAACAAAAAGCCTCTCTGAAACAAATCAGAGAGGCTGTAAAATATATTTAAATTAAAATTATCCTTTTCCTGCAGGCTTAGCAGCTGGCTTAGCTGGAGCAGCACTGCTTCCAGATGCAGCTTTCCAAGCATCTTCAATTTCTTTAGGCAAAGGCAATTTAAGTTTTTGTGCTACTCTAATAGTAACATTATCCAAAATATTTGGTTGCATATATTGTTGAGCTAAAGCATCAGATTTAAGAATTAAAGTATATTTCTGCTCAGCAATGATAGCCTGAATTGCTTCAAACAACTTAGCTTTAAAAGGATAAATCAATTCTTCATATTTAGCTTGTTCCATTTGCTGAGAATACTCTTGCCAGTTTACTAATTTGTAACGCAATTGTAATAACTCTCTTGTTGCCATTTCTCTAGCTTTAGCAGGCATAGTTGCAGAATCTTTTTTGAAGATGCTGTCTCTACGCTGAAAATCTGACACATTGTACTTGTATTCTTCTTGTAAAGAATCAATTCTGTAGCTATTCAATAAGGTATCAATTTTAGCTATACCAGGAAATAATGAAAGAGCAGCTTGCTCATCAAAGTATCCAATCTTGACTTGTGCACTTGCGCTGTTAGAGAAAAGTGTAACCGCTGCAAAAGCCACACACACTAGAAGAAATTTTTTCATTGTAATGAAATTTATTGTTTGTTTTTGATTGACTAATTTTTAATGCCCAATTCGCGTAAAACCTCATCGGATTTATCCAATTTAGGGTCGGCAAATATAACGGTAATTCCTTCACTTTTATCTAAGATAAAATCATAAACCCTTGCTACGGCTATTTTTTGAATAGCGTTGTACACTTTATCTTGAATTGGTTTAACTAATTTTTGGCGCTCTTTAAACAAATCTCCCTCATATCCAAAACGCTTTTTTTGTAAATCACGAATTTCTTTCTCCTTTACAAAAAGTTCGTCCTCTCGCTTCTTTCTTAACTCATCGGTAAGCATTACCTGTTCAGCCTCATAATTCTTATACATTTTATCTAGAATGGCTTGCTTATCATCAATCTCTTTTTGCCACTGTTCGCCTACAAGTTGTAATTTCTTATCGGCATCTCGATATTCCGGAATTTTGCTCAAGATATACTTTGTATCAATAATGGCATAACGCTGTTGAGCTACAGCAACTGTAGAAAGCAATAATAATGTGGTAAATGTTACAAAAATTTTTTTCATACCTAATTTTTTTATGGTTATTCAGGTTCAAATCCAAGCATAAAGGTGAAGCGTGCAGCATCCCTTAATTGATTGGTTCCATTAAACCTATCCAATCCTATGCCATAATCAA
>JBMLPQ010000198.1:0-13782 GCA_049242025.1 Sediminibacterium sp.
ATTAAACAAACCACTTAAAGCCAAGGGAGATCAACGCATACACACAGGTTGCAATAAATACTCCCTTGGCTGTTTTATCTTTTTGCTTATTGATGTAAACAGTGAATACTATGGCATTGGCAATTAATGCAATGCTAATGATGCCACTCAGCAAAGATTTTTGGAGCATCAATACTTGAAAGAATTCATTCAACGTAAATAAGCTAAACTTCCAATAGTAGTAGCCAAATAAGCCAAATATGGGAGCAATAAATCCCAATATCAAACCAAAACCCAATTGATTTTTATTCAACAGCATTAGAATTTCCAGTTTTTCTCCAACTGCTTTTTTAATTCGTAGTTGGTTAAGTCAAATTGAACGGGTACCACACTTACATAATTGTTCTTCAATGCCCAAACATCACTTTCCTTACTCTTGTCGAAATTGACAAACTCTCCAGTTAGCCAAAAATATTTTCGACCGTGTGGATCTTTTCGTTCGTCAAATTTCTCTTGGTACTTAGCATAAGCCTGAGAACAAATTTTAATCCCTTTGATGAGTTCTGTTTTTACTTTGGGGATATTCACGTTTAAGCATACATGCTTATCTAATTTTTTGCTGGCTAATAATTGCTCTACAATAATGCGGGCATATTTTTTAGCACCTTCAAAATCCGCTTCTATACTATAGTCTAATAAACTAAATCCAATACTCGGAATACTTTCAATAGAAGCTTCCAAAGCAGCACTCATAGTACCTGAATAAATCACATTAATAGAATGATTGGCTCCGTGGTTGATTCCACTGATACAGATATCTGGTTTGCGATGTAATACTTTGTCTACGGCTAATTTAACGCAATCTACTGGGGTGCCGCTGCAGCTATATGCTTCTACTTCTCCAAAATTGTGCACTTTATGCAAGCGCAATGGCTCTCCAATAGTAATTGCGTGTCCCATACCACTTTGAGGTTTGTCTGGAGCAACTACTACAATCTTCCCTAACCCTTTTACTGATTCTACCAAAGCATGAATGCCGGGTGCAGTAAATCCATCGTCGTTGGTTACCAATATAATCGGCTCTTCTTTCTTCTTGCTTGTTTTTACTTTAACTTTTGCCATACTGCAAGTTACGATAAGCTTGGGCCTATCTTTTCTTTTTCGTTGTTGTAATTGTGCTAAAAAATTTAAACACAGGGTATGCTACTGGTTGGGTGCTAATTCCTTTGGTATTTAGATAATTATCAAAGAAATTCCAAGTTAATAGACCATCATCTGATTGGGGTTCTAATGCATAAAAAATGAGGTTGGCCAATGGTTGAGCTAGGTCTACCATATAATCTCCTTTTTCAGCAGTAAAATTTTTTGCAACAAAAGTTCCTTCCGCTGATGCCATTTGATGCCCTTCGAATTTTCTAGTTGCTTTGGTGAATTTTTCGATCATGAACTCTTCTCCTTTGAACTCCGTTTTTTTCTCCAGCTTCTCTACTTTTGCACCCATCATTTTCAAATGTTCAACGATGCTGTCCATTGCCGCTGGAATAATATACCCTCTGGGTAAAGTAGCATTCACCGTGTCTTTAAAATCGGCATAATAGTTCACTCTATCTATATGGGTAATTCGGCCTGTTTTAACAATGCTGGTACTTCCATCTTCCTTTTTAAAAGGGATGTAATCGTAAGTTCTAAAGTTGCGAATGCCCTCTAGTGTAGGAACCATTTTAAATCTTACCCCCTTAGAAACCAACCCAGCATTGTTGCGTACATTATCAATGGCGTTTTTTTCTGCTTGTTGGTTTATTTGAATAATTTCCGCAGCATTGTTATTGCAAAAAGATAAGATCTCTTTTACAAATTGGTAAGTACTATTGATGCGTTGATAAAAACGTTCATGTGCAAATGATTCACTAAGAATCGACATTCTATTTCTTAATCCAATTTGATTGATAATATATCTTGGATGATGATTGTAAGTATAAAAGTTTTTTACTGGCCATCCTTCTCTGGTTGAGAAATCTCCAAATGGTCCAAATAATAAATCATTTTTTTTCTTTACTTGGTCTGTTATAAATGGTAGGATGGTGCTATTGGTATAATGATAAGGGCCTGGTTCTCCTGCAGATAAATATCCTGGCGCCCAAGTTAAATCATAGCCATGCCAGGTTCCATTGGTGGTATGTAAGTCTACTACCATTTGTGGATCCCATGCATTCAAAATATTGGCTACCATGGCTTTTGTTTCTGGGGTCTCCATCTTTATACCATCTCTATTTAAGTCGAGGCCTTGCCCATTTTCTCTGATACCTGTTTCTAGTGGGCTATTTTCTTGAGACGGTCTTAATCCTTTAGCAAATTGGTCGTTCCCATCTGTGTTATAAATAGGCACGAATACGATGATTTGTTTGCTGAGTAATTCGGATAAATTTCCCAATAAAATATCTCGCATCAACATCATGCTTACTTCTTTGCCTTCCACTTCACCACCATGTATATTACCTTGAATGTATACGACCGGCTTCCCAGATTGTTTGGCTTGTTCAGGACTATTCACTGCAGGATTTGCTAAAACAGCATAGGGTATTTCTTTTCCCAATGTGCTTTTTCCTATTGATCCAACATGAATTAGCGGGCTCATGGTTTTGATGGTATTTAAAAACTGCATGACATCTGCATACGATGAAGTTTTTTCAAAGTTCGATTTCTCGGGAGTAATCATCAGCGTTGCAGGAAATTGTGCAGCTTGTTGTGCCATTGCATGGAGTGAAATGCAAATGGAAAGAATAAAAGCGATTTTTTTCATGGTCATTTATTACACCCGAAAAGTACTGCAAACATTTTTTAGAATGGGCTGGAAAAAATAAAAAAGAAAATAAATTTGGTAAAACTAAAAACTTTAGTAAATTGCGCTAAAAGTATTAGTTATGTCAAACGCTGGAAAAAATTTACGGTATCTGCGCAAACTGCGGGGCTGGACCCAGGAGGAGTTTGCTAACAAGTTAAAAATTAAGCGCTCTTTAGTAGGTGCTTATGAAGAAGAAAGAGCTGAGCCAAAATTAGAAGTAATGGAGCAAGTCTGCAGTATTTTTAAGCTGACGCTAGAAGATTTTCTATTTAAAGATTTGTCTGAAACCACAGGTGGGTCTTATTTAGACAGAAGACGTCAATTGAAAATGGTTGCTGAGTCCAATGAAATTCGTTTTGTTCCAGTTAAAGCGGCTGCAGGGTACATGACTGGATATGCAGATCCCGAGTTTGTTGATGAACTAAATACGTTTACATTACCCATGTTGGCTCCTGGTCAGTACAGGGCATTTGAAATAATGGGTGATTCTATGTTGCCTACGCCAAGTGGAAGTGTGATTGTGGGGGAGAAAGTTGAAGACCTTGATGATTTAAAAAATAGTAATACTTACGTGGTTTTATCTCGTAATGAAGGAGTTGCTTACAAGCGAGTTATGAAGAACAACCGCTTAAAAAATAAAATCACTTTAATCAGTGATAATCCGCAATACGAGCCTTACAACGTTAGCGCAGAAGATGTTTTAGAGATTTGGAAAGCCGTATATATTTTACAAAAAGCCAATGCAGCCCCTGTTTGGGATGTAAATCAATTGGCGGGAATGGTAAATAATTTGCAAGAACAAGTAAGTACGCTTAAGAAGAAGCTTAACTAGTTGGTAGTTCATTCATAGAAGTTGGCAGCTAATCTAAATGTATTGCAATGTGCTTCAACTATAGTTCTGACATCTGGCGAATAGCCACCGCCTAATGCCACTGTCACAGGTATACGGTGCTTCTTTAACTGTTCAAATACTATTCGATCTCTTTGTTTGCACTCATCTAGACTTACTTGAAGCTTGCCAAATTTGTCTGTATTTAAAACGTCTACACCAGATAGGTAAAAGGCAAAATCTGGTTTTACTTGTTCAATAAGTTTAGGTAACGTATTCGATAAGATGGCTAAATATTCTTGACCAGTAGTGCCATCTTTTAGGCCGATATCTAAATCAGATTGTTCTTTGTGAAAAGGGTAATTATGTGCTCCATGCATGCTGAAGGTAAAAACCCTTTCCTCTTTTTCCATCAGTTTTGCTGTTCCATTTCCTTGGTGTACGTCTAAATCGATGATCAATATTTTTTTACTGATCTGTTTGCGCAATAAATAGTTTGCAGCTACAGCCATATCGTTCAATAAGCAAAATCCTTCGCCTCTGTCTGCAAAAGCATGGTGTGTACCTCCAGCAACATTGAGTGCAACGCCTGTTTCTAATGCATATAAACAAGCATCAATAGTTCCTTGCGTGATGATTAATTCTCTTTGTGTTAGTTCTGGTGATTGAGGGAAACCTATTTTTCTTTGTTCAGAAGGACTTAATTGTTGATTCAAAAGTTTATTTAAGTAGGCTTGATCGTGGGTGTATAAAATAATTTCTTCTTCACAAATGCTAGGAGCAAAAAAATGATTTGCAGTATAGGTTCCTTCATGCATCAATTGCTCGGGTATCAATTGATATTTTAACATCGGGAATCGATGGTTCTCGGGCAATGGGTGTGCATAAATGGGGTCAAAAGCAATTTTGATCATGCTAGTTTAATAATAGAATCATTTGTAATAGCATATACCTGATCTTGTTTTTTAGGCTTTACAATGGCCAATCCACTGAACTTGCTAAAAGCAGGTAGTATGCACTGATTTTTTGTAAAATAAAAACAAGGGAATCGAAGCGATTGTTTGCCAGTCCCTTTAATTTGTATTCCTGGATGAATATGTCCGGAAAAAACAAATGCATTGCCATCTAGTTTGTGATGGTCTTCCGCAGGGTCGTGTTGAAAGCTAAATGGTCCTATCGTATAGAATTGGTCAATTATTTGTATGTTGGCATTTTCATACCAGCTATTCCCAAGAATATCGTGATTCCCCTTTACCAAAGTAATTTGTAAGCCGTTGAAATCATTTTTCCATTTCAAGAATAAATTGATTTCTTCGTTAGCTGAGCTGTGAAAAAAATCGCCCACTACAACAATTCTTTCAGGTTTTAATTCGGTTGCTAAACTAAAAAATCTTTGTAAATCTTCTTTGTAAACCTGCTGTGGTACTGCAATACCACTTTTTCTAAAATGACCTGTCTTTCCAAAATGGGTATCTGAAACTATTATGGTTTTTTCTTCTTCCCAGTAAACACTTCTTTGTGGCGAGAGCCAAAAATGTTGGCCATGAATGATATGAAGTAGTGGAATATTCATTGCCACTAAGATAACTGTTGTTGCATCTTTTTAATGCGGTCTTCTAATTTTTCCGAAGAAAGATTATTTCTATTTAATCCATCTACCACAATAGGGAAGGAGAGGGGAGTTAGTTTTTTAGGAAATTTCAAAACGATTTCGCTCTCTTGAATTCTATGCAATGCTAATCTTAATCTTACTTCATCCATTTGTTGCTCTAGTACTTCATTATAAGCCTGTCTTAATAAAATATTATTGGGATCAAATTCTTCAAATACTTTGAACAGTAAGGAGGCAGAAGATTGTAAATGTCTTGCCTTGGTTTTTTCTCCTGGCATACCTTGAAAAATAAGTCCTCCAATAACGGCAATATCTCTGAACTTTCGCTTAGCCATTTCAGTATTGTTAATACTCTGTTGAATATGTTGTAATAAATGATTGGAACTGAAAAGTTCCCTCACATTGCTGTCATCAACCGGTATTGGAGCATCACTGAGTAATTCAAATCCATAATCGTTCATTGAAATGGAGAAACTCATGGGTTGAATTTGTGAGATTCGATAAGCTAAAATTGCACTCAGGGCCTCATGTACTTGCCTGCCTTCAAATGGATAAACCATTAAATGAAATCCATCTTTATCTTCTATTTGTTCAATCAATAATTCATGGTGTTTTGGAATATGTGATAACTGTTTTTGAAGTAAAAAAAGATGTTCTAGGCTCTTAAGTTCTAATCCTGCACTAGAACTTAATGCAGCTGAAAAAGTTTTTCTTAAAACTGCACCTAAGTTGGCGGTCAAACTCATTCTTCCTCCCATCCATGCTGGGATTAAAGACTTTTTTGCTGTTGATTTTTTTACGAGCACAGTCATTTCTTTTATCATGACTAATTCTACGTTCCTGCCTGCCAATGTAAACACATCTCCAGGTGATAATCTACTGATAAAATATTCTTCGATTACTCCAATATATCCTCCACTTAAAAACTTTACTTTAAGCATTGCATCACTTACAATTGTGCCAATATGCATTCGATGACGCATAGCAATCCTTCTATTGGTTATTTTATAAATACCTTCAATGATTTCTACTTTTCTATAATCATCATATGCTTGTAAAGCATTGCCTCCGGTTGTAATATGTTGTAATAATTCTTGCCATTCTTGTTCTTGCATATCAGCAAAACAGTTTGTAGACTTTACTTCTTCGTACACCTTTTTAGCCATAAAACCTTCACCTGTTGCTAATGTGCATAGGTATTGTAACAACACGTCAAAACAGAGTAGCAAGGGAGTCTTACTTTCTACAATGCCTTCATCCAATGCTGATTTTAAAGCGGCAGCTTCTACTAATTCTAAACTATGCGTAGGTAGGAAATAGATTTTACTGATCTCGCCTGGTCTATGGCCACTTCGTCCTGCTCTTTGCAAGAAACGTGCAATGCCTTTAGGTGATCCAACTTGAATGACGGTATCTACCGGTCTAAAATCTACTCCTAAATCTAAACTAGCCGTACATACTACTGCTTTCAACTTCTCAGTATGTAATGCATCTTCAACCCAAAGTCTTAATTCTTGTTCTATACTACCATGATGTAATGCTATTGCTCCTGCTAATTCTGGTGCAACGGTCAGTAATGTTTGATACCAGGTTTCACTCATCCCTCTGGTATTGATAAAAATTAGGGTGGTTTTACTTTCTGCAATGATGGGGATTAGGGTATGCGCTAATTTAATTCCTAGATGTCCTGCCCAAGGGTATTGGTCAATTTCTTCGGGTATAATGGTATGAACTTCTATTGGTTTATCAATTTCCGCTTTGATGATGATGCCTTCTTTTTTTAAGGGGGCCAACAAAACATTTTTTGATTCTGCTAAATTTCCAATAGTAGCACTAATGCCCCATACTTGTAATTCATTGGTACAATGTGTAATTCTGCTTATGGCTAGTTCTGTTTGAACGCCTCGTTTGCTACCCATCAATTCATGCCATTCGTCTACTGCAAGTATTTTTAAACTACTAAAATAATTTGGATAATTTTTTTGTGTTAACAATAAATGCAGGCTTTCTGGAGTAATGATGAGTACTTCAGGCATTTGCTTTTTTTGCTTTGCTCTATCGGAAGTTGAAGTGTCCCCATTTCTTATTGCTACCTTCCATTGTAACCCCAATTGCTCAATCACTTCTTCCATTGCCCTGCCAATATCTTTGGCTAATGCTCTTAACGGGGTTATCCAAAGCAATTGCAGCCCATTATTATTTTTAGTTTTCCAATTGGTTGGATTGAATTGTATAAACTGCATTAGTGCGCCTAAAAAAACAGAGTAGGTTTTTCCACAACCAGTGGGTGCATTGATTAGTCCACTTTGGCCATTTAGTATAGCTTGCCAAGCTTGTTCCTGAAATTCGAAAGGAGTCAGTTGATGTTGTTTTAGCCACTGATGTATGATATCATTTCCCTTGTTGGCTTGCATTTCCTTTATTTGAATTTCTGCATCTATCACTGCAATATTTTACTTCGGCCCAATTTTTTTCCCATTTCTTTCTCCAAGTAAATGGCTTGCCACAAGTAGCACAGTTTTTTTGGGGTAAGTATGATTTATTTCCTTTATTGCCAGCCATACCTATTGTAACAGTTTCAACACGAAACAGTTTACTGAATTGATTTAATTACCCCATCTGTTTTTTTGATAAAATAAATTCTTTTGTTTTCTAAATAGGCTGGCAAGTTTTCGCCTTTATTTTTTACCGGAACAAAATCGAATTCATTAAAAAGTTTGAAGCTATTATCAGATAATTGGGTTGCAATATTTTTTTGGTGCTTAATCAATAATTTCCCAAAATGATACATGGCTTCAAATCCTTTAAATACCATATCCGATGGTCTACCAGCCACTTTATTTCTATAGCTTTGATTAATATACTGTGCCAACTTATCTGTTCTATTGTAATTGTAAGGAGTGGAATAAATTATTTCTGTTCCTTTTCCTAAATCTTTGATGGCATCCCAAGTGGGCATACCAATTAGTATTGATTTATAGCTTTTGTTTGCTGCTGCAGATTTAACTAGGTTAATGCCAAAATTTTCATTTAAGCTGCCACAAAAAATAATATTTGTTTTGGTGCTATCCATGATTGTATTAAAAGAAGCAATATTGGTGCTATCGGTAGCACTAATTGTTCTAATTTTTAGCGGTAAAGCGGGAGTCTTTTTATTAAGTTCTAAAAATAGTTCCTCAATCATATCCTCTAACCCTCCTGATTTTTTTACATAAATAATAGGTTCTGTTGGATAGTTTTTTTGTAGAAATTTAAAAAGCCCTTCTACATGCGTTGTGAGCGTAGGATTAACCAAAGCAAAGTAAGGATTGCCTTTAATTCCCCCATCATTGGGGTATGTCATAGAAATTAATGGTATGGCTTTATTTAGTGCAAAATCTGCTAAGGGTTTTATATCATTTCGATTATTAAAAGAAGCAATAATCATTGAAATATCCTGCAATGATTCTTTTGCCAATAATTGCTTGATAGATGTTGAGCTGCTTTTACTATCAAAAAATAAAATAGTTAAAGACTGACCTTCTGCATTCAATGAATCAACAGCCAATTGTACACCGTTGTAAAAATCTAATCCAGGTAAAATATTCTTTGGCAACTTATTGTTGCCTAAAGTATAGTTGCTACCATTGAATAGGGTGTCTAAGTATATAGGCGCAAAAACGGCTATTTTTAAAGGAGCAGTTTGCTGCGCTGATAAACCGTAGCTAATGAATAGCATCCATATGCTTACTATATATTTATTTAACCGCATCACACTTATTATTAAGTTAGATTATTCCCACTCAATTGTTGCTGGTGGTTTGCTGCTGATATCATAAACTACTCGGTTGATACCTCTTACGTTATTGATAATTTCGTTGGAGATATCAGCTAAGAATTCATAAGGTAAATGAGCCCAGTCTGCAGTCATTCCATCCACTGATGTAACAGCTCTTAGTGCAACCGTGAATTCATAGGTTCTTTCGTCTCCCATTACTCCTACGCTTTTCACAGGCAACAAAATGGTGCCAGCTTGCCAAACCTGGGTGTATAATCCAGCCCGCTTTAATCCATTAATAAAAATGGCATCCGCTCTTTGCAATAAGTCTACTCTTTCTGCATTTACTTCTCCTAAAATACGTATTGCTAATCCTGGGCCAGGAAAAGGGTGTCGGTTGATCATATCCGCAGGTATGCCCAATTCTAGCCCTACTTTTCGAACTTCATCTTTAAACAAATACCTTAAAGGTTCAACCAAAGATAAATGCATTGTATCGGGCAAGCCTCCTACGTTATGGTGGCTTTTAATGGTTTGTGAAGGACCATGAACACTAACACTTTCAATTACGTCTGGATAAATGGTACCCTGACCTAAAAAAGATATATTTTGTAATTGAAGCGCTTCAGATTGAAAAACGTCAATAAATAATTTTCCAATTGCTTTTCTTTTGGCTTCAGGATCTGTTTGATCTTTTAGCGCAGCATAAAAAAGTTCTTTAGCGTCAACACCTTTTACATTTAATCCTATCGCATTGTAGGTTTCTAGTACTTGTCCAAATTCGTCTTTTCTTAATACGCCGTTGTCTACAAATATTCCGTGTAATCTTGGTCCAATGGCTTTTGCAATTAATGTTGCAGCAACAGTACTGTCTACTCCGCCGCTTAAAGCCATGATAACTTGCTTGTCGCCAATTTCTTCCTTTAATCTAGCTACCGTTTCTTCTACAAATGAAGCTGGCGTCCAATTTTGGCTACATCCACAAATATCAACCAAAAAGTTTTTAATCATTTTTTTACCTTCAGTTGAGTGATAAACTTCTGGGTGAAATTGAAAACCATATAATGGATAGCTGTTGGTACCGTCTTTCTTGAATGCAGCAACAGGGATGCTCTCAGTTGTTGCTAAAATGGAGAATCCTTCTGGTAAACTTTTAATTGAATCGCTATGGCTCATCCAAACCTGCGACTTTGTGCTTATTCCGCTGAAAAGTTGGTCTTCTTGTTGAATATCTAATTGCGCTCTACCGTATTCTCTTTTATTAGATTTGTCTACTATCCCTCCAAATACCTTGGCAGTTAACTGTGCTCCATAACATACCCCTAATACAGGTAGTTTTGCAATAAACGCAGCAATATCTACCGAAGGGGCTTTTTCTTCATTTACGCTAAAGGGAGACCCACTTAAAATAATCCCTTTTAGCGTTTCGTCAATTTTGAATTCTTTGTGAAATGGGATGATTTCACAATAAATATTCGCCTCACGTACAGCACGAGCTATTAACTGGGTATATTGACTACCAAAATCGAGAATCAGTATTTTTTCTGTCATGGGGTCAAAGTTAATTCAATTTTACTTGTTCCCATATTTATAGAGTTTTTTGCTACCTTTCGTGAAACATAATTTATTTAATATGAAAAGCAAGGTTTTTGCTGCTATTTTACTGTCAATGGTATTTGTGTCTTGTAATATGTCTTGTAATTGGATGGGGAAATCTATCCATGGAGATGGAAATATCATCACAGAGAATCGAAAAGTAACCAAAGCAGAGAAGATTGTACTTAAAGGGAACTTTGATATTATTTTAGTTCCTGGAAAAACAACTTCTGTTGCTATTGAAACAGATGAGAATTTACAGAATTATATAATTATGTCTGAAAGCAACAGCGAATTAGTGTTTAAAACCAAGCCTAAGTTTAATCTTAAGTCGGATCACGGGATTAAAATCACCATCACAACACCCATTTTAACTGGGATTCATTTAGCTGGATCTGGGAATGTAATGGGGGGTGGTAAATTTACTGGGGGTAACGAATTAAAAATAGATATTGCAGGTCAAGGTGATGTTGACTTAAATATAAATACCCCTAAAGTTGATGTTGATATTAAAGGGTCGGGAAATGTGAATTTGCAAGGGGAAACTCAGCGTGCATCTTTTGATATTGCCGGTACCGGCGATTGCAATGCGGAAATGCTTAAGGCTGAAAATGCTAAGATAAAAATAGCTGGTAATGGAAATGTAAAAGTATATGCAGATGTTACATTAGATATAAAAATCATGGGTTCTGGCGATGTTTTTTATAAAGGAAATGCAGAAGTAAGTCAGAAAATTGTAGGTGCGGGCAATGTTAAAAAAATTGACTAATGGAGAAAAAATACAGAATATTATTGGCTGAGGATGAAGTGAAATTGGCTAAAGCAATTCAAGCAGAATTAACTAGGGTTGGGTATGAGGTAGATGTTGCGGATAATGGGTTACAAGCAGATAAAATGTTCATGGAAAACAATTATTCCATGGCTTTACTAGACATTAATTTGCCAGGAAAAAATGGTATGGCACTTTGTAGCGATTTTAGAAAAAGAAGCGCCAATATGCCTATTGTAATGTTAACAGCTGTTGGAGAAATTCATGATAAAGTAGCTGCATTTAATATTGGAGCAGATGATTATTTAGTAAAGCCGTTCCATTTTGATGAGTTATTTGCGAGATTAAAGGTTTTATTTAAGCGGACAGATACCATAGAAAAGCATGAGAAATTGGTTTACGAAGATTTGGAGATTGATTTCAAATTAAAAAGTGTAAATAGAAATGGTATTCAAATTAATCTTACTTCAAAAGAGTTCACCTTATTAACCTTATTGGTTAGAACTCCCGAGAGAGTTATATCTAAACAAGAAATTTTAGAAAAAGTATGGGATCTGAGTTTTGATACTGGAACCAATACCATTGAAGTTTATATTAGCTTTCTTCGAAATAAAATTGACAAACCATTTAGTAAAAAACTCATTCATACTAAACCAGGTTTTGGTTATTTTATAAAGTAATTGCATGAATTTAAAACTTCGATTTGCACTGCTTTTTACCAGCTTTGTGGCTGCTATTCTACTGGTTGCTTTTACAAGTATCTATTTTTTATATGCCACTTATCGGCAGGATGATTATTATAATAGGGTCCAAACTGAAGGGAATGACTTATATGGTATTTATATTAATTTAAAATCAAAATCATCCGTTGTAAACCAAGATGATGTTTTGCGCATTCATAGAATTGCTTTGGTTTACGAGCGATTATATTTACTAGATTCCACAGGCTCTTTGATTTTTAGCCTTGGAAGGAATACGAAAGTTGATTTTCCGATATTCAATTATGCACAGGTAAGAAAAATGGGCGTAATGCGATTGACAGATAAGAATGATCATCAAATTGTAATCACCTTTAAACCCAGTGAAAAGCAGTATTTAATTACAATTGCTTATGATCGAATAGGGTTTAAAAAATTAAAAACAATGCAATTGATTTTAGCAGGTGTTTTTGGCGCATCCCTATTATTAACTGCTATCATGTCTTTTTTATTTGTAGGTCAGGCAATAAAACCCATTGTTGAGTTAAGTAATCAAATGAAGCGAACCAATGAATTAAACCTATCTGAAAGAATTTTCGTGAAGCCTGCAAAAGATGAAATCAATACTATCGCGCAGAATTTTAATGCCATGTTAGAACGGCTTAAAAATGCTTTTGAGTTTAGAAAAAGTTATGTTCATCAAACTTCTCATGAATTAAGGACTCCTTTGGCTGTTATGCTTTCTCAAACGGAGGCTGCTTTAAATAGTAACTATGATGCTGCAGGATATCGAAAAGTATTGATGTCTTTAAAAGAAGATCAACAACACTTAATTGAATTAACCAACGCTTTGTTGTTGATTTCTCAAAATGAGCAAATCGAGTTCATGGATGAGTGGCCTTACTTAAGAATTGATGAATTGCTTTTTGATACAGTTGCTTATTTCAACAAGAATTTCCCGGATGTTAAAACTGCAATAGCATTCGACACTATGCCTTTAGATGATGCTGAGTTAATGGTGAAGGGAAATGAATCTTTATTGAAGGCTGCATTTATGAACTTACTTAAAAATGCCTATTTGTATTCGGACGATAAAACAATCAATATTAGCTTAAATACCAATAAGCAAAATATTGCTATAAAATTTGAAAATACTGGGATGCAAATAGATAAAGATGAACAGGATAAAATCTTTGTTCCTTTTTTCAGGGGTAGTAATGTTCAAAAAAAGAAAGGTTTTGGATTAGGACTACCTATTGTAAATCGAATAGTTCAAATTCATAAAGGTAAATTAGATTATCATGCACTCGATAATAATAGGAATTTACTACTGTTGCAACTTCCCGTGAAAGGATAAGAAAGCGAGACATCGTAAATAAAAAAAAGCCAATTGCTAACAATTGGCTTTAAATATTTTAAGAGATTGAGCAGTTATGCTAGTGCAGCTGCTTTCTTCACTAATTTGCTTTTCAAATTAGCCGCTTTGTTTTTGTGGATAATTCCACGCTTCGCTAATTTGTCAATCATTGAAATAACATCAGGAAGTTTTTCTTCGTATCCTTTTTTCTCTGCGTTCGTTTTTAAGTCACGGATTGCGTTACGGGTAGTTTTACCATAGTAACGGTTACGGTCACGGCGCTTAGATGCTTGTCTGACGTCTTTCTTTGTAGCTGAGTGATTTGCCATTTTCTATTTTTTTC
>JBMLPQ010000199.1:0-1648 GCA_049242025.1 Sediminibacterium sp.
AATAAAAAACAAGAGTATAAATATTGGAGCGTTGTTTTTTACTTTTGAAATAATCCTCATAGATGGCTAAGAAATTATTTCAATCTAATAATAAATTTAAACCATCATTTATTATTGATTTTAAAGATTATATAAATCAACCCCCTTTTTATCTGCAACAGCTATATTTATTTGTTGCCTAATCGTAATACTTGATTTAGAAATGCTGCTGTTTCTTTTTCTACTGAAATAATATCTTTTGATTGAATAGGAGAAGCCATTACATGGTTTCCTGAATTAGGAATTGGGACCATTTTTTTATTGTCAGCTGAAGTGCCTACTTCTGCAAACATTTTTTTCATAGCGTCTACACTAACTACTGGGTCTTGTTCTTGTTCATTTTTATAATAGTACAATACCAACAAAGGTTGTTTCACTTTTGCAAAATTTTCCTTGGTCATGGTTGTTTCTAATAGTTCTTCTAATTGTACAGTGGCTTCTAATCGATACTTGGTATTCCAGTATTGTGGGTAAAGCGGGTTGTCTTTTGTAACGCCCATATAATTAGAGCCCTTTACCAAACGCGCAATCTGTAATCCCCATGGGTTATTCAATAGCCAAGCATTGGGATCTTTAATAGCAATATTGGGAGAATATAAAACCAAGCCTGCAATCTCAGGATACATCGCGGCTAATTGTAAGGCCAATGTGCCACCAGTTGAAGTGCCCATTAAAATTACTTTTTCACCCAATTGTTTGCCAATGGCATAGGCTTCTTTTGCAGACTCAAATAAACTTTCAGCGGTCATATTAATCAACGCATCAGTAGTGTCAATGCCATGTTCAGACAAACGTGCTAAGTATAAATTACAACCAAATGCTTTCGCAATATTTTGGTGCACCGGATTCCCTTCTTCTTGGCTAGCACTGAAACCATGTAAGTACACAATGGAGTAAGGCGTTTTCTGTTTTACACTATCGTTAGCCCAAACAATTCTTGCTTCATTGTTGGGTCGGGTCTTATGCTTTTTTTCGTTTGAGTGGATAGTAGCCTCCAACTCAGCAAGGTTGCTAGGAATCGTCGGAAGGGTTGCAGTATAAACTGGGGTAGATGGATTAGGGCCTACCAAATACACAAGCCCCAATAAAAATACAATACCCAATAACCATTTGATTAAACGCATAAAATAGAATTAAAGATTTTTAACATACCAGGCCCAGGCCATCAATAAAGGTTGCAAAACCAATAAGCGAACCCAGCCAATTAGTGGAGTCATTTGAAAACTGCCTATTTTAAAGTTCCCGAGCTGAATCATATAAATATGAGCGGGAATAAAGGCAATCAACATGGCAATGATACCGTAAGCTGCCCATTGTCTGGTTGTTGCAAAACATAAGCCAATGGCCAATACTATTTCTGCAATGCCTGCCAGTATATTTAAAGAATATGCCCATTTGGCCAAGTATGGAGGAAATAATGGCGTATAAAACCCTGGATTCACGAAATGATAGCTACCTGCAAAGAGGTAAAAAACCACCATTACAATCAATAAAATCAATTTCATTGGCCTATCGTTCAAATAAAATTAGGGTTTATTGTGCATCTGCCATTAGATAGTTAACAGAATAATGACCCTTATTTACTTGCTGCCCCACGTTAAAGCCGTAC
>JBMLPQ010000200.1:0-8471 GCA_049242025.1 Sediminibacterium sp.
GCAAATATAAAATGGATTCTCGAACTATATTAGCCCAGTTATATGCTTTATAAAATGCTATGGGTGTTTGCGGTATTTTAGTTGCTGAAATTTGCACCATTGAGCTTGCAAATCCATCCCAATGGTAATCATCAATAATGATAAGTTGTTTGTTTAGCATTGATTGATTTAAGCCATCACAGCTTTTTTTACAAGCTATTACCATTTGATTAGCGGCTATCGCATCTATTATTTTTGTTTTTACTCCAGCTCCTAAAGTAATTGGACTTATAAAACAGTCTGTACCTTGATTGTATAGCTGAATATTTTCTACAAAACCTTTATAGATGATGGTAGAACAAGCCAACAGTTGTGCCTCCCAATTCGGTTTGATTTGTACCCCGCAAATGATAATTCTATAATCAATTTTTGCTTGATTAAGTCTTGGCACCAGTTCATTTAATATAATATATAGCGCATCCTCATTGGGAAT
This sequence comes from Sediminibacterium sp., assembly GCA_049242025.1. GTDB lineage: Bacteria > Bacteroidota > Bacteroidia > Chitinophagales > Chitinophagaceae > Sediminibacterium. Next base: position 473 of record JBMLPQ010000200.1, read on the forward strand.
ATAATCTAAGGTTCCATTGAATAAAAATAATTTTGTATTTGCTTGGAGTTTATGAAGGGCTAAAATAGTATTCCTACTTTCTGTTTTTTCTAATTGTGTACAGGGTTCTTCTTTGGTAACTCCATATTGAACTGTATATGAAATAGTTGGATTTACACTCCAATGTTCAATTGCATATAATCGCTCTTCATCGGAGATGAAAAAATTCCTATCTGCTTTTTGATGTACCCACTTTTCATAAACCTCATAGATTTGCCACCCCCATCTGCCCATATCTCTAAATCGAAAAGCTTCTAAATTAGCAGACTTAATAATCAGTTTTTTACCGGTTAGCCATCGAAGTAAAATACCTAGCCAACCAAAATAACTATGATCAATAATGATGATATCAATTTTTTCTCTTTTGATAATTTGAACCAATTTAAAACAATAAAAGAGGTTCAAAATTCCATACCAATGATTAAATAAGAAAGGAAGCACGTTTAACTCCTTTTCGGTTAAAACGGCTTCCTGATTATCTTTTGAAACAGCTAAAACAACATTTGTTTGCTTGGCTAGTTCTCTATAATAGTCAACAATATATTTTTGTCCTCCCATTAAAGCTGGGAACACTTTAAATGAAACAATTCCCAATACATTGGGCTTTTTTTGGTGCATTATGTAGTTTTGGTTTTTTTGAACCCTGTTACAATAGCACCTAATAAAAGCAACCAAATAATAATAGATGAACCTACCGCAGCTTTAGAGCCGATAGCATAAGATGCTGGTTCAAACTTGAATTCAATGGTATGTTCACCGGCAGGAATTTCCATTCCTCTTAATACATAGTTGGTTTGCAAGATGGCAGTTTCTTTTCCATCAATAAATGCTTTCCATCCTGCGTCATAAAATACCTCACTAAAAACTGCAAACTGATTGGTACTAGATTTATATTGATAAGCTGCAGCATCATTTTCGTTCTTTAATAATTGAATACTTGCCGTACTATCATATTGAATTGCACCAATTCTAGTTTTGTCTTTTTGATCTAATAACGCGGTTTCTGAAGGATTAAAATCGCTAATTGATTTCATAATTGCTGCAGGTCCATCCTTAAATTCAACCGATTTAACCAACCATGCTGCACCCAGCGCATTGGGGTTTTGTTGAACGATTGCTTGTCCTGTTTGCGGATCGGGCATTATTAGGTATTTGGTATTCAGCATATTCAAAGCAGGCATGCAATTAGGAAACTTATAGAATTGATTTTCTATTAAGTCTTGGTAGATGCTCAATTTAGCAGGGTGATATCCACCTACCGATTTATGAAAATAAGCGGTAAGCGCACCAGCATTAAATGCATTAGAAATTCCTTGAGTTAAATTTAAGACCCGATAATAGCTGGTATCTTTTAGAATTTCTTGGTCAGCAGCTGAAGGCACAAAATTATTTTCATATTCCGCGGCATCTTGATAATTATCGGCATTCAAATATTTATTATTAATACCAAATACATCAATCATGGCAAAAATGCCTATAACAGCGGTGATGATTATTGGATTAATTTTTTGTTTGATGGCAGCAAATACCGCAGCACCAGCCACTGCACAGAATAATAGGGTTCTTAATAAGTCTCCCAAAACCAAACTCTTTCTATCTTCTCTAAGTCCATCAACAAAAGATTTAACGGGGGCTTCAATTTGTGCACGTTGTGTAGCGTCAGGTATTTTGCTAATTTGCTCCATCAACATTTTATCTCCTGAACTGCTAAAATCTGCTGTTAAATAAACCAGCACAGCAATTCCAAAAGCAGCAGCTACTGCTAATAATCCTTTCTTATATTTTTCCCATAAAAGGGTTTTATTTTCTGCATTGATGATGGTATTTAGAGACAAAGCAGCCAACATACATAGTAAGAAAGTAGGCACTACTAATATCATACTAGGTGCTCTAAACTTATCGTACACTGGTAAGTATTTAAGCATAGCAATATTAAAGCCCTCTAAGTATTTACCCCAACTCAACATCAACGTAAACACAATGGCAGCACCCATCCAGTAAGTATATTTTTTGTCTACAATCACAAATCCAATCAATGCTAAAAAACAAACAATTGCGCCAGCGTAAGGAGGGCCAGAAGTTCCAACACCGTCAATTCCCCCCCAATAAAATTGCATATACCCTTGTATTTGTTGGGCCAATTCTTGGGGCATTTGTTGCAATGCTGCAACCGCTTGAGACTTTTCTTGCGCTACTTCTAATTGACTACTGCTACCTCCATAAAACCGAGGGAACATCATTACCAATGGCTCAGTTTTATATACACTATAACTTAAAGCATAATCCTTGCTCAGCCCCGTTTTAGTTACATTGGTAGTGCTATCTGCTAAAACACTTCCCCCTCTAATGGTTTTTTTTGCATATTCATATGTGGTGAATAAAGTCACTGCATTTACTAGAATTCCTAATAATGCAGCCATTATAGCCAAACCTGCAGACTTGCCTAAATGCTTCCAATCTTTTGCTTTGATACAATTAACTGCAAAAGCAACACTCATGAATAGAATGATTAAAAAACCATAATAAGTAATTTGTAAATGGTTTGCACCTAGTAGGAGTGAGGTGAATAATGCAGTTAAAGCTGTGCCAAGCAAATATTTTTTATCATAAATTAAAATAAGTGCACCAATCAAAGCTGGTAAATAGGCAATAGCATTCATTTTTGTATCGTGCCCAGCTGCTAATATAATTGGATTATAAGTGGCATAGGTATACGCCAATGCGCTAAAAATACCAATATATGCATTGATGCTTAAAACTTGCGTTAAGAAGTAAAAACACAAACAGGCTAAAAAGAAAACACCCACGGGCTTTGGTAAGCCCAATAAAATGATATCACCTAAATACCCAACCGAAACTGGGTTTTCACTAATGCCCGTTATTTGATAGGCAGGCATTCCTCCAAACATCCCATTGGTCCAAAGCGGAAAATGACCAGTACGTTCTTTTGCTTGAAAAGAATTTTGGGCCATTCCTTTCCATTGGGTTACATCGTGTTGTTGCAATACTTTTCCTTCTAAAGCTGGCTTACAATAAATAAGGGCAACTAATAAGAAAATTACCACTGCAATTGCATGCGGCATTAAAGCTTTCCAATTGATCCTGTTCATAGAATTTAAAATATGCAGCAAACCTAATAACTTTATGCTATGAGACCACTTTTATTTGCCACAAGAATGGCTTTTATCTGTAATATTTTGTTTATTTTATGTTTAGTGATTCAACGTACCTACGATTTTATTCCAATTAAAGAAATAAGTTCAATGGTATTGCTTTTAGGGTGGATTGTGGCCCCCATTCAGAATATAGTTGCGAACATATGGTATGGATTGGTGTTAGTGAGTAAATCAACCATTAGATTGCCTAGATGGATGGCTGTTTTCAATCTGATATTGTTGATTATCCAATTCTTTGTGTACCTAATACTTCCTTCGTGATAACTAAAATACTCAACGATAAACCCACGAAACTTTTTTTGGGGATCACCGCTTTTTTTGTGGCAAACGCCTTGATTGCTGAATGTATTGGGGGTAAAATATTTTCGCTGGAAAAAATTTTTGGTATTGCGCCCTTTGATTTAACACTTTTTGGACAGTCTGGATTGGCTTTCAATCTTACTTGCGGGGTTTTATTGTGGCCACTAGAGTTTGTAATAACAGATATCGTAAATGAATATTATGGCCCTAAATCGGTAAAGCGAATAAGCTACACTGCCGTTGTATTAATACTATACGCCTTTGTCATGTTTTATGCTGCTATGGAAATTCCAGCTGCTGATTTTTGGGTGGGTTCTGGAATAGACAAGGGGATACCCAATATGCAAATGGCTTTTGGGGGCATTTTTGGTCAAGGGATGTGGATTATTGTGGGCAGTTTAACTGCTTTTTTAGTGAGTCAATTGGTAGATGTAACCGTTTTTCATAAAATAAAAAAAGCAACGGGTGAAAAATGGGTCTGGTTAAGGGCAACTGGTTCTACCATGGTTTCCCAAATGGTGGATAGTTTTGTTGTGCTTTTTATTGCTTTTAAAATTGGGAACGGATGGAGCTGGCAATTGGTTTTAGCAATAGGGGTTGTAAATTATATGTATAAATTTACGATGGCCATCCTATTAACTCCTTTAATCTATTTTATTGAGCAAAAGATAGAAAACTACCTTGGAAAGGAAACAGCACAGAAAATGAAAAGGGAGGCAATGGGTTTGGCTAACGAATAGATTTATTAGGAATGGTCTAATTGATTAACCATGTAATCATAATGCGCCCTCTCTTCTGCTTTTTTATTATGACGGTGTCTGATCAATATCCCAACACCATACACTAAATAAAACACTTGTAAGTAAACTAGTAGTTGGAGAACGCCTAATGCCATTGTATTATAATACATCCATTTTCTATAAGCGGGTAGTTCACCTGCATAGTAAATCCATTTTAAGTTGATGGGTTGCGTATAAGTGAAAATGAGTAGGATAATAGTGGTTAACAAACAAGTAAAGAAAATATGCGCCCAAGAAGAGAAAAAATTTCTTAGGTCTAAGTCTCTTAGTACCGAATGCATGATGAATGGAATAGCAACTATAGAGATGCAAATGGTAATAACATTACTAAAAGAGAAAATGTATACTTGATTGTCTACGAATAATAAAATCTTATCGCTGTATGCAGCATAATTGGCTAGCAACCCAAACAGGATTGGTGCAAACCAAAGTAAGTTTTCTGCACGTACGAATCTTGATGACATAATTAAGTATAAATTGTTCTCAAAAATATATCAATAATTCTAGACTAAATTGCACATTTAGTTCACATTAGCTATTATTGAATCAAAATACAAACCTGTTTGTATCAATTATGACACCATCAAGAGCACAAAAAATTGATCAAGTATTAAGTAAGCGCCAATCAGGACTTACCGTAGTGATGGAGAATGTTCATGATCCTCACAATATTTATGCGGTGATGCGAACTTGTGATGCTGTTGGCATACAAGATATATATGTGCTGAATACCGAATTACCCAAAGCGGGTTATTTTGGGATAAAAAGCAGTAGCAGTGCCAACAAATGGTTAACGATTCATCAATTTGATGATGTGCAAGCATGCTTTGCAGCCTTAAGAGCAAGCTATGATTTAATTTACACTACTTATTTAGGGGAAACCAGTAAATCTGTATTTGAAATTGATTTTACCCAAAGGGTAGCATTGGTATTTGGGAATGAGCACAATGGAGTTTCATTAGAAGCAAGAAATTTGGCTGATGGCAATTTTATAATCCCTCAAGTAGGGATGATTCCTAGTCTAAATATTTCAGTAGCCTGTGCAGTGGCTATTTATGAGGCATTTAGACAACGAAAACAAGCTGGGTTGTATGATGAATTATCCCAACCGCACCCCAATAAAGATTCAATAAGGGATCTATGGGCAAGCTTTTCAGCTATTTAGTTTTTGCTGTTTCTTTCTTTCTGCAGCGTGTTGTGTTAAATAAGTGATACTTACATTTAATTCAAAGCCAATTAATAAAATCAGTGAATTGATGTAAGCAAGTACCATCAAAATCATCACTGTCCCAATTGAACCGTATACTTTGTTATAACTCCCAAAATTATTGACCCAGTACGAAAACAGTAGGGTGGTACATAAAATTAAAGTAGTTGCTAATAATGAACCTGGTGAGATCAATTTCCACCTTATTTTAACTGAAGGGGCATATTTATAAATGAATGCAATTCCAAAAAAGAATAAGCCGATTATAACAATCCATCGAATGCTATTAATCCAATAAAGTGCCGACTTTTTTAATCCTAAAAATTTACCGATAAAAATACTGAGCTGTTCTTGGCCAAGTAAAATAAGTGTGGAAGCAATAAGAAGTAAAACGATTATTGCGGTAAGTTGAATTGCTTTCCATCTTTGATGAAGAAAAAATCTTTTATGTTCCATGATGGAACGATCAAATGTAATAATCAGCGACATCATTGCATTTGAAGCGTAATAAACAACCAATATAAAACCAAATGAAAAAATCCCAAGACTTCTTTGCATCAAATCGTTCATCAATGTTTTAATAAAACGATAGGTACTAGAGTTAGGACTTATATCTTTAAATAGAGAGAGTATTTGCTCCTTAATATTCAAAAATTCTGGGAAATAGGGTAGTATTGAAAATAAGAACAATATAGTTGCTGGTAAAGCCATAATCAAATTGAAAGAAATAGCTGCAGCTCGCTCATTTAGCCCTATTTTATTTACTTGATTAATAAAAAATACGACAACATCGTAAAGTGGAATGCCTTGAAATCCAGGTATATAAAGGGCTTTACTTTTTTTTATGATAAAAGCAACCGGGGGCCAATTCAAAAAAATTCTTTCCAGTTTTGTCATGCTACCTTTTTTCGGCTGCTTTTTTCAGCATGTATTCGTCTAATTTTTTTTGATATTCTTTTGCTTTGTTATTATGCTCTTCGTAATTATTGCTAAAGTGATGGTAACCACTAAAATCACTCTTAGCCACAAAATAAATATAGTCTGTTTCAGGGGCATCTAAGACAATATCAATTGTTTTTGGCGAAGGGGTACAAATAGGACCTGGAGGCAATCCTTTAACTCTATAGGTATTATAGGGCGAAGGGTTACTTAAGTATTTTTCGTAAATGCGGGTGATTGTAAAATCGTTCATTGCATATTTAATGGTTGGGCATGCTTGTAAGGGCATTTGCTTTTTCAGTCGATTGATGTAAACACTTGCAATTTTATACTTATCGGATTCATAATTTGTTTCCTCGTCTACAATCGAAGCTAAAATGTATACTTGTTCGGGAGTCATTTGTAAAGCCGCTGCTTTTTGAAGTCGATTATTACGGTTCCAAAATTTAGTTGATTCAGTATTTAGTTTGTCTAAAATTGTTTTTACAGAAGCATCCGAATAATAGCTGTAAGTATTGGGAATGATTTTGGTAAATAAATAACCAGTGTCTGTATTGATCGCAACCAATGAATCATTGGAGCTTAAAAACTCCATAACTACAGATGAATCTGTCATAAACTGTTTACTAATCAATTTGGCTAATTCACCCCTTGTTCTAACTCTATTAATCACCAGTTTTACTTCAGCTAGTCTGCCATTTTTGAGCATGCGAACAATATCAATGATACTTTGCCCTTTTTTTATTTCATATCTCCCAGGCTTCATTTTATCCCAAATATTAAAAGGAGCCCCAGCTATTCCAAGTAAACCATTCATTCTTAATATTCCCGCATCTTCAAATACTTTCAAAACAGCAGACTTCTGTGTATTGTCTTTTTCTATTGTTACCATTCTGCTTTTTTCGTCAAATGCAGTTGCTGGGAGTGCAAATAGAATATAGCCAATTAAAGCGATTAATAAAAATGAAGCCAATAGTATGAGCAATGGTCTTTTAAATTGACCAGCAGGTTTTTTTTTGGATTGTTTTTTTTGCGCCATTTCGTAAAGTAAATAAAAAACCCTGTCATTTTTGAAAAGACAGGGTTCAAAATCGATGGAAATTTATTTATTTCTTTGAAGAGTCGGTTTTTGCAGGAACAGTTGCAGCAGGTGTTTGTTGAGTACCAGTTGCAGCAGGAGCAGGAGTTGTAGTAGTGGTATTGATTTTTTGTAATATTTCAGTATCAACATCAGTAGATCCACCTTTTAAGAATAAAGTAGAAAACAATGCCAATAAAGCAATAATAGCAGCAAAAATCCATGTACCTTTTTCTAATACATCGGTAGTTTGTTTAACGCCCATCAGTTGGTTACTGATTCCACCCACGTTTCCGGCTAAGCCACCGCCTTTGGGATTTTGAATTAGAACCATAAAGGCTAAACCTACAGCAGCAATCACAATCAGAACCAAAAACAGATAAATCATTTTAAATACCTTTTAAATGTTGAATTTTGTCTGCAAAATAAGCGGTTTTTTCAGGATTAGAGAAACTTAATT
>JBMLPQ010000201.1:0-10219 GCA_049242025.1 Sediminibacterium sp.
GGTTTAAGATGGCAGACTTCTCAAAGCTGGCACTACAACCAAACTCCTTCTTCTTGGAATGGTTTCGTAACATTGGCTCAATTCTACGATAGCTTCGAAGGTAATGACGTTCGTAGAAACGATACACTAAGAGGACACACTGAGTTTACTGGTGCTACTGCTGGTTTATTAGTTGGTCAAGCACGTGGACCTAGAAATGGTTTAATTGGTGATCCAATTGTAGACTTAAAAGATCGTTCTGGTAACCCATTAATTTTCACTCGTAACGCTTCTATCTTCTTTAACGGAGAAGCAAGTGGTATTCGTTTGAATAAGTTTCCTCTAGATCCAGCTACCATTAATGATGGTGCTTGGGGAAGTGCGAACGAGTTTCCTTTCTTCCGTTTCTCTGATGTTCGCTTAATGAAAGCTGAAGCTTTGTTAAGAGGTGGTACAACTGGTGCAAATGGTGAAACTCCATTGTCAATTGTAAATAATTTACGTGCTAGCCGTAGAGCATCTGCTCTTTCTGCTGTAACGCTTCCAGTATTATTAGCTGAAAGAGGTCGTGAATTATACCTAGAAGGTCACAGAAGAACAGATATGATTCGTTTTGGTGTATTCAACGCTCCTGTTGATGAAAGACCAAATGCATCTGATGCATATAAAGTGGTTTATCCAATCCCTGCTATTCCATTGTCTTCTAACCCTAACTTAAAGCAAAACTTCGGATACTAAAATCTTCGGTTTTTTGATACTGATCCCTCCAAAAATCTTTACGAAATTTGGGGGGATTTTTTTTGTTTAATTTAGCGAATGCATATGTGTAAGTATTTTGTTTTTGTACTAATTATCGGGCTAACATTATCTTGTAAAACCAAGAATGATAAAACTCTTTTTGAGGAAGTCAACACCAATATTCAGTTCACCAACTCGTTGGTAGAGTCTGAAGCATTTAATGTATTTAAGTATCGCAATTTTTACAACGGCGGAGGTGTGGCTACGGGTGATTTAAATAATGATGGCTTGCCCGAAGTATTCTTTACTGCTAATCAAAGTGCCAACAAATTATTTTTAAACAAAGGCAATTTTGAGTTTGAAGACATCACCCAAAAAGCAGGCATTACTTATAATGGTGAATGGAGCACCGGGGTGGTATTTGTAGACATTAATGCGGATGGATGGCTTGATATCTATGTTTGCAATGCAGGCAATATGCTGCAAAAAGATAAGCGTAAAAACAAACTATATATCAATAACAAAAACAACACATTTACAGAGTCTGCGGCAAAATATGGATTAGATAATGATGGCTATTCTACACAAGCAAGTTTTTTTGATTATGATTTAGATGGCGATTTAGATTGCTTTTTAGTGAACAATAGCCCTATCCCAGTGAATACGCTTAATTACGCCAATATGCGTAATATACCTGATGCACAAGCTCCTTTTGCTGAATTTTTAAAAGGTGGTGGAGATCATTTATACAAAAATGAAAATGGTAAATTTATAGAAGTGACCAAAGAAGCGGGTATTTATGGAAGTATTATCAGCTTTGGTTTAGGAGTTACGGTAGGCGATATCAATTTAGACGGTTATCCTGATGTGTATGTTTCCAATGATTTTTTTGAAAAGGATTATTTATACATTAATCAAAAGAATGGAACATTTAAAGATGAACTTTCTAGTAGAACACAACATATTAGCTTCTCTTCAATGGGAGCAGATTTACAAGACATCAATAACGATGGTAAGCCAGATATATTTACGACCGATATGTTGCCCGGTGATGATTACAGGCTAAAGACCAATACCTCATTTGAAGGCTACGATGTTTTTATGCTTAAGAAAAACCAAGATTTTTATAATCAGTTTACTCAAAATGCATTGCAAGTTAATAATGGGGAAGGAAAATTTTTAGAAACAGCTTTTTACAGTGGGGTTGCAGCGAGTGATTGGAGTTGGGGTGCATTAATGTTTGATGCAGACAACGATGGCTTAGCAGATATTTTGGTTTGTAATGGGATATACAGAGACGTAACCGATCAAGACTTTATTGATTTTTTTGCCAATGATGTAGTGAATCAAATGGTATTAAAAGGTAAGCGTGAGCAGGTAAATAATGTGATTGATAAAATGCCCTCTGTGCCTATTTCGAATAGTATGTTTAAAAATAGAGGAAATCTTCAATTCTCGAATGAAAGCACAAATTGGGGCTTAGACAAACCTAGTTTTTCCAATGGAGCAGCTTATGCCGATTTAGATAATGATGGCGATTTGGATTTAATCATCAATAATGTAAACCAACCCGCTACTGTTTATAAAAATAAAAGTCGCGAACAAAATAAAGGTCAGTTTATTGGAGTGGCTTTAACCTATAGCAGCCCCAATCCCTTTGCAATTGGCAGTACTATTAAAGTATACCAAGGCAACCAAATTATTACAAGAGAATTAATACCGAGTAAGGGTTTTCAAAGTTCAGTAGAATACAAACAAACAATTGGTTTAGGGACAAGCTTGCCAGATTCTATGCAAATTATTTGGCCCAATCGATCAACTACTACTATACAAAAGCCAGGTATCAATCAATTGCATAAAATTATTTATGACCCTAATACATCAAAGCCTTTTCATCCCAATGAGTCTAAACCAGTAATTCCTTTATTGCAGCAAACTACTGTGCAACTTCAAAAACATACCGAAGACGACCAAGTAGATTTTTACATAGAAAGAAATATTCCATTCATGTTGAGTAAGCTGGGACCTAAAGCAGCAGCTGCTGATTTGAATGGGGATGGATTAGAAGACCTATTTATTGGAGGTGCAAATGGCCAAGCAAGTCAACTTTATTTTCAAACAAGCACGGGCTTTAAATTGCAAGTAGTACCCGACTTTAATTCTTTTAAATTTAATGACGTCACTGCTGCATTTTTCTTTGATGCAGATGAAGATGGAGATCAAGATTTATTTGTAGGCGGAGGAGGAAATACTGCGCCTGCTAGTTCAGACTTATATCAAAACCAACTCTACATCAATAATGGAAAGGGGGCTTTTGCTTTGCAGTCTGGTGCATTTTTAATCAGCCACACCAATTGTGGTGTAGCAATCCCATTGGATTATGACTCGGATGGGAAGATGGATATTTTTATAGGAAGTAGAAGCGAACCACAACAATATGGAATTGCACCTAAAAGTTTCTTATACCACAACGAAGGAAACGGAATGTTTAAAGAAGTTAGTGCTTCTGTTGCTCCATTCTTAAGTAATCTTGGTATGATAACAGGAGCAGTGTATGCCAACGTAATGGGTGATCAACAACCAGAATTGGTTGTAACTGGTGAGTGGATGTATCCTCATGTTTACCAGTTTAAAGGCAAGCAATTTGTTGAACAAAAAACTGGATTAGAAAATCAATTGGGATGGTGGCAAACAGTGGTTGCTACCGATCTTGATAAAGATGGAGACAACGATTTAGTACTTGGTAATTTAGGAGAGAATTTTTATTTGCGTGCCAATAAGGATGCACCCGTAAAAGTTTTCATAAAAGATTTTGATAAGAATGGTAGTGTTGAAAAAATATTCAGTCATACGTTGAATGGAAAAGATATGCCAGTCTTTTTAAAGAAAGACATCACAGAACAATTGCCTGCATTAAAAAAAGAAAATCTAAAGCACCAAGATTTTGCACCTAAAACCATACAGGAATTATTTCCAAATACACTGTCGGATGCAAGGGTTCTTTCAGTGAACACCGGTGCTTCAATCATTGCGTTGAATAATTCCAATAAAGGGTTTAGCGTACAAGCTTTGCCTTATCAATTACAGTTGTCAAGTGTACAGTCTCTGGTTGTAGAAGATATGAATGGAGATGGACATGTAGATATTTTAGCAGCGGGTAACTTTTTTGATTTGTTGCCTCAGTTTTGTAGCATTGATGCTTCTTATGGAAACCTCTTATTGGGAAATGGGAAAGCTGGTTTTTCAGTAGCTAGTCCACAACAATCTGGCGTAAGTATCAATGGACAAATCAAACAGATTTTACCATTGCGTTTAAACAATCAATTGGGTTATTTATTCTTACAGAATAATGATTACCCAGTATATTTTAGAAAAACCAGTGCAGTAAAAAAATAGGGACTATGAAGCGTTTGAATTATTTAATTTTATTACTGGTCGTATTTGGTTCTTGTAAAACTAAACAGGAAGACAGCTTGTTTACGCCAATTGAATCAACTAAAACAGGATTAAATTTTACCAATACCTTAATCCCAACTACTGAGTTTAATTTATTCTCTTACATGTACTATTACAATGGTGCAGGGGTAGGAGCAGGAGACTTTAATCAAGATGGGAAAATCGATTTATTTTTTGCTGCCAATCAGCAATCTAATCGGCTCTTTTTAAACAAAGGGCAAATGCAATTTGAAGACGTAACCAAGCTTGCTGAAATACCAGCTGATAGTGCTTGGAGCACAGGGGTTTCAGTAGTTGATATTAATAATGATGGCTTATTAGATATTTATATATGCCGTGTTGGTAGATATAAAATTCTAAAGGGAAAAAATCAGTTATTGGTATGTACAAAAATTGACGAAAAAGGAATACCGCATTACGAAGATCAGGCTACACAATACGGATTGGATTTTTCTGGATTTAGTACACAAGCTGCATTTTTAGATTATGATGGGGATGGGGATCTTGATTTATTTTTATTAAATCATTCGGTAAATCATGATGGAAATTATGCCCCAAGAAAAAACTTTGAAAACACATTTGATTCATTAGCAGGGCAAAAATTTTATCGGAACGATACCGAGCTGAGTAAGGCTGGAAAAATCACCGGAAGATTTACTGATATCACCCAAACGGTAGGAATCAATGGATCTAAAATAGGTTACGGATTAGGTGTTGCGGTATCAGACATCAATTTAGATGGATGGCCGGATATTTATGTAGGCAATGATTTTCATGAAAATGATTATTTGTACATCAATAACCAGAAAGGACAGTTTGAGGAGCAAGGTAGAACACAACTCATGCATACCAGTCAGTTTACCATGGGGGTAGATATAGCGGATGCAAATAATGATGGACTTCCTGAAATTGTTTCAATGGATATGTTGCCTTATGAATCCTATATGCTCAGAAGGTCTTTGTCTGAAGATGATTATAATATTTTTCAAAATAAATTGGCATTTGGATACACGTATCAGTATGCAAGAAATAATTTGCAATACAATCGTGGCAATAGTAGATTTAGTGAAGTAGGCCAATACGCAGGTATTCATGCAACCGATTGGAGTTGGGCCTCATTGTGGATGGATTTTAATAACGATGGAAATAAAGATCTTTTTGTTTCGAACGGGATACCGAAAAGAATGAATGATATTGATTATATCAATTTCGTTTCGGGAGAAGCTTTACAAGAAAAACTAAAAAATAATAGTTTAGAAAGCAAAGACCTGACGTTGATTAATCAGTTTCCTGAAATTAAAATACCGAATCAGTTTTTTGTAAATAAAGGAGCATTCAGTTTTAATAATATCAGTGATGATATTGAGAACAATCCGAATAGTTTTTCAAATGGGGCTGTATACGCAGACTTAGACAATGATGGCGATTTAGATATTGTTGTAAATAATATCAATGACCCTGTGTTGGTTTACCAAAACAATACCAATAAAGATAGCATTGCAAAAAATTATGCAAGTATTGTTTTAGAAGGATCACCAAAGAATCGTTTAGCGGTAGGAGCAAAGCTATTGGTTTATGCAAAAGACCAAGTGTATACCCAAGAGCAATATCCTGTGCATGGTTTTCTCTCTAGTATGCAAATTCCTTTAATGGTTGGGTTAGATCAAATTAAACCCGATTCAGCTACACTTATATGGCCCGACCAAACTTTTCAAAGGGTTCAATTACAACCGGGCAAGACTCAAAAAATTATCTATCAAAATGGTTTGCCTAAATATTCATTTGAGAAAAATATAGTCCAACAAGAAAAATTATTAACTCCTTCTTTTGAAGATATTACGCTTGCAACACAACTCAATTATTTGCACAAAGAAAATCCATTTAATGAGTTTGATCGGGAGCCGCTGATACCACAAATGGTTTCAGCCGAAGGTCCTGCATTGGCTATTGCAGATATCAATGGAGATGGATTAGAAGATGTTTTTGTGGGCGCTTCAAAATCATTTCATAATGCGGTCTATGTTCAAAATAAAAATGGAACATTTAAATCAATGCCACAACCTGCACTATTACTAGATTCGATGTGGGAAAATACAGATGCCATTTGGGTAGACGTAAATAAAGATGGAGCAAAAGATTTAGTGATAGCAAGCGGAGGAAACGAGTATTATGGCGAAGATCCCCATTTATTGCCTCTATTGTATTTGAATGATGGCAAAGGAAATCTAACTAGAAAAGCAGATGCATTTACGGCCATTTACGCAACACAAAGTAAAATTATAGCAGACGATATTAATGAGGATGGACATATTGATTTATTTATTGCAGGTAGGGTAGAACCTTGGAAATACGGAATTACGCCAAGAAGTTATTTATTGCAGAACGATGGGAAAGGAAAGTTTACCGATGTTACTAGTAGCTATTCTAAAGACCTGATGAACCCAGGTATGGTAACAGACGCATATTTTGTAGACTTAGATAAGGACGGAAAAAAGGACCTCTTATTAAGCAGTGCTTGGGGAACCATTGATGCGTATTTTAAGAAAGGGAATACGTATAATAAACAGACGCTCTTAAAGGAAAATGGATGGTGGCAGTCACTCACAGTAACAGATATTAATGCAGACGGAAGCCTTGATATCATTGCAGGCAATTTTGGATTGAATAGCCGATTAAAAGCAAGTAGCGCAGAACCAGTTACCATGTACATAAATGATTTTGACAATAATGGCAGAGCTGAGCAAGTAATCACTTATTATTTAAATGGGAAAGAAATACCGTTTGCCAGCAAAATTCAATTAGAAAAATCATTACCAGTATTAAAAAAGAAATTCCTTTATGCAGAAGATTTTGCAAAAGCCTCTTTAGATCAATTATTTGAAAAAGAGAAATTGAATAAGTCAATTCAATTAAAAGCCACACAATTTTCTAATATGGTTTTATTGAATAAAGGGAAATTAGGTTTTGAAGCTGTTGCAATGCCAGCTAATGCGCAATTAACAAATTATAGAGCGGTGATTCCTTTTAAGCATCAAGATCAAAAACTAAATAGTTATCTGCTATTAGGAAATTTCGGTTACAACAATATAGAGATTGGTAAACAAGATGCAGATTTTGGAACAATGCTCCAATGGTCTGCAAACGGTCAACCAAAAGCTCATTTAATTGAACAGTTATTGGTAGAAGGTGAAGTAAGAAAAGCAGCACCCATAAAAATAGGTAATAGCACTTGCTATATTTTAGCAAAAAACAACGGTGCTGTTCAAGTGCTTAAAACTC
The DNA here is from genome assembly GCA_049242025.1 of Sediminibacterium sp. Taxonomy (GTDB): domain Bacteria; phylum Bacteroidota; class Bacteroidia; order Chitinophagales; family Chitinophagaceae; genus Sediminibacterium. The sequence continues at coordinate 7,453 of JBMLPQ010000201.1, forward strand.
GCTAAGCCTTATTCAATTATTGAAATACCGGGTAATTAATAGTGGTTCTCCATTTAGTACTATCCTGAACACTTCTTCTATTGGTAATTAATCTTTCAAAAGAAATAGCAGGACTGGTTTTACGATGGTCTTGAACATAATTTTTTACGGCTTCATTGCACTGTCTTATAACGTTTTTATCACCTGTTACTTCACAAACCACAATATTTCCCAACATCATATTCTTCAGCATAAATTTTCCATTAGAAGGGATATCTCTTTCTGTAGCAACTGCAACCATAGCCGTGTAAGAACTAGAGTCTTCTTTAAAAACGTTTAAAATGGGGTAGTTCACAATTTTCACTTCTACCCCATCAATAAACTCATTCACTTCGTCTATCAATGCATAAATTTCATCAGTAGTTGGTTCATGATCATAGGTTTGTTTGGTAGAAACATACGACGAGTTGGGAACTTTTTGCATTTCTATTGGGAAGCCATACACTTTTTCGACATCTGAAAAATAATCTTGCATTTGATAAAGTAATCTTTTGCAATCATTCTCAACTGAATTTAAAGAGAGAAACTGTTTAAAACGCAACAAAGGATTGTACGTAATTTTCATTACGGTTTTTAAAGTAAAACTTGTTTTAGCGTTGTAATCAGCCATAAAAGAAAAGTCAAGGTCTACTTCAACGCCCTTATTAACCATAGTTGCCTTAAAGCCATTCATTAAAACCTTATGAATAGTGATAGGCGATTCGTAATAGGTATATACACTGTCATTTACTTTAGTTCCTGGGAACCATTTGGCCCAATCTTTCTGATTAGTAACTACCCTTGTAATTGCATCTACCGGCATTGAAACGGATATTGTTTCGGTTGTAGGTTTTTGGGTAGGGAGCAAATAGGAGATGATTAATAAGAACAATATTGGAACCAGTATATATAAAAATTTTTTCATAATCTTCTTTTAGAATTTGGTACGATTAAAAACAAAAATAAAATATTTTGAATGTAAAAAATTAAAACTATTTTTATTGTTGTGAAGAAGGGTTTTACCATACTATCCTTGTGTTTGCTGCTCTTTAGCTGGGGCGGATATAACCTGTTGCTTAATTATTTAGAAACCAAGTCAGATCAAGATTTTCAAACTAGTCTTTTTCAGGATCAGTATGACGAAGCTAACTTAATCCATATTAAAATTGCTGCTAGTACACCATATGGTTCTAACTCTGAAGTATTTGAAAGTACAACCGGTGATATTGACATTGATGGGGTAACTTATCATTTTGTAAAACGCCGATTTTTTAAGGATTCTTTAGAATTATATTGTGTTCCCAATATAGACAAGATTAGCATTCGTAATGCAAGAGATCAGTTCTTAAACTTAGCAGCTAATTTTAATAATAATTCAACTAACGAACAATCAACCAATCAGCATACACAACTTAAGTTCTCATTGTCCGACTTTACAGGTGACCATTGCTTTACCTGGCAGTTTCGTGATGGAGACATTCCTAAAGCGGTTCAATTGAGTAACCCAATGCTTGATTTAGCTGATTATACTTCATTTTTAGAGCGCCCGCCACAAGCCTAATGCTGGCATATTAAGCATTCATTTATTTACTTTTAATTATTTTTCTATGTTAAAGCGCTTGGCGGTGCTTGGCTTTTTTATTTTAGCCTTGATTTCGTGCAACAACAATTCTGAGTATAAAATTTTTTTGCATAATCCAATCTTATTTAGCAAAACTGTTCATGAGTTGAATACAGTGGTAATGGGAAATAATTTTCCACCCATGGTTGCATCTCGAAATTATGCGTATGCGGCAATTGCAGCTTATGAAGTAATGGCAGCGAGTAATCCTAGCCAATACCATTCTTTAGGTGGTCAATTGAACGGACTGCCCGAATTAAAACTACCTGCTTCTACACCTGATACCGATTGGAAATTAGCTGCATTATTGGCGTATGCTAAAGTAGGTGAGTCCGTAACTTTTCCGGAAGGAAGCATGCAAGTTTATACGGATAGTATTATGGAGTTGGCTAGAAAACAAGGTCTTCCGTCAAAGGTAGAAAAAGCTTCTAAACTGCTTGCGGATAGTGTAAGTGCAGCCATCATCAGGTGGAGCAAAAAAGACAATTATTTAGAGACCAGAGGGGCCGAAAAATATACTGTTACCAAAGAACCAGGAAGATGGGTTCCTACCCCACCAATGTATGCTTCTGCAGCAGAACCACATTGGATGGAAATAAGAACAATGGTAATAGATAGCGCTAGTATATATGAACCCGCACCACCACCAACATTTAATATAAAAGATAAAAACAGTAAATATTATCAAGAAGTAATTGCCATCAAAAATGCAATTGATAGTTTAACGCCCGAACAAAAACATATCGCAGAATTCTGGGACGATAATCCGTTCAAGATGAATGTAACTGGGCATGTAATGTTTGGGAGTAAGAAGTTTTCTCCTCCCGGACATTGGATGAGCGTAGTAGGCATTGCGGCACAGCAAGCAAAAAGTGACTACGCAGAAACCATTTACGCAACTACTAAAACGGCTATTGCTTTATTTGATGCATTTATTCAATGCTGGTATGTTAAGTACAAATACAATACAGCACGTCCGGAAACAGTCATTAATCAATACATCGATATTAATTGGAGACCTTATTTGCAAACACCTGCATTTCCAGAATACACTTGTGGACATTCAACCATTTCTTCTGCAGCAGCAGAAGCATTAACCAGTGTATATGGAGATAATTTTGCTTATAC
>JBMLPQ010000202.1:0-4406 GCA_049242025.1 Sediminibacterium sp.
TAATTTGAGTGCAAATTTACTTAACTCTTCCTTGAAGATGGAGTAGGAATCTTATTTTTACAAACTTTTATTCATCAGAACAGTAGCGTAGAAAGACATTTATTGTGAGCAATATTATTCATTTATTACCCGATCATATAGCTAATCAGATAGCGGCAGGAGAAGTTATTCAAAGACCAGCAAGTGCCGTTAAGGAATTATTAGAAAATGCAGTTGATGCAGGAGCTACCAAAATTAAATTATTGGTGAACGATGCTGGCAAGGCATTGATTCAAGTAATAGACAATGGAAAGGGAATGAGTGCAGAGGATGCAAGAATGGCTTTTGAAAGACATGCTACCAGTAAAATCAGTCATATTGAAGATCTTTTTAAGATTAAAACGATGGGATTTAGGGGCGAAGCATTGGCCTCTATTGCTGCAGTTGCTCAAGTGGAATTAAAAACAAAAAGAGCCGAGGATGAATTAGGAACATTGGTTGAAGTAGAGAATAGTAAAATTATTCGGCAAGAAGCATGTGTTGTATCAGAAGGTACCAGCATTAGCATGAAAAATTTATTTTTCAATGTTCCTGCAAGAAGAAATTTTTTAAAGAGTAATGCGGCAGAAATGCGGCATATCATGGATGAATTTATTCGGGTGGCAATGGCTTATCCTGAAATATTTTTCTCCTTAAATAGCAATGGACAAGAAGTTTATCATTTAGAAGCGGGTAGTCACAAACAAAGAATTGTACAAATTTTAGGAAATAGCTACAATGCAAAACTGGTAAATGTTTTAGAAGAAACTGATTACATGAATATTACTGGATTTATAGGCAAGCCTGAAACTGCCAGAAAAACCAGGGGCGATCAGTACTTTTTTGTAAACAATCGATTTATCAAAAGCGCTTACTTAAATCATGCAGTAAATGCAGCATTTGAGGGCATGATTGCCAAAGATAGTTTCCCTAGTTATGTTTTATATATTGATTTAGATCCAACTCAAATAGATATCAATGTTCATCCTACTAAACAAGAAATAAAATTTGAAGATGAAAAAATAATCTATGCGTTTGTTCAAGCTGCAGTTAAACATGCTTTGGCACAATTTAGTATTGCCCCTTCTTTAGATTTTTCTTTGAATGCAGATATACAGGGCTTAGATGCAGTGAGTAAACCATTTACCAGAAATGATCAGGAAGCTGCGGTATCCTCTAGTTTGTACAAAACATTTTCTCAAAAACACCAAGCGCATTTTATTGAGCCTAGCAATAAATCTGAATTAAAAAGTTGGAAGGATTTCTTTAAGCCAACTGAAACTTCTGAAACTATTGCTGGTTTTTCTAATGACTCGGTCTTAGAAGAAAACTATACTGGAGGAAGGTTATTGAATGTTCCTCAAATACAGCATTACTTACAATTACAACAAACCTATATTATTGCTACTACCCAAACAGGTTTCTTATTGGTTCACCAACAATTAGCACACGAAAGAGTATTATACGAACAGTATAGTCAAGCAGTACATTCCAAACAAGCCCCAACGCAAAAAAGTTTGTTCCCCATCCCATTAGATTTGGCTGCATCAGATAGTGTTTTACTGCAAGAGTTATTACCCGATCTTCACTTAATTGGATACCAAATTGAAAAAGATGAACAGCATCAATTTGTAATTCAAGGAACACCAGCAGATATTGTAGTGGGTAATGAAAAACATGCCATCGAAATGTTGATAGAACAATTTAAGCATTTCAACAGCGATATCAATTTTAGCAAAAAAGAAAAACTAGTGCGCTGTATGGCAAAGCAACAATCTATCAAAACTGGAGTTGCCCTTGATCAAAAAGAAATGGCTGGTCTTATTAATGCTTTGTTCGAATGCAATACTCCCAATATCACTCCAACAGGTAAGCCTACCTATATTGAATACAAGGGTAACTATTTAGAGCAATTGTTTGAGCGTTAATTAGTTTTCGTTAATTACAGTTGTTAGAAATTGTTCCATATATTTTCTAATGGTACCTGCTGCAGTTTGGTGTCCATTTACCATGATAGAAAAAATCAATTCTTTCCCCTTGTTAGTAATAATATAACCACTTAATGCTACATGACTAGTAAGTGTGCCCGTTTTAGCAAAAATCTTGTTTTCATAACCCTTGTACAAACCTCCTAACGTTCCAGCATTTCCAGTTGGAAAAATTGTTTTTATTCGTTCCCAAGATTGCTCTTGTTTCATCTTATTTAAGACCCAAATAAAATCTTCAGGCGTCATCATGTTGTATCTACTCAATCCACTTCCATCTACCCATCTTGGCTTTTGTGGCATGCCCATCATATCCGATTTTAATAAGGTATCTATGATTTTAGCGTCATCCATCACCCCAATTTTTTCATTGCCCACCATCAGCAAAGTTTGTTCCGCAAAGAAATTATCACTACGATGCATCATGATTTTTAGCAGACTATCAGTTGGCTGAGAGTAGAATTTTTTCCAATTGGGTTGATCAACAGCAACTGCATTAGCATAATTAAGCACCCTATTTAAAGTATCTTCTAACAATGGAATCATTAATTGATCCATTTCTTTTTTAACTACAAATGGAATTGCTGTTCCATTGAATTGACGATTATTTTTTACTACGGTAAAGCTATTTTGATCTTTATCTCTTTCAATAGAATAGCGACCATCTTCGGTACTTGAAAAAATTACCAATGAATCTTTAAATGCTTTCGGTGTTACCGTAATACGATTACCTTTTTTTCCAAAATAAACCAAGTTACCATATATAGGCATGGGTGATCTTTCAGGAGAATAATCTGCATCATAATCATTCCATGCCCAGCCATTTCCAAAAGCTGTTGCATGATATCTTGGCGCTACAATAGTTATTTTAGGTGCATTGACTTTTAAAAAATCATATGCTAATTGATCACCAAAATCAGGATGTAAAAAACTTGGATCTCCTGTAAATCTTATAGTAATATTATCTTCATCAGGCAAGTATTCAAATGCTACAATACTATCACTCAGATTTTTCATTGCTGCATAACAAGTAAAGATCTTGGTATTACTTGCAGGAATAAAATATTTATTTGATTGATAATTAAACAAGTACTTTTTTGAAGTAGGATCGTATAAGCTAATACCAACATGGGCAGGCAATAATTCAGGCTTTTCTAAAATCAATGCTTTAGCCTGCTGTTCTATAGAATTGTTAGATTGTAACGTTGAATTCTGTGCAGCATTGGAAGATTGTTGTACAGACTTTTGTACTTTACAAGAACTGGCAAGAAATAGTAAACAAGCGAAATAAAAAAGCTTTTGCATAAGACATTTATTAACTACGTTCAACTGCTCGCAACCACCTTTCAGGAATATCGTTGTTACAAGCTATCATATAATCTTTATAACTGCAAGCTACATATTTGCCGTCATGTAATTGCATCCACCATCTGCCTGTTCTTTTACTTTGTAAAAAAGCAGTTTCTACCTCGGCAAATGCCATGGTGAACTCGTTAAATTCAGCTCTATTTTCTATTGAAGCTTCTTGTTTACCCCTATGAATTCCATCAATCAAATACCAAATCATATGGGCTTGTTGGATGGCTGTCATTTGATGCACATCGTTCGCAACATGATAACCGTACAAGCCTATAGTATTGCAAATTGTACTCATGCCGGCATATTGCATTAATGTACAGGCTTCTTCTCCATTTAAACCATTGGGGGTTACTCTATTAGTTGGCGCATGCGAATACTGAATGGCTTCAATATCAAAACTGAATAGCTCACTATTTCGGATAGCAGGTTCCATTTCTTCGATGGCTTCCTTCACTTTACCTACACGGTAACAATCAAAGCCCAATTTATTAATCGTTTCCAACATATTTGGATGCATGAAATAGCTTTGGAAAGCCATATGCGTATAGTGCCTTAAGTGATTAGGAATACCCGTAAACATATCCACTAAAAACATATCAGCAGGCTCTAAACTATCCATGTCTAGGTTAATTCTGGCATCTACAGTTACTGCATCAATAATTTTGTTTTGCAAACCATAGGCAGCATATTGAGGTGTTGTAATATCATGAGAGCCACCTAGAATTAAAACCTTTTTACCCATCTGCAAAAGTTCTGATACAACCATTTTTATTACAGCATAACTATCGGGCAGTGTAGCTCCAATTTTAATATTACCTAAATCTGCTATGGTAACTTCAGTATGCCAATAATATAGTTTATAAAACTGAGCGCGTATAGCATTAGGGGCTTCTGTATGAGTGTATTGCATACCCATCCCACGCATTTCGCCACAACCAACAATTACTAAATCGGCATCGGTTATATCTGGTAATTCTTCTTCGTGAACTAAAATATGTTTGCCAATTTGGGTATCTTTAAATCCCTCATCATTGGAAATTTCAG
>JBMLPQ010000203.1:0-1562 GCA_049242025.1 Sediminibacterium sp.
AGGGCACACTTTTCAGCACTGCTTAGAAATAGGATGTGGTACAGGAAAAAATACAAAATGGTTAATCACACAAGCCAGCAAAGTATTAGCTGTAGATTTCTCAGAAGAAATGCTCTCAAAAGCCAAACAGAAAATTAATGCATCGAACCTAATATTTGTACAAGCAGATATCACCCAAGATTGGAGCTTTGCCAGCGGCCATCAATTTGATTTAGCCACATTCAGTTTAGTGTTAGAACATATTGAAGATGTTGAATCAATCTTTGCCCAACTCAACAAAGTCATTCAACCCAATGGCATTGTATACATTGGTGAATTGCATCCCTACAAGCAATACAATGGATCAAAAGCCCGCTTCGAAACCAGTGAAGGTGTTCAAGTAGTCACTTGCTTCAATCACCATATTACCGACTTTGTAAACGCAGCAAAAAACAATGGTTTTGAACTAATGAGTATCAACGAATACTTCGACGACAACAATAAGAGTAATATACCTAGAATTCTAACCTTGCTTTTTAAAAAGAACTTTAGATGAGAAGAAATTAAAAATTCAACCATATAGATGAATTGACCCTTGTAAAAAATTAATATATTACTAGTAATAATTCGAAAAGAATAATACAGATGAAAAAATTACGCTTACTCAGTCTTTATTTTTTATTTGGTATAACGAATTTACACGCACAAAATCAGCATCAAAATAACTACCAAGTTGAATTAGATAATTTAAACCAATTTTTACTAACCTTTAATGATGGGTATTTTGGTTCATTTAGTGTAGAAAAGGATTCAATATATAATCGACTAAAAGGGGGGAATTATTGGTACAGATTCAAAGCGTCGTCAATTTATGGAGCAGAAATAAATCCAGATAGTAAATCTGTTATTTTGCAATGTGCAAAAGAAAGTAAACGTTGCATAATGCCTAGTTATGGCAGTATAAATGGAGGAGATAATTTGAACTCTTACATCAATTATAATAGGAATCCATTTAACTACGCAGTTTTGGCCAATTTGATGAACAAATTTATTTATGCATTAAAAAAACAACCAATACCAACAGAATTAGTTTATGATGAAACTAAATATATCAAAACTACTAATGCTGAAATTGATGCAATCAAAAACGCAAATACCCCACTAGACAAAGCAGTAGCAGAATTCAATTTGGCATTCAAAGATTTCCCATATGGTAGTAGTGAATATATTAAAAATATAAGCCTAAATGAAAATCGAAATAAAATCACTATAAATTTTTTAAAAAGCAAGCCACAAATATTACTAGAGCGAATAGAAGATATGCAATTTATTGATTTTGGCAAGTCTGAACCCAGTATCAGGTTCAATTCAAACAATAAAGGATATTGTTATTGCAGCAATGAATCAGATTGCTCAGATACCTATACACTTTATAGTTTTAAGCAATCAGAAGCTGAAAATTTTTATTTGTATTTTGGCAATATCATTGATGCATGGAAAACAGAGAATAAGATAAAATCAAAAGAAACTACTTATTCAGAAAAATATGCCAAAATGAAATCTCCAGACTTTAAATGGGAGAT
>JBMLPQ010000204.1:0-22660 GCA_049242025.1 Sediminibacterium sp.
TCTTCTGCTGAACAATTTATTTCTTCAAAGAAGAAAGACCAAATGGATACCAGAGAAATCAGGGCTATTAAGGGTTTGATTAGAAGAGGCGAAGCTAAAGCAACCTGCAGATACGTTGGATTACCAGAGGGTCGTTGGCATTTTATGAATATGCCATTTTATGAAACAGGCACAATAGAAAAAAAACCATTGGGTGAAGATGATATTTTAATCACCATGGAGTTGCTAAGAAAATTAAAACCTCATCAGGTATATTGTGCGGGAGACTTAGCCGATCCGCATGGAACACATCGGGTTTGTTTAGAAGCTGTATTTGAAGCGCTTAGGCGGATTAAAGCCGCTGGAGATGATTGGATTAAAGACTGTTGGGTTTGGCTTTACAAAGGCGCTTGGCAAGAATGGGATATTGCAGAAATTGAAATGGCCATTCCGATGAGTCCTGATCAGGTTAAGAAAAAACGTTTTGGCATATTTATACACCAATCTCAAAAAGATATGGTTCCTTTCCAAGGAGCTGACAATAGAGAGTTTTGGCAAAGAGCAGAAGATAGAAATGCCAACACTGCTAATTTATATGCAGCTTTAGGAATGACAAAATATGCAGCCATGGAAGCATTTGTTCGTTGGCATTACTAGTCCTACTTTTGCCGAATGACTGAAAAGACTTGGGGCCAATACTTACGAAATAAACAATTTCGCAATAAATTGGCGGGAGGCATAATTCTATTAGGCTTGTTAATTGCTTTTCTACCTTATTATTTTGGTTTTATTGAAGCTAGAAAAGGTATTGTTTTAAACGACCTTGTTTTAAACTTTATAGGAAGTGCAAATGTTTCCATACCTACATTTATTATTATTTGGTCTTTAAGTTTATGGTATTTCATTAAAAGTTTTAAAGATCCATCACTTATTCTATTAATTATTTGGGGATTCAATATTTTATCCATTTCAAGAATCATCAGTATTTATTTGGTCCCGCTAGAACCACCCAATAACCTAATTGAATTAATTGACCCAATTACTAATCAGTTTTATGGGGCTAAATTTATCACTAAAGATTTATTCTTTTCAGGTCATACTGCAACCCTTGTTTGCTTAGCATTATGCTTAAGAAAAAGAAAGGACCAACTTATTGTATTTACAGGTGCAGTTATAGTGGGCATATTGGTATTAGTTCAACACGTTCATTATACTATTGATGTGGTTGCAGCATTCGTATTCCCATTCCTATTGATCCCAATTGCAAAAAAAATTTGCGCACCATTTAACTAAGCGCTTTTACCGCTTTTTCAATGGCATTGTGTACCCAACCTTTTGTATGAAGTATTTTTTGAAACAACCCAATCCCCAAAATAGCACAAGTAATACCAGCAAGTACATCTAGCACATAATGGTGACTGCTATAGACTGCAGCAAACCAAATTCCTAGAGTGATCATAGCTAATAATAGATTGATCCAACCCAATTTATTTCGGACACCATAATAGAAGACAATGAGTGGATAAGATGAATGTAAAGAAGGCATTGCAGCAAAAACATTAGAACTTTTTTCGTACAAACCTTTGAAAATTTCTACTCCAAAGTATGCATCAAACCTTGATAGTCCAGCGGTATTCCCTTTTGTATTCGCAATGAAATCAAAACCATATTGTTGAATATACCATGGTGGAGCTGCGGGATAAATATAATACACACAGAATCCAAGTAAATTGACCAATAAGAAAGTTAATGAGAAATAGAAAAATTCTCGTTTATTATAAAAAAATAAGACCCCTGCAAATGTAAGTGGAACAGGAATCCAACTTAAATAAAAAAAACCCGCAAGAATATCTAAAGTGTTAGAATAGTTTAATCGCCAATACTCATTTGGGGTAACAATTACTCCATTGAAATGAAACCCAAAAAGCTTTTTTTCTAACTGATAAAGTTCATTAATACTGACCGAATTATATGCATAGTTAGGAAATGCCTTCATGTAATCAAAAATGATCCAGAATACAATAAAGACCGTAAATCCTAATATAAATTTTCTTGTAACATCCGACAAATAATACATGAAGTTAAAAAGTCCAACTAAAATCAGTTGATCCGATTTAAATCCGATTAATAAATAAGATAATAGTAAATATCCTACTGAAAAAATTAGGACTAATAGAGAAGCTTTAATCTTTTTTTTGTTGATTGGCATTGTTGCGTTTCCATTATGGTTTAAATCTTTCCATGATAGGTTTACTGCTTATTGCTTCTTTCCCTTTCATTTCAACGTAGGCAATATTGGGACTAAACAAAGTTCCGCCTGGATCAATTTTAATAAATACTCGTTTTATCTCAGACTCTTTATTATTAATCAGCGTATAGAGTTTATAAGTATTATCTAATGGGGATTTCTTTAAAGTAAATGGCTTCTTCTTATATGCCACTAGTTGAATAGTAAAACTGCCGTCTTTGTTTTTCTTGGATATTGTACCATAAGCAAATGCTTTCTGAATAAAATTCAACTCTTTCTGCATCCCTCCCTCTGGATACCTAATCCAAAATACTTTAACAGGGTTACCTTCATCTAAAACCCCTTTATCATTAATATTCAAAGCATAAATAACTGTATTGGTATTGGTAGTTCTTTGCAAATAAAATAATTGATTCTTTATATTGGTAGGCACAGGGAAAGTATCCTGCGGGTCTGTAATAGTAGGCATTTTCGCATAGCTTTCCAACTGAATAAAAGTAAACCCTAATAAAAAAAATAATATTCTCATGCTTCCGTAAATCATTTTTAAATAGTCAATTCATCAACACACAACTAAGCGTCTTGTTTAATTTTGTCTTTTAAATCTAAAGCAGCTTTAGCATCAATTAATCTTTTAAAAGCGGTATAGTTGGTAAGTACCGCCATAACAGTTAATGGGATAGTAAAAACAGAAATGGTTTCAAATACCTGCACTTTAGTTCCTGGCAAATAAACTTTAAAATCTCCTCCAATAAAATAGGCTGTTATACCACATGCGATTGCTGTAACTCCAATCGTTATAACCCTTTCAGGCCTTTGCATTAAGCCTTCTTTACACTCCACACCTAATCCTTCAGCTCTTGCTCTAGTATAGCTTACCATCAAAGATCCAATCATGGCAATAAAAGCAAATAAAGAGCTGTAGAAATAATGATGTGCAATCAGGTAATAACAGATGCCTAAAAACAATACTAACTCACTGTATCGATCTAATACAGAATCAAATAATGCCCCAAAAGAAGACGACATTTTTCCGAGTCTTGCTACTTGTCCATCTAACATATCAAACACACCTGCAAATAAAACCATTGCACCTGCCCAACCAATATAGCTCAATTCTCCTCTATGGCCCTTCTCTGCTCCTTCAATCAAAATAGCAGTCACGAAAATATTTAATACTAAACCAATTAATGTAACTGCATTAGGGGTTAATCCTAATTTGATTAAAAATTTAACCAATGGATTAATTACCACATAAATCAGTTGCTGGGCTTTGTCTCTAAATGTTGGTTTGGTCTGGTTCATAGTTCATCGTTTAATTCAATCTCAAAAAAATGATTCAAATTAAAAATCAAACCTAAATCTTGTTCTAATTCCATAAGGGGAAATACCTGGATTATCTAGATAACTCAAGCGTTTTACAAAATCCACTCTAAGGATATTGAATATGTTTTCTACTCCAACACTTGCTTCCATGTAAGGCTTTGTTGGATCTAATGCAAAAGTAGAAGTTACACCGTTTAATGTTGGATAAGCAAATAAAGACGAATTCAATAATGGGTTATTTTCACTTCTTACCCCTCCAAATAAAACTTTAAACGAAGCGACTTCTCTAAATTTCAATTTTTTCAACAATGGAATTCGATTAAAGACAATACCCATAAAATGGTGAACCCATGTAAATGATGCATAACGATCACTTACAAATTCTAAGAAGTTCATCATATTGTATGAATTTAATTGGTAGGCAAATGTTTGGTTTGCTCTATGAACGGTCAACAAAGGAAATGGAACTTGCCCAAAAGTATATCCAGCTTCAAAAGTTGCGTCAGCATAGCCTAATCTGCCCATGTAATTTCTCTTCTCAATTCTTAAATCTACTTTTTGATAATTGTATTGTCCTCCCAATAAACCTTTAACACCAGCTGCAGCACTTAAAGTGAAAATAGGATACTTTGTAAAAATGGGAATACGGTAAATTTTACCTTGGTAGAATTTTTCATTGGGCGCCCATCTAACTTGAGCATTTAGCTCAGTAGTGATAACGTTTTGAACATTTTCAGGCGCTCCATTGGTTGTTTTCGTATATGTTAAAATACCAGCAGGTTGTTGATGCCAATTTTTAAATCCTATACTATATGAAAATCTACTTTTAAACTCTTTTACAAATTCGGCCTGATAAATATTATTGTATAACCAACGCTCATTGTTTCCTCTCTTAAATGAAAGTAAGAAGTTATCTTCTTGAACAAACTCTAGATCTTGACCAGGAATTTTAGTATCACTTTGAGCGCTTATCCGAATATAATTCATCGGAAAAGTATAAATAGACTTATTATTCAAGGAATAAGTAGCACTTATAAACCCTTTCCATTGCTTATCATTAAATCCATACGCACCATAGGTTTCAAAATACAATCGTTTGCTCATTGCAGGTGTACTTCTACCGCCAAAACGTAAACGAAATCCTTCAACAGGATTAAAACTATAAAAAGTATTCACAGGACCTATTTCAACGGGACCTAAATTACCATACCCCGCAAACAATAATGTTAACAAAGCCATTGTTCTTCTAAAAGAGGGCATTTTTTCTAAACTGTCAATATTACTATAGACTTTAGACTCAGGACCAGATAAAGGATTATGTCTTTTGGCCTGCCAAAAACTATCGGGCATTTTTGCAATCACTTCCTCATTTCTAACCACTGCTGGCCCTTGAAATAAACTATCAGGCCTTGGTTTATTAAATGCAAACCCTTTATAAGAAACTGTTCGTTCACCAAAAAAACCACCACTGGTGCTATTTTTACTAAGCCCCATATCGGCCATCAAATCACTTTTAACCAAATGATAGCGCTTGTCTTCTCCACGTTCAAATTCTAAATCGGCATGTAGTTCTTTGATCCAATTGATATTGGCGTTCTTACTGATAAACATATTAATTTTCTGAACCGCATAATTCCCATCTAAAGTAATAAACATATTACCCCGGAATAATAAATCGTTTGTATTACGTGGGGTAAAATATAGTTTAACCAACTTAGTTCCATATTCATCCGTGATGGTATCGCGGATATAATACATGTAAAATGTAGGAGCTGTATTAGCAATTGGACTTAAAAATTGATACGCAAAAATGGGGATATTATTTTCATAGATATCAATATTCTCATACAAACGATTCAATAAAGAACTTAATCCTTCATTGTCTATATAGCTTCCAAAATTCACTTTTTTCTCCCCTAAAATCATGGCTTTAGTTGTAGAGGGATTTTTCCGCATGTATTGCTTAGAGAGTCTTTCTTCTAAGTAAATAGGCATTAATACTTTACCATTTAATTTGGTACTATCTCTATTCTCGAATAAGAAATTATACTTTTTTAATAATCTGGTATTAGTTACTTTATCATTAGCGTTACTCAATGCAGCTTGAATTTTCTCATATTGCTCATATTCTACATAATCATAACTAGCTATTCTATTATTCTCTCTATTCTCTATAACATTTCTAATCAATTCAACCGCTGGGTTATCTTTGTTTCTATATTTTGCACGCTTATTGGTATTCACTGTAACATTGGTTAATAGCGCTGGATCTGGCCCCAATTCAATGTTTAACTCCTGCATTTTATAGCGGTTAACCGTAAATTGAACCTGCCTAAATCCTACAGAAGAAACTACTACTTTATTAATAGAAGTGTTAGTAATAAGCATATAACGACCTAAGCTATCTGTAACCACACCACGTCCTTTCAAAAAATAAACACTTACCCCTTGAACTGGACGTTTGGTAATTGAATCTACTACTATACCTTTCACAACAGTCTCCTGTGCGTATATATTGTTCATTACAAATAATGCAATAACGAATGCGAATGACTTAAAAACCCTGTTGATATTCATTTAACAGATTTTATTTAAAAACATATTTCCCTTGTAATAAGTAATTATAGAAGATACCTACCAATAGCGAAATAAATACTTTTGAAACTATATAATTGGCTTGCATATAATTAACCATAAATGCTAAGCCTGATACATTTAAAATTAAATTCCCAATCCAAACAATTATATAGCGAAATGCTTGAATTGGAATTGGCTGTAATCCAGATTTGAAAACCCAATTTCTTCCCAAAATAAAATTTACTATCCCACCAGTAATCGTTCCGATTGCTCCAGCAAGAACTGCCCTTAGATGAATGAATTCCACTAAAAAAATCGTTAGTAAAAAATCTACTGCGGATGCTATTAGTGAGGAAGCTTGGGCCTTTATGAAAACTGGCTTTACCATACGTTTAAATACAACCAAATTTGTAAAACAATATTACTATAGAAACCCGCTAAAACATCGTCTCCCATCACTCCCCACCCTTTTGGTAAATTTTCTAGTCTTCTGACCATTAGAGGTTTAACAATATCAAAAAACCTAAACAAACACAATGCAACTAGTAGATTAATAAAAGTTATTGGAATATACAACAAAGCAATCATCATTCCTGCAACTTCATCAACAACTACCTTACTACTGTCCTTTCCCCAACTTGATTCTAACTGGCTTGCCCCCCATACCCCGTAAACTGTAATTAGTAGCGTTGAAAAAATAGCCAAGATAGAATTGGGCTGCTCTATTGCAACATACCATAAAAGACATGTTGCAATAGCCGCCACAGTTCCCCCTCCTTTTGGAATAAATCCAATTCCAAAAAAGCTGGTAAGTATTTTATGCACTTTTATCATAGCGCTTCCACTACATCTTGGTAATAATCCAATCCAAGATGCGTGATTAAATCTTCACCCATCATATGACGTAAAGTATTTTGTAACTTGATGAGTTGTTTAAAAATATCATGCTCTGGTCTTAAACCTGGTAATGTTTGTGGAGACTTAAAGTAGAATGATAACCACTCTTGTATGCCACTCATTTCCGCACGCTTAGCTAAATCCATAAATAATGCAAGATCTAATACAATAGGCGCAGCCAAAATGGAGTCACGACATAAGAAGTTGATTTTGATTTGCATGGAATACCCTAACCAACCAAAAATATCAATATTGTCCCAACTTTCTTTATTATCTCCATGCGGAGGATAATAGTTGATCCTTACTTTATGATATAAATCGCCATATAAAGCCGGATTAATTTCAGGTTGCAGTATGTCTTCTAGCACACTTAGCTTAGATACTTCCTTGGTTTTGAAATTATCCGGATCATCCAATACCAGTCCATCTCTGTTTCCTAAAATATTGGTGGAGAACCAACCTTTAATACCTAATGCCCTGGCATGTAATCCTGGTGCTAAAATAGTCTTCATTAAGGTTTGCCCTGTTTTAAAATCTTTTCCAGCAATTGGGGTTTGTGTTTGCTTAGCCAATGCTTCCAATGCAGGAATATCAACCGTTAAGTTAGGAGCACCATTAGCAAATGGAATTCCTAGCTTTAATGAAGCGTAAGCATAAATCATACTAGGAGCAATTGCAGGGTCACTATTGTGTAAACCAGCTTCAAATGCTTCAAGTGTTTCATGCACTGCAGTTGTTTCAATATACTTTTCCGTTGAACCGCACCAAACAATTACCACTCTAGAGCAACCATTGTCTTTTTTGAATTGCTCAATATCATGAATAACTTGCTCTGCAAGATCATATTTAGATTTACCTTCCTTAATATGGGTGCCATCTAAATTCTTAATGTATTCACGATCAAAAACCGCTTTCATTGGTTTGATTGCTTCTAGCTCTGGTTTTACCGCATGAAGTAGCATGGGCTCTAATACCTTTGCATTTACGGCTGCTTCAAAAACATTGTCTGCGTATACATCCCATCCGCCAAAAACTATATCAGATAAATTAGCCAAAGGCACGAAGTCCTTAATTAATGGGTAACGGTTTTCTGTTCTCTTACCCAATCGAATATTTCCCATTTGGGTTAAAGCTCCTACAGGCTGAGATAGGCCTTTATTTACTGCTATTACACCAGCTATCATGGTAGTGCCCACTGCACCTAAACCAGGAATTAAGATTCCCAACTTCCCTTCAGCTGGAACGATGTTTTGTTTCATACTTTATTTATTTGCTATTTATTTTTTAATCCATTTACCATCAGATTAGAAATTGCACCAATTCGATGCTCCAATCCAATCAATTTATCATTAAAAAAATCACGCTCAATCCCACGGATGCTACTAACCACCACAGAGGGTAATAAATCCATTTCCTGTTCAAGCGCTTTATTAAATTCGCCAGTTTTGATTCCAAATTCTAAAATTGAACGAATCAAATTGATTTCTTTTTGAGAGTACTCATTAAACAGCCCCTTTGCGCATGATGCATTTTCAACAATATCACCACAAACCAAGCGATACAAATTCAACATATTGCTAAGGACTTTAATTCTGGTGACTGCAAAAATTTTTAATTTTTCTTCGGCAGAATGAACTGTTTCAACGGCAACTTGGGTTTGAATGAAAACCTCTTGAAGTTCTTTTTGAAGTACTTCTTCAAAAATCTGTTCCTTACTTTGATAATAATAATAGAGCGTACTTTTACCCTTGCCTAAAGCTTTGGCAATATCTTCCATGGTAGTTTTCTTTAGACCATAGGTTTGGAATAGCTTTTGAGCTTCCCTAATAATGTCTTCTCTAAAAATCTCATCTTTTACCATAAACTTTTAGACCAAAATGGTCTTATGGTCCAAAATTACAAAAAGTCAGCTATATACAACTCATAAGAAAAACTTAATATTAAAAAATACATATATGATGTTAAGTGTTAAAATACGAGCAGAGGAAGATAATCCATGGAAATCCAGATTGCCTGTTGATGGGTAGCTTTATAAATCAAACGGTATTGACAATTAAAATCTTGTTTCTCATGAAGGCCATCATACAAATATTGAGCACCATTACTATCATTTCAATACTTTCTTGTTCAACTTCTAATAAAACTAGTATTGACCCAATTAAGGAAAAAACCGAAAACCTAGGTAATCCCTATTTCAAACAAATGATTAACCCCCCAATTCCAAGCTTAGGACTTGATACATTTTATAAGAAATATTCTGATGCCTATGGTATTCCTATTGTGTCTTCCGAAAAAGTTCCCGATGATACTTTACTAATTGCAAGAGATATTGTTAATTATATGCTTGTTAAACGACCAGATATTCGATCCACGCTAATTAGACAAAAAGCTAGAGTGCTTGTAATGGCAAAATCAGAAATGGAAACAGATCTTCCAGAAAGAAGTAAGTGGAAAAAGCCAACAAAAGAAGACAAACGATTAACCCCCGGCGAACGCGAAAATTATGATAAACCTGGCGGTATTGCTAGCATGTCTGATAAAGAATATTGGAATAAAAGAGCAAGAGGTATGGGGGGCACCATTACATCTTGTGCAGAAGAAAACTTACTTGGCTATCCCAATACGCGTTATTATGGAGAAAATATACTAGTCCATGAATTTAGCCATAATATAATGAATGCAATCAGGTTTTGCGATACAACCCTGTATCGTGAAATCATTGAAGCTTATGAATCAGCTAGAACTATAGGGAAATATAAAGGACAGTATGCCATTAATACATCTGCAGAATATTGGGCGGAGGGTACACAATGGTGGTTCTGGTCGAATTACGAATTTTACGATGGGGATAAATGAATACAGTCCCCTGATGATTTAAAAGATTATGACCCTGTATTATTTAAACTACTTGAACGCGTTTACATTGGTCATCATAATCCTGCAGATATCTATTATGGTAAAAACATAAAGCCTATAAAAAGGAAATAAAATTATTGACTGATAATAATTAGTAGAAAATATATAAAATTAAATGAATATAAAGAAAGGGCATAAAAAAAGCTGCATCATAAATGCAACTTTTTTTGTGACCGCGTTAGGATTCAAACCTAAAACCTTCTGATCCGTAGTCAGATGCTCTATTCAGTTGAGCTACGCAGCCATACCCCTAAGGGGCTGCAAATATAAAACAAACAAAATTAATCTCAAAATAAGTTCAAAAGTTTTATTCAATCAGCCAATCGCGCCGAATGACTTCACCGTTTTGCTTAACGCCCTCAACAATCAATCGATGCTTTTTGCTTCGATCATTATTATAGTAAACAAAAGTCATTTTCGGTTTATCTTGATTTAAATGAATAGTGGGGGCCCAAAGTAAGGTTTTCCTCATATCAATAACTGCCCTATTCATTTCTGATGAATAATCTGGCTGCGTATACGGAGTAAAACTGGTAAATCCTTTTATTGTAAAGCTGGTCAATTTAGAATCGCGAGGACTGAAATTTTCTTCGTCTCCCAGTTTAGTATAAATTACGATTGCCCCATTGGGTGCACCTAAAGCGGCACCCAGAAATGGAGGTCTAAATACTTTTACAAAAGAAATTTCAGCAATATTTATTTGCATTAATCCTGCTATATCAATTGGAACTTGATTCAAAAAAAGCTTTATTTGGTCAAAATTAGACCGCCATGAAAATCGGGGAAGACCTGAAGCATCGTTTCCAACCAATTTCCCTCTGTCAACTTCATCTGTATTGGGCGTCATCACTCCTTGATTTTCAAAAATTATTTGCAAGCCGGGAACTTTTCCTTGCAAATAGTGAAATATTGTACGATGTGATTGGGCAATTGGGGTCATTGCATTAAAACTAACAGCATCCCCTCCGCGAAACATACCTGAAGTGTATTTTTTTTCGAGCACTTCTAATTCGGCTTTAGTATTCGTGTAAACCACTACTTCATTATCTTTTGGTTCTTTATAGGGTATATATGGTGATACTATACGAGTATATCTAAAAGCAGGTATAGAATCTTTAAAATCGAAAGCGTACAAGGGTGCAGAATTAAACAATCCCAATTGTTGATAAGAGAGCGGAATCTTTTCCTTTCGATTGCCCTTGTAATCCACTTGTACAGATAAATTTACGGAATCAACAATGTTAAGTTGATCAATCAAAAATGTTCCATTCTTATTGATGGGCACTTTATCGATAATGGGTAATTGCCCTTGTTTAAAAATTGAAAAAGAAAGGATTGCATTTTTCAACAAATTTGAATCTGCTATTAATTTCCCTTTCACTTGAACAAAAGCATCATAATAATCTGGTTTAATCAATAGCTCATTAGGGGTGGGTTTTTTAAAATGTGTCAATATAGTATAAGGAGAAGCTTCAAAACTTTCTTCTTCCATAATTGAAAGCGAGAGATTGATAAAATCCTTACTAAGGTTTTCAAAAATCCATTCACTGCGTCCTTTAGGGGAAAAAGATTGCGTCACATTGGTAATTTGAAGAAACTCATCTTCAGTTGATTTAGACAAAGGGTTGATTTCATTATTTTTCAGCGCTATCTGTTTTGATCCTGCGGATTGATGCACAAAAATAACCTGATCAAAAAATTGATTATCGGGAATTTGCTTCAAAGAATGCATTGTATACATACGCATGCGTATGTATTGACTGTCGTAATTAACAGGAATTAAAAAACCCGCTTCAGCACCACCAAATGCTGTTAGATAAGTCTGATGCGCCAGTAAACTTCCATTAGCATGATACCAATCCACGTATATATTCAAAGGCTTCATATGAAGCCCCTGTGGGGTTCGCAAGTAAATTTTACTAAATACTTGCTCGCCTTTATGATAAATCGTTTGATTGTTATGGGCGTAAAGGGAAACAGGAAAATTGTTTTGAGCAAAACTGGTCAATGTAAAAAAGATGCAGATGCTTAATGTAAAGTATTTCATAGGCTTGTATTTTTCATTTCATTCAATGAAAGATTATCGTAGGTACACCAAGTTTTTCTTCAATGGTAAATACCGACTATTAGACCCAATCATTAATCGATAAAGACCTGGTTCTGTAACAGATAATCCATTTTTATTAATTGAACTCAATTTAGAAGAGTCAATGTTAAAATACAAAGTTTTAAAATCACCAGCAGCTATTCTTATCCGCTGAAAATCTTTCAGTGCTAGAACAGGAGTGACTATTGAAGAGAGTTCATCCCTAATATATAATTGTACTACTTCTTCTCCTTCTCTGCTACCAATATTTGCAATATCTACCCTTAATTGAATAATATTTTTACCCTTTAGTGTATCCGCAGATAATTGAATATTACTGTATTTAAATTGGGTGTAACTTAAACCATAACCAAATGGGAACAAGGGTTCCCCGCTTAAATCATGATAATCATCTCCCCTACCAGTGGGTTTATGATTATACACCAATGGCACTTGTCCAACAGATTGCGGAAAAGTTATAGGCAATCTTCCTGCTGGATTTTCGTCACCAAAAAGCAATTCAGCTATTGCATTACCACCCTCTTCACCAGGATACCATACCATCATAATACTACTCGCCTGATCAATCCATTTCTCCATTGTTATTGCACTCCCCCCCACCAGTAAAACAACAACTGGTTTACCGGTTGCTGCAACGGCCGCTATTAATTTTTCTTGATGCTCGGGCAACGAAAGGGATGATCTATCTTGAAACTCACCTTCATGAATTCCTGCAACAATAATTGCCATGTCGGCTTGTTGAGCTATTTCAACGGCTTGATTGATCATAGCCAAAGACTGATTAACCACTCCTTGGTTCCATAAGAATTTAATGCTACCATTTCCTTTAGATTCATAAAATTCTACTCGCACTGCATACTGTTTCCCTTTTTCTAAATAGAGTTGGGCAGTTTTTTGTCGGTAACTTATTTTTTCCCACTGGTCAATTAATAATTGTTCATCAACAAAAAGCCTAAAGCCATCATTCCCCTCTAAAGCCAACTGAAAATAACCAGATTCAGCACTAGTTAAAAAACCCGTAAAACGAATAGAATAATGGTCTACAGAGATATTACTATCAGGTGACATAAAAGTGTAAGACTCATTTATTTCATTTACCACTCTTTGTTTTTTAAGATGCTCCCCCGGTTGTAATGAGCTAAAATACTCAGCTTTTAACCCCGCTGTTTTCATTCCCTTGTCTATAAATAAATTAGAAGAAGGCACAATGCGGAATTGATTATCTCGCAAATTCATACCCTCTGCATAAAGAATTTGGTGCTGATTTTTTGCTCGACTTTTTATTCCATCTAAAATATTAACTACTCCATTTCCTGGACCACTATATCCCCCAAGTCTTGCATCAACTGACTCTTTACCAATTACTGCAATCGTTTTCATATTGCTTTTAATTGGCAAAATATTTTGAGTGTTTTTTAATAAAACTGCTGATTTAATTGCTGCTGATTTAGCCAAAGCTTTGTGACTATTATTGTTCACCCATTTAGCAGCTAGTGTTTCATCCACATACGGATTATCAAAAAGTCCTAATTGAAATTTAGCCCTCAATACTCTTGCTACGGCATCATCAATCCGCTTTTGAGGAATGGTTCCGTCTAAAAATGGAGGAATAAATAATTTATAATGATCGTAACTGGTTTGGAATATTACATCTAATCCATTTATAATTGCCGCAGCTCCTGATTCTGGATAATCTTTTGTAGTATGATGTAATACGGTAGTTCCTCCTACTGCACCCGCATCTGAAATAACAAAACCTTTAAATCCCCATTCTTTTTTTAGTTTTTGATTTAAAAGCCAATGGTTAGCGGAACTAGCAGATCCATTTACTGAATTATATGAAGTCATTATAGACCTTGCTCCAATTTGTTGAACAGCATGTTTAAATGGAGGAAAATGTAACTCATTTAAAAAAGATTCACTCAGATGTATCGGATAACTATCTCTACCACCATCCCCAACATTGGCGATGAAATGTTTGGGAGTAGTAACAATGCCTGCCAACTCGAAATTTCGAATATAAGTGGCCGCCATTTGTGTAACTAAATAAGGATCTTCTCCATAGGTTTCTTCTGTTCTTCCCCACCGAACATCACTAGCGATATTTAAAACTGGAGAAAGTATATCCCTGATGCCTCTAGCTTTTGTTTCAGTTGCTATAGCTTTAGATACTTTACTCATTAATGCAGTATCAAAACTTGCTGCTAAAGCAATAGATTGAGGGAATGCAGTGGCTCCATTTCTTACCAATCCGTGTAAAGCTTCATCAAAAGGAATAAAAGGTATACCCAATCGTGTTTGGGTGATAAAATAACGTTGAATTTCATTGATTTTTTTTGCCAATAACAAAGCATTCTCTTTGGTATTGTATTGCAACATTTGTTGACCAACTCCAGCCTGAGTAGAAGCTGCACTTACCTGAAATCCAAAAATTCCGTTTTTATATAAGCTAGGATTGGAACCTAGATCACCAGGAATCATAAACAATTGCCAGAATTTTTCAGTTGGCGTCATTCGTTTAATTAAATCGGCTACTCGTTCATCAGTAGCATATTTTGGATTTTTATAAATGGGTAATTGCTGTGCAGATAATATTACAGAAAAGCTGATGCCCAATAATCCTAAAAACAATTTGAATCTCATAAAATGAAATTAAGGAAAACATGAATGCATTATCATTTATAATCTTAACTTCAAAACCATATTCTTCTTTTATGCATAAAAGGACATTTTTAAAAAGCATTACTTTAGCAGGGTTAGGCCTTCCGCAACTAGGCAAATCCAATACAAGTTCTTTAATCAGTATCCCATTAGACCCAGCACCTCTTGTTGCAAAAGACGAAAAATTTTGGAAGTCGGTACGCGCTTTGTACAAGATTAAACCTGACTATATCAATCTGGAAAGCGGCTATTATAATATGCTACCAGAAGAAACACTAGAACAATACATGGCAATAATTAAAGAAGTAAATTACCATGCTTCTTTTTATATGCGCACCCGACAATTTAAAGAACGTGCTGTGCAAAATAAGTTGATTGCACAATTTTTAGGCGGTAGCGAAGATGAAATTGTTTTAACCAGAAATACTACAGAGTCTTTAGACTTAATCATTAGTGGTTATCCTTGGCAGACGGGTGATGAAGCCATTTTTGCAGAACAAGATTATGGTGCTATGATCGACATGTTCAAGCAAGTGGCTAAGAGACATGGAGTTGTTAATAAAATGGTGTCTATCCCCAATATTCCGCAATCAGATGAAGAGATTGTGAGCATCTATGAAAAAGCCATTACTCCAAAAACAAAATTGATCATGATTTGCCATATCATCAATATAACTGGACAGATTCTTCCAGTCAAAAAAATTTGTGATATGGCACACAAACACGGAGTTGAAGTAATGGTAGATGGAGCACATGCTGTTGCGCAAATTCAATTTAATATTAATGAACTTGGCTGTGACTATTATGGTGCAAGTTTACACAAATGGTTAGCTGTACCACTGGGTGTTGGAGTGCTTTATGTAAAAAAAGAACATCAATCTAAAATATGGCCACTCATTGGAGAGAATGAATCAATACAAGGTATTAATCGCCTGAATCATTTTGGCACCAACCCTGTGCATACTTATTTAGCCTTGCAATTTGCCATCAATTTCCATGAAAAAATTGGAGCAGCAAATAAAGAAGAACGTTTAAGATTTTTACAACAATATTGGACTTCAAAAGTAGCTTCAATACCCAATATTATTTTAAATACCCCAACTGAAAGTAAGCGTTCTTGTGCCATTGCAAATGTGGGTATAAAGGGATTAAAGCCTGCTGAAATGGCCGAAACCCTGCTAAAGAAATACCGCATTTATACTGTTGCAATAGACAGTGCTGGAGTGCATGGCTGTAGAATAACCCCCAATGTATTTACAACATTAGAAGACCTTGATAAATTTGTAAATGCATTAAAAGAAATGGCTGCTTAATCAAATACAATTCTTGCCCCGGCTTGCAACCATCTACCTGGCAATGGTGCTCCAATAAAATCATTGATGGTACTATTAAATAAATTATCGGCTTGAATAAAGAGAACATGCTTTACTTTATTGAAACGGAAATTTATTTTTGTATTCATCACAAAATAGTTGTTACTGATTGGCAATAAAATTGGATTAGCAGTTCGCTCATTTCGACTTTTATACAAACCAGTTAAATTAAAGTCTACAAATTTTGTTGAAAAACTGGTTGCAAAATTGGCTAAGAATTTAGGAGCAGAAGAGAGATAAAAACTTAGCGGACCACTTTTGCTATTTGTATTAATCCAAATTATACCAGATTTAAATTTGATGGATTGCGTTGCATTGATTTTTTTATCCAGTAAATAATCCAATTCAATCCCATCCACTTGAACACTGCTTTGATTTGTAGCCAATAAATAATTGCCCCCTACTACTAAATTTTCTTTTCTTGGCATATTGGCATATGCAGTAAGCGACCAATCAATTAAGTCTCGGCTATTTCTTTTAAATACACTAAAAGAAATCTTACTGTTGGTATTGGCAATCCAATCTAAGCCAAGTTCATAGTTAAAACTTTTTTCAGCTTGTAAATTAGGATTCCCAATTGACCCACTTCTTATTCCTGTTCTATTGTAATTATTAAATAATTCTGTAAAATCTGCATTTCGATATGCAAATCCAGCACTTGCTCTTAATTGAATTTTATTTGCCTGATATGAAAGATTAAGTTGTGGTACTAATACCCAACCTCCATTAGAAGCATACTCTACTCGCAAAGAAGTATTGGTTGAAAAATGGCTACTAAATGATTCCTGCCATACGCCATACAAAGCCATTTGATGCACTGTATGTCTACCTCTATCATTTGATCTTATATTTCTACCAATGTACTGTCCTCCAATAGTATATTTTGTTTTAGTACTTTGATTACGTAAAAACAAGGTATTCAGTTGAAACAGGTTGGAAAAACTGGAATTTGCAGAAGAAATTGAGCTGAACCGATAATTGTCTTCAGTATTTTTGAATCCAGCATAAATCATTACCTGATTTTTATTCTTTTGATACTGCGCATTAAATTGATTCCAAAAAATTTTAACTCTTTCTACTGCTGTATCGGAACTAAAAGAAGTATAGAAATTTTGTGCTGCAAAAGATCGGTCATTATATGCTGTTCTAAAAGAAGTTTCCCAAAAGCCTTTCTTCTTGTTCCAAGCCATCGAAAAAGCATTTTCTCTCATAAATCCTGTAATCCCTCTCTGTTGAGGGCCATCGGCACTATTTCTTAATGCTGAAATCTGAAATTGCTGATTATTTTTATTTGAACTAAAATAACCTGAACTACTGAAAAGGCCTAACTGACCTGATGCCAATTGAATGATACCGGTATTTCCTGCTTGTCTTTTTTGTGAAAAGGTTTTTGTAGTAATATAAATCACCCCTCCTACGGCATCTGAGCCGAATATGCCTGAAGATGCTCCTTTTAGAATTTCAATTTTTTCAATTTCGTCTAATATCACTGGAATATATCCACTAAAATGTCCTGTATTTGGATCGTTCAATCTCAAACCGTCCAAAATAACCAATACTTGTTGGAAAGTGCCTCCGCGCATACTGATATCACTTTGAGCACCTAATGCACCTCTACTTTGCACATCAATCCCTGGTAAAAACCGGAGTAATTCATCAGGGGTTCTAACAGGCAATTGAGCAATGTCTTTTGCTGTAATAACGGTTATATTTCTTCCTGTTTTAGATGCCCTAGTTTCATAAAAAGAACTTGTTACGGTAACAGGGTCTAATTTCAATTCATCTGTTTGGGCAAACAAGGATTGAATGCTTACAATTAAAATAAATAATATACCAATCTTCTTCAAGTGACTATTTTTAGGGAGGCAAAACTAAGGCATATCAGCCTTAATTATTCTAATACCCTAGTTACTCTTGTCATTTTGCCATTGGCATTTATTCCCTCTACTACTATTTGCAACTTGGTTGAAACATCATTGTTATAAAATTCAACTTTATATCTTGGTGATTTTTTATTGGTAATGATATAAGGATTCCAATACAAGGTATTTCTTGTATCGGGTTCAAAAGCTGCAGCAGATTTATCATAAACAGGATTGTAGAATTCTTTAAATCGGGAATAACCTGCCAAAATAGTACTCTCCATGCCTTTAACATTCTGACCACCCTTAGATGCCCCTTCCCCTTTTTTAGTATATACAACTATTGCACCTCCAGCTCCCCCGCCACCAGAACCAAAAAAAGGAGGTCTAAAAACTTTGATATAGGCAACATCAATAACCGGGATGGTAGCAACCATTCCAACATCTGCTCTCATTTCGTTTAAATAAATATCAGGAACTCCTCCTCTCCAACTTAAATTAGCGCCTGCTCCAGATCCTGATATTTGTAACCCAGCTACTTTGCCTTGTAAATAGGTTAAGATATCAATAGGTGCAGACATTGCATCTGTTAAATCAAAACTATAACCATCCCCTCTAGCAAACAATCCAGATGCATAGGTTTCATCAAGGACTTCCAACTTTGACTTGGTTTTTGCTTTTACTACTACTTCTGATAATGTGGCTGATGCCATTAACCTCCGAAGTTTCTCTTGCTCCGATAAAAAATAATTCATCCGAACAATTGCCATTGAATCTATTCCACCCCAAACAGGTGGAATACTACCCAAATTTACTTTAGCACCATTCTCTTTACGGAGTAATCCATTTTCAATTTTAACTTGAGTGGCACCGCTTAGTTTACTGTTATTATTAAACCCATAGTATACCTTCACAGTGTCATAAAAGAATAAACCTGATTGCTCAAAATTTCCATTCGCGTCAATTCCTGCAAATAATAGACTTTTACTACTGTCTTTGGCGGCTAAAACAAAATTAAGTTGTTGATCTTTTACCATTCCAGGCTTTATTCCAAAAACACTACCTTTTAAAGACATGAAATTGTTTTCAGGCATGAATTTTAATTGAGGGCCAATTCCTGCCTTTAATTGCTCCCAATTCATTTTTCGCCATCCATTGGTCATCATTACCAAATCCAATTTACTGGTTATGCTATCCGCATCACTCTGAAAATAATAAGAAGGGTTATGAACATACCCTTTTATTTCGCTTGAAAGCAGAAAATTAGAATAAATAGAATGAGGGTCAGCACTATTAGCGCCTGCATCATAAACAGATACAGACATATTGGTTGTTGTAGTATCTGAAACAATAATTTCAAAAGTATTTAAACCCCTCTTTTTCAAATTCGTATAAATAGGATTCAACTTTGCACTAAAATCATGCGTATGATTGTTTACAAATACAATTCGTTCTGCAACTGGTATCCAATCAGAAGTAAATAAAGTAAACTGTACAATTCCTGTGGGTAATTCTTCTATAGGGATTTCAGCTCGCTGAAAGTTTCGCTCCACCATTTTAAGACCCACTTTATACATCAATGTTTGGTTCATATGAACCAATAGATTCATCTGCTTGAAAGTTTCACCTACGTTAGCAGACCGTTCAAATTGTAAAAAAGCCTTTTCATTATTGGTTCGTACAGTAAGTACCACCCCTTCTTTTTTAATATCAGTGATCTTGGTAACACCAGAACGTCCAAATTCATCGGTCCAATTTATTTGGTATTGCTGACCTGGTAGCGGCCTCAACATAAATACCCCCATACCGTCGTGCTGTACCTTAATAGTATCCAGTACTTTTTTTTGAGCATCAATCAATACGCCTTTCACTTTTACTGGAAGTCCAGATTGATTGAGCGCTTTAAATGCAACGCGAGAATTCAATCCTTCAACCAATACCCCACTTTCAGGAAAAATAACAATTTTAGTTGGTTCGGGAAGTTTCCCCATTACTATTGCTCCCCCATTAATGGGAATATTTTTTTGAAATATATACTCAATATCATCATTAAGCATCCATCTTGTAAAAGCTTTGACATGTAAAAAAGCCCCTTTGTAATTAGCCGGTATTTCAAAACTTCCCTTTGCAGTTGCCTGAAAAAGTGGGCTTACCGTTTGTTTAACAAGCACACCTGATGTATCGTACCATTCTATATATAAGTTTTTACTTAACAGACTGGGTTCATTAACAGCTAATAAATAAGCTTTATAAAATAAAGTATCGCCTGTATTATAATATGGTCTGTCAAAATGAACATGTATTTTTTCTTTGGGGAAACCTTCTGCATATACATTCATCATAGAATCAATCTGCTGTCCATAAGTTGGTTTAATTACCCCTAAGCAGAAAAAAGTAACGATGATTAATTTCAGACACTTCATTGGCTTTTCAATTTTACCTGAAAGATACTTTGTCCTGACCAACTTACAAAGCAGATCAAATTGGTCACATACACTTTCTTAAGTATTTTTATAACATGAAGATACGTTTGCTATCTGTTGGTAAAGTTCATGAGTCATATGTTAAAACTGGCATTGATGATTTCACCCAAAGAATTAACAAATATTTTAAAGCTGAATGGGTAATCATTCCCACAGTTAAAAATGCAGCAAGTTTATCGGAAATAGAACTGAAAAAAGCAGAAGCTACATCCATTCTTTCACATATTGAAAAAGAGGATTTCTTAATACTATTGGATGAAAGAGGTAAATTATTGAGTTCTCCACAGTTGGCTCAATTTATACAGCAAAGGGCCAATGAAAGCAATAAACAACTGGTTTTTTTAATTGGTGGCGCATTTGGAGTTGACGCCAGTATAACGAATAGGGCACAATTCATCTGGAGCTTTTCGCCATTGGTATTTCCACATATGTTAGCCAGATTAATTTTATCAGAACAATTATACCGAGCTTGCAGCATAATTAGAAACGAAAAATACCATCATATTTAATCCATGATTACGTTAACCATCAGCATCATACTTTTAACCAGTTTAATTTCATTTACTGCTTTTTCAAATCAAAAAGTATTAGACGATCTAATATTTTATCCTCCTGCAATAACCAACAGAAATCAATGGTATAGATTCATCACAAGTGGCTTTATACATGCCGATATCATGCACTTGGTTTTTAATATGTACTCTTTTTATTTATTTGGAGACTTAGTAGAAAAATCTTTTTCCCAAATTTTTGGTGATAGCGGGAAAGCCCTCTACATCATACTTTATGTTATTTCCTTGATTGTCTGTTTGCTTCCCACCTATTTTAATAACTTAAATAATTATCATTATAGAAGTTTAGGTGCTTCGGGTGCAGTTTCCGCCGTTATTTTTGCAGGTATATTCTTATACCCAACCATGGGAATGGGTATTTTCCCGATACCGTTTCATATTCCAGGGTTTATATTTGGCCCCTTGTATTTAATTCTATCTGCTTACTTAGCCAAAAAAGGGCACGGCAATATTAATCACTCTGCACATATTTGGGGGGCTATATTTGGAATTGTCTTTGTAATTATTACTACCAGCTTTATGACCAAATTCAATGCATTGGAAAACTTCTTCAATGCAATTAAAATGTACTTAGGCGCTTTTTAGGTGCGTTTAAATTCAAGTTTTAGCAGTTGTTTAGTGGAATCCGAATACTTGAATCGGTTATCAATTCGCAAACCAATAATAGCAATGATTTTTTTATCGGACGCTAATACCCAAATTTTTTCTTTGTCTGTTTTACTTAATCTAGCATCAATCAAAAACTTGGAAACTTTTTTCTTTTTGGCCATCCCTAATGGATAAAAATAATCTCCCATTGCCCATGGGCGTAATTGTAAAGGAAATTTTATTTTACTAGCATCTACCCACTCTACAATAAAAGCATTGTTGGAAGCTGTCGACTGACTTATTAAAGTAGGTAAGGCAGAAATATCGTGCAATGAAAGCGTAAGTTCGCCCGCCAAAAAACGAGTTTTGCCTATCCCCTCAATGATTATATGATGGGCTTGCATATTAGCCAAAGGAGCAATAATCATCCATTGTCTATTCTTTATGATCCGATGGCTTTCTGATTGAACATAACTACTATTAGCCGCATCTAATAGTTTTACTACTTCAGGTATTTGAGCTGAAGTAAAACCAAATGGTTGAATGATTTCCCAAGTGATTGTATAAAGAGGATTAACTTTTTTCCATTTAAGAACAGGTATATGCCATTCATTTCCTTTTTGCTCTATTAATTTTTTAAGTTGCAATTGAACCCCTTGTTGATATAAAATTGCAGTCTCTTCAAAACGATAGGTATTCTGTAAAAGATTGTCTTGGACGGCAGGAAAAATTGATTCCAATTCAGGAATCAATTGATTGCGAAAAAAGTTCCTGGTATAATGATTAGATAAATTAGAAGAGTCAATAATAAATGCTATTTGATTTTCATTTGCAAAAGCTTCAATTTGCTTTCTAAAAAAAGGCAATAATGGCCTCATTACTTTATTGGATTGATTGATTGCTGGAATCCCTTTTAATCCATCAATTCCTGTCCCCCTAAAAAAATGAATCATGCTTGTTTCAATGCTATCATTTGCATGATGAGCTGTAAGTACCCATGAATGGGCTAATTCAGGATTGGTTGTCCTAATTTCGTTAAACCATTGATACCTGATTTCTCTTGCAGCAACC
>JBMLPQ010000204.1:22760-30224 GCA_049242025.1 Sediminibacterium sp.
ATTGGTTGTCCTAATTTCGTTAAACCATTGATACCTGATTTCTCTTGCAGCAACCTGAACAGATAATTGGTGCTGCGCAACATACAATTGGGTATCAACATTTTTTATTAACAAGGGGATCTTCCATATTTGGCAAAAAGATTGAACAAAAGCCTCATCTCGCTCACTTTCGGATCCTCTTAAGTGATAATTTACATGTGCTGCAACAAATGGGATTCCAGAATGATGAAGTAAATAAGCTAAAACTGTACTATCGGCTCCTCCACTCAATGCCAACAAAACTTTTTGCTTTGGCAATAACAGGGGAGCAAAATGTATTTTCCAATGCTGTTGGAATTCATCCAATAAGTTCATGCTTATTTTTTTACAAAAGAACCTGTTAACGCTGCTAACCCACTAATTAAACCTCCAATAATACCTGTAACCAATATAAGCATCATATATGATCCTCCTAATGGAAGTATCAAAGCTACTTTAGCAGAAAGCAAATGTTCATTGGCTGCATCTTTGATAAAAGCTAATACCACCCATAACAAGAATAATCCCAAAAAACCACTTAAAAAAGACTTCCCAGGGGTTTGATGCAAAAGCGCTGAAACCATAAAAGAACTAATCACAAAAATCCACCAAGGCAATTGTGTAAATAAGCCTGCAACGAACGCTAAAAATGCGATTAATAAAATAGATACAATAAATTTCATACTAATTTTTTAAGCTTTGGTAAAAGTCATTAACCATTTGATGCGTTTATTATTAGGGGCATCTTTAAGGTGTAAAAACAAAATTGGATAATACTTGCCAGTAGCCCAATGATTCATAAAGGTATCATAATACTTACTACCAGGATTTCCATTTTGGCCACCAGGATATACCCCATATGCTTCAATCTCATCGGTCATATGTACAATCATTCTCCAACTAGGGCCATGGGTTTCTGTAGTTGCATTAATAATATGCTTGCCCCCACCAATTGGCAAATGCAATGAACTCAAAGCATTGATTTTTAACAAATGAGAAACACGGGTATCTTTAAATGCAGCCCATTCCAATTTACCTTCTTTATCCGCTTTCACTAATACTGCTGTTGCTTTTTTTACCGCTTCCATTACAGCATCTGCAATAGTTTCTTTTTTGTTGGTTGTTTTAATATTATCGGCGAAAGAATAAAGACTATCTCTTTGAATACTTTCGAGCAATGTTATTTCATCAGGCCATCCTAAGTTAGTGGTAGCATTTGCAAACTCATCAGCCCAAATAGTGGTTTCTAAGCTATCCCAAATTGTATTAAAAACAGTTGCTCCCTTTTCATTTACATCACTAATTAAATTCCAAGAACTCAAAATATTGATGTACTTTTTTTCATCAGCAGTTAAAGCAGATTGATCAATATATTTTAGCAAGACTGGTCTAGCCATTTCTGCAAATACATTGTAATTATCCATTTGAAGACGCTGAATATCTTGTGCAGTTGCATTGGTTAATTCAGTCAACTTTCTATTGATGATTACGCCACGATAAACGGGGAAATTACTTGCTGCCCCCAAATAATAAGGATAGGTTTGGTCGGTTGATTTTTGATTTGCACTACTTACAAAACCACGCAGCGGATTTTTAATCATCGGGTTTTCATTCGTTGGAATAAACCCTTGCCAAGCATAAGCGCTGTCTTGCCCAGGTAGAATAAAGTCTCCTTGTCTAAACCATCTTGCTACAAAATTGGCTTGTTGCTTTAGTGCAATATCGCCTGTTTTAGAAGCAAATGCAAAATTCTGTCCCGTGCTATTCCAGTGTGAAATCGCTTCTAAATAATCATCATAATTTTTTGCATGGTTCAATTTATAAAAAGCCAACAATCCACTTCCTCCATCATGTGCAGTCCATCTTAATGCCAGATTTTTGCCCCCCGAACCACTGTTTTTATAATTATGGTCGTACATAGTAGGGCCAAAAACAGTCATTGCAATATTTTCTTGAATGGTTGCACTGTCTTTGACTTTGATGGTTTCAACTCTTTTTTCCGCCTTTACCCATTGGCCTTTAAACCAATATTCATTTAAGGTAGTGTCCTTAAATTTCATATCATAATAGTCTAATACATCACGACCAGCATTCGTTACACCCCATGCTATACTATCATTGAATCCAATGATTACAGCAGGAGATCCTGGAAAGCTTGCTCCATAAGTACGATGCGTTGGAGTAGATATTTGAACTTCATACCATAGAGAAGGTAAATTTAATCCTAAGTGAGGGTCGTTGGCAAGGATAGGTCTACCAGATTTGGTTTTTGATCCCCCTACAACCCAGTTATTGCTTCCATTGCTTTTATTAGGCACAAATGGAGCTAAAGCTGTTGAACTGCCAGTAGTATCACCTAAATAAGCTGTTTTCACATCTGCGGGAATAATGGGCTTTATTGCGGGTGTTGCGTATACAGTTCCGCGAGGAATAATTGGATCTAAGGAATCTTGCACATCGGTAAACAATAAATTAAAATCTTTATAGCTAAAATAATTGCGGGCATTGCTCATCTGTAAATCTGTTACTGCCCCTCTACCGGTTAAGTCGTAAGACATAAACATTTGAAACAAATAAGTCTTTAATGAGGTCCATGCTTCGGGTTTGTAATCGAGCAATTTATATTCAAAAGGAATTTGCTCTGGTTTTAACTGTGCTATATAGGCGTTTACTCCTTTTGCATAAGCATCAATTGCAGATTGCATTTCAGGATTATTTTTCTCTACAAAAGCTTTGGTTCTTTCAGCACCATATACCATTCCTAGTCTTCTAAAAAATTTATCGGTACCAATTCGTTCTTTACCTACAATTTCACTTAAACGACCAGCAGCAACATGGGTCTGAAACTCCATCTGCCAAAGTCTAAACTTAGCATGTAAATATCCTTGAACATAATAAGCATCATTGTCTTCATCCGCATAAATATGTGGTACCAAACGATCGTCAATATATACCTCTACTTTTCCGGCCAGCCCTTCTAATTTTATATTGTCGTTGTAATTAACATCAGCAGGTTCTGCATTCTGCCAAAACCCATGTTGGGGAGATAGAAAATACCCTAATCTTGGGGTTTTACTTCCTCCAACTGCTAGTTGGGTATTAAATAAATGAACAGCACCCCAAGTTAATAGGGCCGACGCAAGCAATGGTACAATCCTCATAGCAAATATTTAAAGACTCAAAATAAGCAAATTAGTTCAGAAGCTTTCTTGTTAGCGCGCTTCCATGATCAAGAATTTTTTCCCTTTAATTTTTTCGTCACGAACCCCTTTCAATAAGGATGAAATCTTGTTTTTCTTAACAGCCACAAAACAGTTATGATCCTTTACCATAATCAACCCTAATTCTTCTTTTGTTAGCTTCCCTTTTTGAATAAACAAGCCAACAATATCTACTTTATTCAATTTATCCTTTTTGCCTCCGTTCAAATACACCGTACCCCATTCGGAAGCAGCAGGTGGTGGAGCATGTAATTTCAAACTAAACGAAGGTGGTGTTTCTTGCAAATAATTGGGTAGGGTTTCGTCTTCGTGCAAAATCATATACACATTCCCTTTGCTATTCATTCTAGAAGTTCGGCCATTGCGATGGGTAAATTCTGCATTGGTAGAAGGTAAATGATAGTGAACAATATGATCAATATCTGGGATGTCTAATCCCCTTGCAGCTAAATCAGTGGCAATTAAATATTGAGCAGTGCCATTTCGAAATTTGATCAAAGCTTGCTCTCTTTGCATTTGTTCCATTCCTCCATGAAAAATGGTATTCGCTATTCCTAGTTCAGCTAATAAACTACCAGTTCTTTCTACTGCTTCTCGATGATTGCAAAAAATTAGCACTGATGTATTACCTAATGTACACAACAAATCATAGAGGGTATTCACTTTATCTTTTTCAGGAGACCATACTGTATGCATTTCAACCGTAGGTGCTTCATCGCGACCATTCAAAAAATTCAATACAACCAATTGCTTGGGTTCAGCAAAAGCAGGAATGGCAATAGATGCAGTAGCAGATACGAATACTTTTTGCACCTCAGGTTTCAACGCCTTAGTAATGTATTCCATGTCTTCTTCAAAACCCAACGCCAAGGATTTATCAAACTCGTCAAATATGTATAATCGAATTCCCTTTGGATCAAAAGTTCTTCTTTTTAGGTGATCAGCAATTCTACCTGGGGTTCCCACCAACAATGCAGGAGGCTCAACTAAACTATTGATTTCAGTAGGCATATCATGCCCTCCATAAGAACAAATAATTTTATATCCTGTTTGCATAGCTTTCCAAACCTGTTCAATTTGAATAGCCAATTCTCTGGAGGGAGTTAACACCAAAGCTTGTACTTGCTTCCCTTTAGGATTCAAATGTTCTAACAATGGAATTAAAAAGGCAAGGGTTTTTCCAGATCCAGTTGGTGATAGCAACAATACATTCTTATGGTGTATAATATTACTCACTGCTGCTTCTTGCATTTCATTTAAAGCAGCAATGCCTAAATTTTGGAGCGTTTGTTTACTATCGTTTAGTTTAGTCATAATTAAAATTTCAAAAACACATACCCTTTGTTAACATAAGTGGTAACGGTGGTTATAGCAGAAAGCACAGTTTCAAATTCAGGTGCAAGTGTAGCTGGATCTACTTTTCTTTTAAATAAAGTTTGGCCACAAACATATAAAGGAATGCCTGCATTTTTAATAGCAGTAAACAAAGGAAGGTTAGGATTATCTACCCCAAATTTTTGTTTATACGTTTCATTGTTTACAATAAAAGGCACTGCACCACCGTGCACTACTGCCACCACTTTTAGCTTCTTCGGATTAACGCCACCTGCAATATGCAGGTTGGCAATACGTGCAATATTTTCAAAAAACTCACTGATTTCTTTGGGGTTTGCAGAAGGACTGGTAATGTCAATTAATACTTTGTACTCTCCCTTTTTATCCATGATATCTATTGCAAATGGCACTTCAGTTACTGGCCCATAAATAGGAATTAATGGATGAACTACTTTTTGTGCATTTACTAAAGTGCACCCAAATAGTAAAGTAAAAACAATCAATAAATGCTTCATACAGATGATTTATTCTAAGGTACGCTATTTACCAAACTTCTTCTTCAAAGCTTGTAAAGCATCGGTTACATTTAAATTACTCAAATCTTCTTCTTTTTTTACTGGTTGATTGGAGCGCTTGTGTTGATTGAAGTCTTTTCTTCCTCCAACACCCGCTGTGGGGGCGGGTTCTGTTTGTTTGATAGAGAGCGCGATTCGCTTGCGACTCAAATCAACTTCTAAAACCTTTACCTGTACCTTTTGCCCTAATTTTAAAGCCTCACTGGGATCTGAAATATATCGATTGGCAATTTCACTCACATGAACCAATCCATCTTGCTTTACGCCAATATCAATGAACGCCCCAAACCTAGTTAAATTGGTCACCACACCTGGCAATACCAATCCTACTGTTACTTCTTCCATAGAATAGATATTGGCAAACTCAAATTGTTCTAATTCAGACCTTGGATCAAGCCCTGGCTTTTGCAACTCTTTAATGATATCATTCAATGCTAATACCCCAATTTGATCGGTCACATATTGCTGGGTATTGATTGATTTCAATAGCGATTCGTTTCCTATCAATGCTTCAAGACTGGTTCCTAAATCGGCGGCCATTTTTTCAACAATTGAATATGCTTCAGGGTGCACCGAACTTGAATCTAAAGGATGTTTTGCTTTGGGAATCCTTAAAAAACCTGCACATTGCTCAAAAGCTTTGGCACCCAATCTTGGCACTTTTAGTAATTCCTCTCTGCTAGAAAATGAACCCAATGTTTTTCTTTGTTTAATAATATTTTCTGCTACAGATTCATTGATACCACTTACATAACTCAATAATTGTTTACTAGCCGTATTCAAATTAACCCCAACTGTATTTACACAACTCACAACCGTTTGGTCTAATTTTTCTTTTAGTCTAAACTGATTAACATCGTGTTGATACTGTCCTACCCCAATACTTTTTGGGTCAATTTTTACCAACTCTGCTAAAGGATCCATTAGTCTTCGGCCAATACTTACAGAACCTCTTACAGTAATATCATAATCAGGAAATTCTTCCCTCGCAATTTCAGAAGCAGAATAAACAGAAGCCCCATCTTCATTCACTAAAAATACCGGCAATCCAAGATTCATTTTTTTAATAAACTGCTCTGTTTCTCTTCCAGCTGTTCCATCCCCAATTGCGAATACCTGTATATTAAATTGCTTTACTAATTGTTTGATTTTGTATTCGCTATCATATATCTTATTCGTTTCGTGCACATAAATCAAATCTGTGGTTAATAATTCACCTGATTCATCCAAGCAAACCACTTTACAACCTGTTCTATAGCCTGGGTCAATAGCCAATACCCGCTTGGATCCTAGCGGTGCACTTAACAATAATTGACGAAGATTTTCTGCGAAAACATTGATGGCTTCTTCGTCTGCTTTTTGTTTTAATGCAGTTCTATATTCAGTTTCTAAACTGGGTTGTAATAATCTTCGATAAGCGTCTTTAACTGCCTTTTTTATATGGGTACTAGAAGGACTCATTCCTTTTATAAAAAATGTCTCAATTGCATCAATCGCTTCCTCTTCTACAGGAGCAATAGTCATTCGTAAGAACCCTTCTAAGAATCCCCGTAAAATAGCCAAAATACGATGAGAGGGTATTTTGTGAATCGGCTCTGAAAAATCAAAATAATCTTTGTACTTAATGGCTTCTGTTTCTTTATCAGCAAGCACTTTACTCTGTAAAGTAGCAGTATCCTCAAATAGTTTTCTCAACTTGGCTCTAACTTCGGCTTGCTCATTTACTTGCTCAGCAATAATATCCCTTGCTCCTTGCAACGCTTCTTCGATATTGGTAATTTTTTCATTAAAAAATTTAGCGGCTTCTATCTCGGGATCTTCTTGCCCTTGGGCTAATAAAAACAATGCCAATGGCTCCAATCCATTTTCTCTTGCAACCACTGCTTTGGTTTTACGCTTTACTTTATAGGGTAAATAAATATCTTCTAACTCAACAATAGTAGTAGCTGCATCTATTTTTGCTTGCAAGGCTTCAGTCATTTTACCTTGATCGGTAATGGTCTTTTCTATAAACGTTTTACGCTCAGTAAATGCCAAGATGGTTTTTTGTTCATCTTGAATTTGCTGAATTTGAACTTCATCTAAATTACCCGTGCTGTCTTTTCGATAACGAGCAATAAAGGGGATCGTAGCACTTTCGGCTAATAAATCTAAAACAGTTTCAACTTGAGTAACACGCAAACCAAGTTTTGCGGCAATAATTGGAGCAAACGACATATATAAAATTCAATTTTTAGGGAGGCGAATGTAGATTATTCCACTATACGCACCACACGATGAGGATATCTTTCCAAATACTTTCGAAGCATCGATTT
>JBMLPQ010000205.1:0-2315 GCA_049242025.1 Sediminibacterium sp.
GTAAAATGTGTTTGGTAATCCTTTGCCTGTAATAATGGAATTGCCTGCTCTTGTACCAATTCTTGATTGATTAATTCCTTTAATTGATCAGGGTTAGTTTCAGATTTGAAATTAAAGTTTGCCTTTACATTAAATACTTTCAAAAACAAAGTGTCAGTATTCTTATAACTAAGGTAGGCTCTGAATGGTTTCTGTGTTTCGTTAATCTTTTCTATCTCTAGCCATATTTGCTTTTGCTTGATTTCATTTGCAAGATCCATAAGTCCACTATTTACATAATGAATAGAATCTATTTGTGGTTTGGCTTGTTGAATAATGCCGATTGCTTTTACTAAATCATACTGATGGGCTGTATCACTCAGCGCCTGATATTGTCTTCCTTTTACAGTATAAGTATTGGCAATTAAAAACCAAGCTGCTGCTTTGATAGAGGAATGGTATTGGGGTTGGATGTAGTTATTCAGTTCTAATAATAAAGCTTCCTCTTTTATTAATTCGTTTTCTTTTTTCCAAACCAATAAATCCAATTTAAACCTAGCTACTATATTATTCCATTGTTCATTTTGGTAAAGCTGAAATATAGCGTTGTAGAGTTCTGTCACCTTCTCTTTGTTTTCCTTACTTTCATCATTGTCAAAATCGTTGCTGTAATACTGAATTTGCTCGGCTATTAGTAAATGGAATAAACTATAGTTTTTTAGTGGCTCTGATCCACCCAATACTACTGCTGAGTATTGGTCTATATAAACTGATTGTAATGCATTTGCATTAGTCATAGCTGCTTTAAAATGCATTTCAATAGTATCTGTAAATGCATTTCTACTCCCATTCTTTTTATTCAGTAATGTCCATTTTTGTTTGGTATAATAATAGTTATATTTTTTTGCAAGAATGGTATGTATCACCGATTGCATTACTGGAGATTTCGCTTTTTTTAATGCTTCTTTAAAAATTTTGATGCTATTATTGAATCCATCTTCTGTTATTTCATCTTCTAAATCAGCCTTGTATACTAAGGCTTTTATTTGCTCTGCCTCTTGATTTTCTATAACCGCTTTTTTGTAGAGTTGATCTACTTTGTCTATGGCGCTTTTAGTTAATCGCTCTTTTAGAATAAGGCTATCAATTATTTTATAAGCGTTTGTGTAAGCGGTTTCTTTTGATTCTTGTGCTTCTGCTATCAAAAAGGATAAGCAAATAAGTAATGATAATATTCTGCGCATGAATTGTATATTAGAAATCTTCTGTTGAGATGCAAGATGATGCATTTTGCATAAAAAAACCCGAAGCTTAAATACTTCGGGTTCGATATTAACAATTGCTTGTTTATTTTTTTAGTGCAGCAGCCATCGTTACACCAATATCTGCAGGGCTTGCTACTACTTCAATGCCACACTCTGCCATTATTTTCATTTTAGCTGCAGCAGTGTCATCGGCTCCTCCAATGATTGCGCCAGCATGTCCCATTCTTCTGCCAGGAGGGGCAGTTTGGCCTGCAATAAAACCTACTACAGGTTTAGTTTTATTTTCTTTGATCCAGTATGCCGCTTCTGCTTCCATACTTCCACCAATTTCACCAATCATGATGATACCTTCTGTTTCAGGATCATTCATTAATAATTCAACTGCTTCCTTAGTTGGTGTTCCAATGATTGGATCTCCACCTATACCAATTGCAGTGCTAATTCCTAAGCCAGCTTTTACTACTTGGTCAGCAGCTTCGTATGTTAACGTTCCACTTTTTGAAACAATACCAATTCTACCTGCTTTGAAAATAAAGCCTGGCATAATGCCTACTTTAGCTTCTTCTGCCGTAATGACTCCAGGACAGTTTGGTCCAATTAAACGAGTAGTTTTGCCCAATAAGTAATTTTTTACTTTCACCATGTCTTGCACTGGTATACCTTCTGTGATACAAACTACTAGTGCAATTCCTGCATCTGTTGCTTCCATAATTGCATCTGCTGCAAATGCCGGTGGTACAAAAATGATACTCACATTAGCGCCGGTTTGTTTAACCGCATCGGCTACTGTATTAAAAACGGGTTTGTCTAAATGGGTAGTACCACCTTTATTGGGTGTTACACCACCTACCACATTGGTTCCATATTCAATCATTTGGGTTGCATGGAATGTACCCTCTGTTCCGGTGAAACCCTGAACAATGATTTTAGAATGTTTGTTTACTAATACTGACATAGCCTATCGTTTCGGAGATTTTTAAATTTTGGGGCAAAAATAGGTGAAAAAATCCTTGGAAAAAGCTAAATGTCATTCTGCCACAAATTAAATATGGCATTCGTTTTGTATATTCA
>JBMLPQ010000206.1:0-27706 GCA_049242025.1 Sediminibacterium sp.
TCCATATTATAAAAACTGGTTAAAGGTAAGGATTGGTTCGGTTTTATATCTGTATGCTACAGAAATAACTGTATTTTTAAGGGATTTTATGCGTTATTTTCTCAAGAACCCATATCAAAGCCTTTTGGGCATTTTTTTATTCAGTTGCACCATCTTAGTGGCGCAACCGAACACGAGTGTTACTATTAACAAACCCGAAAAATATCAAAACAGGGTTTTACCTGCAGAAAAGTCAGGAAATAAAAAATTTACCATACCCAAGCGACTATATAATAATACTGTTAGTCATTTCAATTACTTCTACAATGCTTCTGAAAAATTAAAAGATATTATTATTGCGGCTAAACAACAGCACAAAGAAGATTATGCCGAATTACTCCCTTTTTATAACTACACTCTAGATGAAACCGCAAAAGGGCAAATTGATAGTATTATTTATAAGTGTACTGCCGGAATTTTATTACACGATTTGAGGAGTGATTGGGTAGACCAATTCTATTTATTGATGGGTAAAGCATACATGTATCGAAAAGATTTCGACTCCGCTACCCAGGTTTTCAATTATATCAACTATGCATTTGCCCAAAAAGATGGTGGATACGATTTACCCATTGGGAGTAATACCAGTAGTAAAGCAGGAGCATTCTCTGTAAGTAGCGACGAAAAGAGATCTCTTTTGAAAAAAATAAGCTCACTTCCTCCTGCAAGAAATGAAAGCTTTTTATGGCAAGTTCGCAATTATATTGAGCAAAAGAAATTTGAGGAAGCCGAATCCTTATTACAGATTTTAATTTCAGATAATTATTTCCCTGCTCGATTAAAAACAAGTTGGAATGAGTACAATGCTTATTTATTGTACAATGAAAAGCAATATGATAGTGCAGCGTATTATTTAGTTAAAGCCTTACCCAATGCGCTTAACCAATCAGAAACGGCTAGATGGGAATATTTAATTGGGCAACTATTTGCCCTTTCTAGTAAAGACTCTCTATCCACTCTTTTTTTTGAAAGAGCAATCAAACACACGACTGATCCTCTAATGGATATTTATGCACGCTTAAATATTGTTGCCCTTAACGCAGACAATCAAAAAGATGCATTGAACTATCACTTAAGTCAATTGCTTGCAATGGCTAAAAAGGAAAAATTTCAACAATACAGAGACCTAATCTATTATGCTGCTGCAGAACTAGAAATAAGACAAAGGCAATACAAACAAGCAGAAGAATTACTTAAAAAAAGTATTCTATTCAATGATGGAAATAACATACAAAAAAGCAAGTCTTACTACTTAATTTCAGAAACACAATACCAATTAAAAAAATACATAGATGCATCCAATTCACATGACAGCATTACAATTAGCTTATTGAATAAGCCCGCAGCCAATATCATTGATTTTAAAAAAGATCCATTAAAAAAAATTGCTCTAGCACTTATTGCAGTTAACAGAGAAGATAGTTTACAAAGAATAGCTTTATTGCCAGAATCTGAAAGAATACTGTATTTAAAATCATTATTAAAGCGGTTAAGAAAAGAAAAAGGGATAAAAGAAACAGATAACGAAATCAGTTTTGGCTCAGCAATCAATAATTCTGTAGCAGCAGATTTATTTGGATCAGATAATTTAAATACCGGATTTTATTTCAACAATAACAATTTAAAAACCAAAGGATTATCCGACTTTAAAGCGAAGTGGGGAAATAGACCTAATATAGATAATTGGAGAAGACAATCGGCAGTTGATAAAAACTTCACATCAATTAATATTGATAATGAACAACAATCAATCAATAGCAATTCAAGTGGTGCAGCGGTTTTAAGCATGGAATCTTTGATGGATAGCTTACCGCTAACCAATGAAAAACTACAACAATCCAATAAATTAATTGGAACATCTTTACTCAACATAGCAATGAACTTTCAATTCCAATTGAATGATTTCAATGCAGCGATTGATACATATGAAATGCTTTCAAAACGTTTTTCAGAAAGCAGCATTTTAGAAGAAGTATGGTTTCAATTAAATTATTGTTATAAAAAGAATAATGAATTCCGCAAAGCTGATTCAGTAAAACAACTGTTAAACGATTTTTATCCGAAAGGTAAAAAAAATCAATTATTGCAAACTGGTGTTGAAGTTAAATCGGAAAATAACAATCAGCTTTATACTTCCATTTACAATCAATTTATTGAGGGAAAATTTGAAGAAGCAATTGCAAATAAAAACAAAGCGGATGCAAAATTAGGCAACTCCTTTTGGTCTCCTCAACTACTTTACATTGAATCGGTTTATTATATTAAACAGAAACAAGACAGTATTGCCAAACTTAGACTAGCCACAATTAGCGCTCTTTTCCCCAATAATCCCATTGCAGAAAAAGCAAAAACCATGTTGGATGTTTTAAATAAACGGGCCGAAATTGAAGCT
Source organism: Sediminibacterium sp. (assembly GCA_049242025.1). Taxonomy (GTDB): domain Bacteria; phylum Bacteroidota; class Bacteroidia; order Chitinophagales; family Chitinophagaceae; genus Sediminibacterium. Next base: position 2,432 of record JBMLPQ010000206.1, read on the forward strand.
TATCTAACTAATTTGTCAATCGAACGACCCATTGAAACCGAAGAAAGAAAAATTGATTTAAATACAACCCAAACACAACAGATTCCGATCATTGCCAAAACTCCTACAACAGTAAGAGTTCCTGAAAAAGTTACTCCAACGGCTCCAATAGTTTCAGCCATTATAGAAAAAAAGACTTTGCCAGATGAGTATACATTCAATACAGCAGATTCACAATATGTAGCCATTGCGTTGTATAAGGTAGATCCTGTTTTTGTGAATGAAGCAAAAAATGCATTTAATCGATTTAACCAAGATCGTTATTACGGTCAAAAGCTTCCTATTACAGTGATTCGAATTAATGAAGGGGAACAACTACTCTTAATGGGACCATTTGTGAATGCAACGGAAGCCAGTACCTATACAGACAAAAACAAAGGATTAGCTGCTACTAGAATTATCCCTTGGTTAACCCCAGATAAGTATAGTTTTAGCATCATTAGCCCTTCTAACTTAACTATTTTAAGAAAAAAAGGGGAAACTGCTCAATATTGGCAAATGTTAAAGAATCTGTTCCCTGATAAATATTAATTTTACTGTTTCAAACTTAGAGCATCTAACATGAGTAAACCGGTTCGCATATTTTGGCGCATATTTTTTGGGGGCTTTGCCTTTGTTATTGTTTTATTAGCAATGCTAAATTTTGGCTGGATTGGTAGCATGCCAGACCTTGATGATATAGAAAATCCGTCTGCTTCATTGGCATCCCAGGTATATGCAGAAGATGGAACCCTAATGGGAAAATACTATATTGAAGACCGCATAAATGTGCAATACAAAGACATAAGCAAACATATTATTGAAGCCCTGATTGCAACAGAAGACGAGCGTTTTTATGATCATAGTGGCATTGATGCAAGGTCGTTGGGTAGGGCCATTTTTTATTTAGGGAGTGAAGGGGGTGCTAGTACCATTACTATGCAAACTGCTAAAAACTTATTTACAGAGAACTGGAGTACCAAAAACTTTATTTTAAGAGGCCTTCAAAAAATCAAAGAAGGCATTATTGCGGTAAAACTAGAAAGGAATTTTACCAAAGAAGAAATCATTACTTTATATCTGAACACTGTTGCTTACAGCGATAATGTATACGGTATCAGAAATGCTTCTAAAACATTTTTTCAAAAAGAACCAGACAGGGTAAATGTTGAAGAAGCAGCTGTTTTAATTGGCATGCTGAAGGGAGCTACTTTATACAACCCAAGAAGAAATCCAAAATTGTCTTTAGATAGAAGAAATACCGTGCTTAACCAAATGGTCAGAAACAATTATTTGGATGCAACACAGGCAGAAATACTCAAACGTCAACCCATTGAACTCAATTATAAAAAGCTAGATGAAACAACTGGTTTAGGACCCTATTTTAGAATGATCCTTGGGGAAGAAATGAAAAAGTGGTGCAAAGAGAATACTAAGAATAATGGGGATCAATATGACTTATATAGAGACGGTTTAAAAATTTATACTACTATCAATCCAAGAATGCAGCTTTACGCAGAAGAGTCTGTTGCCAAGCATATGAGCTATATGCAAAAGCTTTTTAATGCTCAAGCAAATATCAAAACAGGAAGTATTTGGAAAGGATTTGAACCCATTTTAGAACAAGCCATTAAACAAACAGATCGTTGGAAAAATTTAAAAAGGGAAGGATTATCGGACGAAGAAAATATGCGTACTTTTTATCAGAAAGTTCCCATGCGCGTATTTGCCTGGAATAATAACCGAGGTATAGATACCACTATGACGCCATTTGATTCCATTAAATACCATAAACAAATGCTGCAAGCAGGCTTTATGGTCATGGATCCACTGAATGGACAAATTAAAGCTTGGGTGGGGGGTATTGATTTTAAGACCTTCAAATATGATCATGCGAATATTAATACCAAACGCCAAGTAGGTAGTACCATCAAACCTTTATTGTACAGTTTAGCAATTGAAGAAGCGGGCTTAAATCCTAACTCACCTGTTCAAGACATTCAACAGAATTTTGGACAATACGGCTTAGTTCCTGCAACATCTAAAACCTGCACGGGTGCTACCATCCCGATGGCGATTGCATTGGCTAAATCTAGGAACTGTGCTTCTGCCTATATCATGAAACAGTTAGACAACACGGCCAATAATGGAGCAAAACGTTTTGTTGAATTTTTAGAAAAATGTGAATTAAAAACCAAGATAGACCCTTATCCATCAATTGCTTTAGGTGCATGTGAAATTTCGTTGTATGAAATGATGCAGGCATACAGCATGTTTCCTGGCAGAGGGTTTAATGCAAAGCCCATGTATATCACAAGAATTGAAGACAGGAATGGCAATGTGCTAGCTACTTTTACTCCACAGCGAAAAGAGGTGATTAATGATGTTACTGCTTATTCAGTGATTAAAATGATGCAAGGGGTATTGACCAATGGTACTGGTGCAGGTATTTGGGGATATGGTATTCCTGCGGGATTACAAGTGGCTGGTAAAACAGGAACTACCAATAACAACAGCGACGCTTGGTTCATGGGTTATACGCCACAATACCTTGCAGGTGGCTGGGTAGGATGCGACGATCGTTTTATTCGATTTGATAGTAAAAATGGAGAGGGCGGTAGAGCAGCAATGCCTATCTGGGCTTATTTCTTTAATAAAGCAGCAGCAGATCCTAACTGTGGAATTGATACAAAGTTAAGTTTTGTAAAACCTGAAGTGATGAGCAATGATATTATTATTGACTATATCAATGGAACCAATCCTATTTTAGGTGGCGAAGGAGAAGATATGGGAACAGGCACTTCTGAAGATTACGAGCTCACTAAAAATATAAAGCCAGAAGAACTTGGTGCAGAATCTGACTTAATTATTGACAACAAAAAAACAACAACACCGCCTTCATCGCCTGCAAATAATACCCCTAAACCTGCAGACAAACCAAAAGCAATTCTACCACCTCCTGTAAAAAAACCAGGAGGGAACAAATAGGAATTATTGATTTAATTTAATAAGAATAAAAGATGGATCAATTCCTTTAGATGATTCATAAATTAGATCAATAATTTGAGGGCCAAACTTGCTATAGAAAATGGAAAAGTTTTCATGGCGCTCTTGCAAACTATTAGCAGGAAATAGAACTTCTTTTAATTGTGTAATTTGATTTTCAGCTGCACTGAATTTTCTTTTTTCTGCACGGCGAAATTTTAATTCTAACGCTTTAATATTTTTTATTGCGCTAGTTTCTAAAGCACGCACATGATCGTTTAGTGTAGCATCTATTTTTTGGGCTTTATCATAAAGCATTTCATAAAATGCTTTTGCCTGAATTATATCTTCAGACAAATTCAATTCGTTAGCTGAATTACGTTCAACATATGCTTTTATCAGCTCATGAGTGGGTAAAAATAAATCTGCATCACTTATTTGTAAAGCAGTTTGTTTTGAAACCATTTTATTCGTTAACAATGCAAAGGAGTTCCTTAACATCAAAAGAGGATAAGCTACGCCTGCAGCTTTAAAAACATTTTTGAGTTCTAGCCAATAAGCCAACTCTCCTCCTCCCCCAATAAAAATAATATTGGGCAAAATGGATTCTTGAAATGAACCTCTTAAAATTACATTCGGGCTAAACCGCTCTGGGTAATTATTCAACTCTTGCAAAATGGCTTCCTTGGTAAATTGTAAGCCTAATGCTGTTATTTCATAAAGCCCATTGTTAAATTCTATCCTTTCTCTTTTATCTTCTATTAAATAGAATAGATTGATAGGCCTTCCAGCTGCCTGAACTTTATACTGTTCTTGCAAACTGGCTATGGTTTCCGCAACAATTTTTTGAGAGAACTGCTCGGTTAACTCTTTTGCTATTATTGGTGCAAATAATCTTTTTAGTTTTGGATTATCTGGCACTAAAACCAATAAACCGTATCTTCCAAACAATGCGTTAACGAGTTCCAAAGTGGATTGTTGGATGGTTTTACCAACAGTATAACAAGACTCAAATAATGCTGTCAATTCATTCCCATATGGTAACACACCTACTTGACCAGCAATTCTTTTGATTAACCCAATAAAAGCCTTGTCCACAAGCATCCTACCAACTGCACCCGACTGTGCAGTATCCCAAACTAATTTTGTGCCATCGATGTTTACAAAACCCAATTCATCTAAATCGGCATCTTCGCTCCCCATATAATAAATGGGAATAAAATTTTTCTCCGGAAATATGCTTGTTAGCTCCGATGCTAATTTGATGGTATGAATGATTTTATAGATAAAATAGAGTGGCCCGGTAAAAATATTGGGCTGGTGCGCAGTTGTTATAGTATAAGTATTGGGTAATAATAAAGCTGCAATATTTTTTTTAACCCAATCATCTGTTTCAACTCCTTTGTATTGCTCCGTTAGCGCTTCTACTAAAACAACCCTATCTACGCTATGCAAATCTCTTTCGGCCATTGCGCTTTGAACACCTGCTAGATTGGCTTCATGCAAATAGTATGGCTTCAAATTTTCATGTTGCTGCAGGTAATCCTGTACAATCTTAGAAAAATATCCAGTGTTTTCGTATGGCAAATAATGGGTGCTACAATCCATATAGAATGTAAAAATACAACATCATTAATTTATACAAGTCTTATATTATTGAGGTCTAAACTAATCGAATCTGTTTGGATCAAACGGAGCGATATCCATACTCAATTGTTTTCCCTCAATAATTTCTGAAACTAATTTACCGGTTCCTGCTCCCAAGCTTAATCCAACCATTGCATGTCCTGTTGCCATGACTAGATTATCCCACTGCTTGGTTCTGCCTATATAAGGCAACCCATCTGCAGAACAGGGTCTGTAACCATACCAAATCTTTTCATTAGGTGGCAGAGCAATATCAAATTGAGAATATACTGTTTTAACTGCATCAACTATCCCTTGAACCCTATTCATTCTTGGAGGGGTTTTAGTAGAGGTAATCTCCATAGTACCTCCAAACCTGATTTTATTTCCATCCATTGGAGTTAATGCTACTCTTCCTTCTACTAAAACACTAGGATAGTTAATATGGTAAGGTGAATTTTCTAATGTAATAGAATAACCTCTTCCGGGCATTAACAATAAATCCATATTCAATTTTGCCGCCAATTCTCTACTCCATGATCCAGAAGACAAGACCACTTCATCCGTTGGGTAACTTGCTTTATTGGTTACTACAGAAGTGATTCTTTTACTTTGTTTTTCAAAACCAATAACTTCTTCTTCCTTTACTAGCTTTACTCCTTTTTGCGCTAATGCTTCCAATAATTGTTGCATTAATTTATTCGGATACAAATGTGCATCACATTTAAAAAACAAAGCCCCTAAAGCGTCAATTTCAGTATGAGGTTCTAAGGCCTGTAATTCTGCTTGGCTTAACATTGAAGTATTCAATAAACCCAATTGATGCGCTTTATCGCATAAAGCTTTACACTTATCTCCACCTTTATCGGTTTTAAAAATCTCTAATAACCCTTTGTGTTCATAAGAAAAATCAAATAATGTTGATTGATCCCATTGCTCATACCAATATTGACTTAACAAAGCAATATCTCTTAGTGGGATAGCTGCTTTTTCTACATGTTGTTCAGTTGCAACTTGCATGAATTTCCATCCCCATTTAATTAAGTTAATGTCTAATCGGGGCTGAACATAAAAGGGGCTCTTCGAATTCCACATCCACTTCAATCCCTGAGTAACTATTCCTGGCGTAGCCAAAGGCACAAAATGACTTGGACATACATAACCCGCATTGCCATAAGAGCAATTGTTTTGCATATCTGTCTTATCAATCACCGTTACTTCATGCCCTGCACTGTTTAAAAACCATGCACTACTTAATCCTATAATTCCCCCTCCAATGATGGTTACTTTCATTTAATTATGCTGTTATTTTGACAATAGCTTATTATCTTTAAGCCAATAATTATGGAAACTTACGGAAAAATTCTACTCATTGCGATGCCTGCTTTTTTGGTATTGATTTTACTGGAAAAATGGTGGGGAATTCGAAAAGGTAATGATACCATCAGAACTATGGATATGGTATCTAGTTTAACGTCTGGAATAACCAATTCAACAAAAGATGTCTTGGGTTTAAGTATAGCCGTTATAAGTTACGATTGGATGGTAACCCATTGGGCTATCTTTCAAATTGAAGCTTCCATTTTACTATACATTATTGCTTTTTTTGCATTAGACCTTACTGGGTATTTAGTACATCGAATTGATCATGAGTTTAATTTTTTCTGGAATGCGCATATCATTCACCATAGCAGCGAAGATTTTAATCTTGCCTGTGCTTTGCGCCAAAGCATTTCTACTTTTGTTCGTTTATTTACTATTTTTCTTTTACCTGCAGCACTTCTAGGCGTTCCTACTCAGGTAATTGCCGTGGTTGCTCCCTTGCATTTATTTGCTCAGTTTTGGTACCATACCCAGCATATTGATCGAATGGGTTGGTTAGAAAAAATTATTGTAACTCCGTCTCATCATAGGGTACACCATGCGATTAATCCTGAGTACTTAGATAAAAACTATGGCCAGATTTTTATTTTCTGGGATAAATGGTTTGGTACATACCAAGAAGAATTGCCAAATGTAAAACCTGTTTATGGTATTACTAGACCCGTAAGAACTTGGAATCCCATTAAAATTAATTTCATGCATTTATGGCTTTTGATTCAAGATGCATGGCACGCCAATAGTTTAAAAGACAAGTTTCGTATATGGTTTATGCCAACTGGATGGAGGCCTGCTGATGTTGCTGAAAAATACCCTGTTTATAAAATTGAAGACCCCTACCACTTTGAAAAATATGAAACCAAAGCTGGCACGCTCTTTACTACTTGGGTTTGGATACAATTAGGATTGCTTTTATTATTTATCAGCTATTTATTTGGCAATATTGCAAGCATTGGAAGCCCTGGGATGTTCTATTATGGATTATTCATTTATGTATTTGTTTATGCATTTACCGAACTGATGGATGGGAACCCAAATGCTTGGGGCTGGGAATTATTAAAGCTAGTCATCGGATTTTATTTACTAATAAGTACCAATGGTTGGTTTGGACTTGGCGCAATTGTAGCTGTAATGCCTTATATTATTGGCGCTTATTTAATGTTATCCTTTGTGTTGACTATTTATTTTAAAAAGGAGCATAACCGCTATTCATTAGCCGTAAAATAAACTACTATTTCATATCATTAGCGGTAAAACTCAGCGGCAACAAAGATGCTGCATCTTCCAACAGATAAACCACCCCTTCCATCCCACTTAATATGAGCTTGATGGGTTGTTGTTGTTTTAATGTTTGCTCTAATAGGCTTTGTCTGCATATACCACAAGGACTTACAGGATTTTTACTTTCTCCTTTCAAATTATGATAACTAATGGCAAGCGTTTTAATTGCTACACCATTATATAAAGAAGATAAAGCAGATAACAAAACTCTTTCAGCACAAATACCAACTGGATAACTAGCATTTTCTTGGTTGGTACCTTCGATTGTTTCTCCATTATTGAGCGTTGCCACTGCCCCAACCTGAAATTGAGAATAAGGCGCATAGGCTTTTGAAGTAGCTTCTCTTGCCATTAATAATAGTTGGGCATCTTCTGTAGAGAGCTCCGAAGCATTTTCTAGTACTTGATATTGGAATACGATTTCTTTCATTCAAGTTATTGAATCACTTTAAATATTCTATCCCATCTTGGTCCTTTATTCCAACTAAACCAAATTAGTGAAGCTTTACCAACAATATGTGTTTCAGGAACAAAGCCCCAAAAACGGCTATCCTGACTTCTGTGCCGATTGTCTCCCATCATCCAATAATAATTATATTGAGGCGTATAACTATTTGCTAATTTGCCATTAATGATGAATTGACCATTTTTTTCTTCCAAAGTATTGTGCTCGTAAACAGTAATCAATCTTCTATATAAAGAGATATTATTTTGATTTAAGCTGATTGCTTTTCCTTTTTGAGGTATGGTTAAAGGTCCATAGTTATCTAAAGTCCAAGGAAAATTAGCTTCATCATTTGGAAAAAACATTCCAACATTAGTATCTACATATTTTACCAATGAAACAACGCCAGGATATTTTTTTACTTTCTCTGCAGCTTCAGCGGTAATATTAAAAATATAGGTTTTACTATCAGGCCCTGGCGAAAAATTGCCATTGTTGTTTTCAAGGTCAATCCCTAATTCATCCTGCAAAAATTCATCACTGAAACCAGAGCCAGTAGTAGTTGCAATATAATCTGTTTGAGCACCACCAGGTAATACCGCAGGCTTTCCATTGATAAATAAATCTGCATTCTTTATTTCTAGTACATCCCCTGGAACGGCAACACATCTTTTAATGTAATTATCTGTTTTATCCATTGGATGAACCAAAATAGGGTATTCAGATAGTAGCGCTTCCCGATTCCCCTTAAATTGGCTGCTTCTCAACACTTCATAATAAGTGATTTTGCTCCCAAATTCAGGTAAATTAATGATGGTATCTCCCGCTGGAAAATTAAAGACAACTGCATCGTTTCTTTTAATTGTTGTAAGCGCTGGCAATCTCTTATATGGAACTTGAACTTCCTTAATATAAGATGGAGTAGTTAAGCTAAAAGGCATTGTATTATGAACAAAGGGGAAAGAAACTGGCGTTTGAGGTATTCTAGGTCCATAACTCATTTTGCTAACGAATAAGAAATCGTTCACCAACAAACTTTTCTCCATACTTTCCGTTGGGATTACATATGCCTCAAATACAAAAGTCCTAATAATAGTTGCAGCAACAATCGCAAAAACACCTGCATCAATCCATTCTCTAGAAGCAGGTTTATGATAATGATTTAGAGCGCTTGGACCATACCATTTTTCTTTCTCAGAAAACCCTAAATATGGGAAATAAATAAACGGGAAAAATACCACCGCAGCATGCGCCGGAACAGATACTTTTTTGAAGTTCATTACAAAAATGATGGTAATCCAAATGGTAATAAACTGTCCTGCAATAGGAATTAGTTGCAACCAAAACCAAAAGCGTTTAATATTGGTTATTTGAACAATTTCCCAAGTATTATAAAATGGAACAAAAGCCTTCCATTCCGCAATACCTGCTTTTTTAAACATGCCATACATTCCAATATGCCAACCGATAATCCCTATAATAAATAACGCAAGACCCATAATTCAGATTTAAAGTAAACAAATGTATTTATTTCAAATACAATGCTGGATTATTAAATATAATGTTTTGCTAAATATAATTCTTTACGTCTTCTGCAATGATTTGTTTCCCAGATAAAATGATTAATCTTTCCACTACATTTCTTAACTCTCTTATATTTCCTGTCCAATTATGGCTTTTTAATAAATCTAATGCTGCAGGCGCTATTGATTTTTGAGCTTGACCATACTCTTTGGCAATTTCTGCTAAAAAATGATTCACCAAGAGGGGAATATCATCTCTTCGTTGGTTTAGGGAAGGCACGTGAATTAAAATAACGCCTAAACGGTGGTATAAATCTAATCGAAAATTTTTATTGGCAACTTCTTCTAATAAATCCTTATTGGTTGCTGCAACAACTCTTACATCAACAGCAATTTCTTTATCTCCTCCTACTCTTGTTATCCTTCCTTCTTGTAATGCCCTTAACACTTTAGCTTGAGCGCTCAAACTCATGTCTCCAATTTCATCTAAAAACAATGTGCCACCACTTGCTTGCTCAAATTTCCCAATTCTTTGTTTAACAGCGGAAGTGAAAGATCCTTTTTCATGACCAAATAGCTCACTTTCAATTAACTCGGAAGGGATTGCTGCACAGTTTACTTCAATCAATGGCCCCCTTGCTCGGTTACTCTTTTCGTGGAGCCATCTTGCTACCAATTCTTTTCCACTCCCATTTTCTCCGGTCACCAGAACCCTTGCATCCGTAGCTGCAACTTTTTCAATAGTTTCTTTGATTTTAATGATTGGTGTTGTTTGACCAATAATCTCTTGAATACCCGCAATTTTTTTCTTTAGCACTTTAGTTTCTTTCACTAAAATGTTTTTATCCATGGCATTTCGGATAGTAATTAATAACCGGTTTAAATCTGGTGGTTTTGATATATAATCGAATGCGCCTTTCTTTACCGCATCAACAGCAGTGTCAATATTACCGTGACCACTTATAATAATAATAGGCACATCCCCATTTAATTGTTTCGCTTGTTGTAAGAATTCAATGCCGTCAATTTTGGGCATTTTAATATCACAGAGTACTACATCAAAAGTACCCGCTTTAAATTTCTTAAGTCCTTCTTCCCCATCTGGGGCTTCATCTGTAATGTATCCTTCATTATTTAAAATGTCTTTTAAAACATTTCGAATTGCCCTTTCGTCGTCTATTATTAAAATTGAAGCCATAGTTTACTTTGTTTACGAAGTTAATCATTGAAAAGATATTCTAATACCAATATAACCATTGCGTTTAGTTGCAGGATTAAAAAATCGATTTCCTACTGCATTAATATCATTGCCTAAACTATAAGTTTGATTTAACAAGTTATCGCCGCCAATATAAAAATGAAGAATATTTTGTTTCCATATGATTTGCTTGGTCAATTTTGCTTGTACTAATTGGTAGCCATTAGCATAAACCGTTGCCGCATCATTTAAAGAAATTCTACTAGACATATTAGCAGTAAGATGGACTGCCCAGCCATTTTTATGAACTACATTAAAGCCAGATACCCAAATATATTTGGGTACTCCTGTAAGAGGATTTCCATTGAATATAGTATTCCCCTGCTGATAATTGGTAAAGCGATATGGCTGAAAACTAAATGAATTCGTAAGATCAATATTAACTTTTCTTCCTTTTATAGGATCTACAAACAAATATTTAAGCATTGCTTCAAAACCAGTTTGATTAGTTGCCCCAGCATTAATAAAATATTCATTTCCATTCAAATCATTTCTTCTTACAATCGCATTCTTTAATTGAAAAGAATAGAATGAAGCATCTAACAATAATCGATCTTTTAGGAAACTACCTTTAATGCCCAATTCAATATTCCATCCTTGCTCTGCATTTAGTTTTGGATAAAAATTACCATCTGACGGTCTAATTTCTGCTAAACTTGGGGCAGAAAATCCTCTGGCAATAATCCCATAAACATTTAGATTATTATTTAAAGTATAATTCACGGTGAGTCTTGGACTGAAAGGGGATTGAATCCTCCTATTATTCATTAACTGATTAGGCGTAATGACCGACTTATATTGATAAAACTGTTGATTAACACTGATTCCTGCATTAACCAATAGTTTTTGAATAGGCCTAAAACTCAAATGAGAAAATACAAATCCTTGTTGTGCAAAAATCAGATCATTGGCAAATAAATTTCCTGCTACACCCTTGTTGTTGAAAAAATTTTTTATAGTTGATCGATTGATCATCCATTCAAAACCTGAAATCCATTTCAACGATTTTACATTAGCCAATGGCAGATATGCTACTTGAACCCCTGCTGAACCATTCAACTCACTTCTGACTTCGTAATTGGTAATAAATGGATTGGTAAATTGGGTATGATTGATTGAAACAAAGCTTTTTATAATCACTGTTTGACTAGCTTGAAACTGATCTTGCACACCAGCCCATATTGTGTTGTTTTGAATAGAAGCATTTTGTTCTATTGCACTAGGCAATGTAGCCGTGGCTTGCCTTGATAAACGGGGATTTAATTGCATTTGCATTTCCGTAATTCCCCCTGGGGTTTGGTAATTTAAGCGCGTATAGAAAAACCCTGTTTTAATAATATGTTTTGCTCTTTTAAATTGTGTTTGCCAAAATACTCCGGTTCTGTTTAAAGCGGAATGATTTCGGTAACCATCAGATTGTAATCGATGGAATTGCAACCCTGAAGTAAAGTTTTTATTACTATGATTGATGGTTAATTGTTGTTGATTGTAGCCAAATGATCCTCCTGTAAATTCAAGTGAAATAGCCTGTTTTTTTTGCGTAGAAAATGAAGCAGATTGTCCCATTAAAAATACACCGCCCGTACCAGCGCCATACATACTAGATGCTGGGCCTTTTGCTATTTCAATCTGATCAATTGAAGCGGGGTTAATTAAGTTTAAGTAGGTATTACCAGTTGCATCAGAAAAAGGTATTTCATTCCAATAAACTTTTACATTCCTGATACCAAAAGGTGAACGCAATAAACTTCCCCTAACAGATAAACGATAACTTCCTGGAGATCTTTCTTCCATCCGAACACCTGCAACCATATTAATGGCTGGCAAAATAGATGCGGGTGAAAACTGTAAAAAATCTTTCTTTTTTACAATTGCTAAAGCTGCTGGCAATTCTTTCCATTTTACATTACTGTTAAAAGCTGTAACAACTACATCTTTCAATGGCAATTCGCTATTAATGGTAGAATCTTGCGCTTGGGCAAATACGCTAACCAGCAAAAAATGGCAAAGTATAAATACTTTAATTGAAGGTTTAGGCATAGTGCTATTAAACAGCAAAGCCCGAAGTTATTCGGGCTTTGCAATGATCAAAATAATTTTACTTTTTCATATACATCACTTCCTTTACTAACTTAACAGTTCTAGTAATATCCGGAATAGCTAAAGCAGTTAAGTTTGGTGCATAGTGCATAGGAGCATCAGCACTGGTAATTCTTCTAATTGGTGCATCTAAATAATCAAAACCCTCTTTTTGAATGCGATAACTAATTTCAGAAGAAATAGAAGCAAATGGCCATTGTTCTTCTACAATAACCAAACGATTGGTTTTTTTAACGCTTTCAAGTATAGTCATCCAATCTAATGGTCGGATAGTTCTTAAATCAATTACTTCGGCACTAACACCTTCTTTTGCTAATTCTTCAGCCGCGCCTAAAGCAACTTTCATCATTTTATTGAAAGAAACAATGGTTACATCTGTACCCTGTCTTTTTACATCGGCTTTGCCCAACGGAATGTAGTACTCCTCATCTGGAACTTCTGATTTGTCTCCGTACATCACTTCGCTTTCCATGAACATCACTGGATCTTCTTCAAAACGGATTGCTTGTTTTAGGAGACCCTTTGCATCGTATCCATTAGAAGGAGAAACCACTTTTAAACCGGGAATATTTGCATAATAACTTTCAAAAGCTGTTGAGTGCTGAGCACCCAATTGTCCTGCACTGCCATTAGGCCCCCTAAATACAATTGGACAACCAATTTGGCCACCACTCATTGCCAACATTTTAGAAGCAGTATTAAGTATTTGATCCATTGCTAAAACCGCAAAGTTCCAAGTCATAAATTCTACAATAGGTCTAAGACCATTTTGTGCAGCACCAACTGCAACAGCAGTAAAACCAAGTTCTGCAATAGGTGTGTCTATTACACGCTTATCGCCAAACTCTGCCAGCATGCCCTGACTTACTTTATACGCACCATTGTATTGCGCCACTTCCTCTCCCATTAAAAAGACTTTCTCGTCTCTTCTCATTTCTTCACTCATTGCTTCCCGAAGGGCTTCTCTAAACGCTATTGAACGCATAATCAGTTATTTTAAAATGTGCACAAAAATAGAAGATAAACCCATATAAATCAAAAAACCCCTCCCGAGTTTTACTCAAGAGGGGTATTTATATTTTGGAGCCACTAGTTAAAATACATTCCAACCAAAGCTTATATAGTATAAGCCTCCAATTTGTACGTTACCAAAACCATTGGTATAGTATTTATTGAAGATATTGGTACCACCAACTTTAATTAGAGATTTAACAGCAGGTAATTTGTAGCTAATCATTGCATCCATTGTAGAATAAGAAGGAACTTCTCCTACAGCAAATGTACCTTCATAAATAAAGCTATCTACCCATCTGTATGTAACATTAAATCCAAATCTGTTGTCTTTACCAAAGCCGTTATTAGCAAAACCTGCATTGAAACGGTACTTAGGTGTGTTGAAATAAGAAACAAATCCAACAGGCAATTCACCAATTACATCAGAATATAAGTTAGCATTTACAGAGAAGTTCTTAGGCAATAAATATTCCAAAGAAGCACCCCAACCTTTTACATCAACAGTTCCTGGAGCATTTACTGAAATGCTATAAGCAATTCTTGTATTTGCATTTAATACATTCAATGGGCTAGGAGGTAATCCTGCTCTTGCTTGTATTACAGTTACACCACTTAAGAAATCTCTGTAACGAGCTTGGTATGCATAAACATCAATTAATAAACGCTTTCCAATTAAGCCCTTATAACCAACTTCAAATGAAGTAGTAGACTCTGGTTTAAACTCACCAAATTGTTGCTGTTGCAATAATCCAGGGTTTGGAGCACCAGCTAATGCACTTGCACCAAATGCTTGAACACTAGCTAATGTGTATGCTGGGTTGCCATTGAAATTATAGAAATCTCTTAGTTCAGGCAAACCTCCCATCAAACGAGTACCACCACCAACAAGTAAGTTGATCCACTGATTTTGAGTGGTAGGGAAACGATACGCTGTTTGGTAAGAGAAACGTAAATTATGATCTTGTGCTAATTTGATTACAGCAGAAACTCTTGGAGTAAAACGACCTTTAAAGTTGGTGTTCTTGTCGTAACGACCAGAAGCAGTAATCTTTAAACGATCTCCAAACATTTTCTGAGAAATTTGCAAATAAGCACCCATTTCATTGATATTGATAGGACCTGCAGTATCAGCAAACAAAGTACCTTGAGAGTTTAGGCTAAATTGACGGAAATTACCTCCAATCATTACGTCAGTTCCTTTTTCTGTTAGGCCTAAATCATCAGACAAATTGTACTGACCTTCTATACTCTTTAAAGTAGTTCTATCTAAAAACAAACCACCACCTTGAGAAATTGGGGTTCCAGCAATTTGTTGGAACAGTGGGTTATTACCGATAAATCCGGTAGGTCTTCCAGCATCAGCAACATTTCTTGCAGCATTTAAAATATTCATTCTATTTGCTGAAACTACTCCAGGAGCAGCAGCTTGAGCGGCAGCCATAGCAGCAGAAGGTGTTAAACCAGCTCCTAAACCAGCAGCATAACCAGCAGCAAGTGCACCTATATAAGTACCAACAGCACCACTTGTAGGACTACCAACTGTAGCACCCACAAACTGAGGGAACCATTGTGTAGCACTAGGCTTCCAAGCTTCATTAAATAAACGAGCAGCAATGGTAGAGTTAAATGATCCACCAGAATTTTCACGAGTTGTGAATGCTCTTACGTACCAGTTTTTTGCTTTTAATTCTAGTTTGTATTGACCCATTACAAGGTCTTTCAACGCATAACGATCGCTTCCTGTGTATACAGTATTTCCTGTTCCCCAATAAGCAGCAGCTATTGCTTCAACTTTATCAGAAATTTTGTAGTGCAATGCGCCACTTAATTTCACATTCAATGTAGTTGGGTCAACTACTTGGTTTTCATTGTATCCAGTTCTAGAAACAAATAATGGAGAGTTAGCGAATGACCCTAAAACTGCTGAAGAAGGAATTGGAATTGGAGTAGTGATTCCAGGAAAAGTTCCTACAGGTAATAAACCTAAGAAAGGATTACCAGCAATTACACCTCCAAAAGCACCACGCAAATCAGCATTGGTTTCATCACCATAAGTGTTGATACCATCATAGTTAGGATCAGACAAACGCGTTCCAGGAATTACATTCCCGTTAGGACCAGCTGAAAGAGGAGCTCTTAAATAGTTCCCATTATTATTAGCTAACCAGTCTTGCGCTTGTAAAAACTGTAGGTTCATTTTGTAAGCCCACTTATCATTTATCTTTTTTGCATATCGAACACTCCAATCGTAATATGGAGATCTAGGACGCTGAGATCCATCAACATGGTTAATACCAGATTTAATCTGGAAACTCAACCCTTGATATTTGAAAGGGTTCTTACTGTTGATTAATAATGTACCATTGGTACCACCTGGGCCATATAATGCAGAAGATGCACCTTGTAATAATTCAATGTTATCAACATCTAATTCTGTTAACCCGATTACGTTACCAACCGCAAAATTTAAACCTGGAGCTTGGTTATCCATACCATCTACAATCTGGTTTAAACGAGTGTTACCACTGCTATTAAAACCACGAGTACCCACACTAGTAAAAGTTAAACTGGCAGAAACAACGTCTACCCCTTTTAAGCTAGCGATCATATCGTAGTAATTAGCTGCAGGAGTATTACGAATTGCAGCTGCACTAATTCTTTCGATAGATACAGGAGATTCTAATATTCTTTCAGGTACTCTTGAAGCAGATACTACTATCTCATCTCCTAAAGTAAATGCAGTCTCTAGTTCTACAACTACATCTTGGTTGTTATCCTTTATGGCTATTTCTTTTGCAGCATAACCTACAGATGAAATAACTAAGGTAAATGGGAGTTTCTGAACAGTAGAGAACTTGAAATTTCCCTTGTCATCTGTGTATGTACCAGCGGCACCCCCTTTCACAGAAATTGAAACAGCAGATAAAGCTTCTTTTGTTTTTCCGTTCTTAACACTGCCTGAAACGGTTGTCTGTTGAGCCATTACTGAAATACTCAATAAAAGCGCAAAGAAAGACAGACCGAAATGGGTTAATAGTCTTCTCATAATGGCAATTTTAGTTTAAATTGTATGGCAAAATAGTATATGTTAAGTACTTGTAAAAATTTAATTTATTAGATGGATGAAGTTTTTGTGGACAAAATTTAAGGAGTAAGATAGGTTTTAGGGAGCTGGATAATTAATTTTGGCCAATGGCACAGTATCAATTTCCCCTACAAACTGGTTTTTACAAAGGAAAAGTAAGAGATGTTTATTCTATAGGAGCTAACTGGCTTGTAATGGTAGCAAGCGATCGAATCTCGGCATTTGACGTTATTTTACCTCGCACAATACCATATAAGGGACAGGTTTTAAATCAAATAGCAGCATATATGCTACAAAAAACTGCTGATATTTGTCCAAATTGGTTAAATAGCTGTCCGGCCCCCAATGTTTCAATTGGACAAAAATGTGAGCCATTCAAAATCGAAATGGTGGTTAGGGGAAATTTAGTAGGGCATGCTTGGAGGACTTACCAATCTGGCCAAAGAACCATTTGTGGCGTTGAAATGCCTGAAGGATTAAAAGAAAACGACTTCTTCCCAACCCCATTAATTACACCTTCTACCAAAGCAGCTGAAGGTCATGACGAAGATATTTCTAAAGAAGAAATTATTAAGGGGGGATTAGCAACCGCCGAAGAGTGGGCAACACTAGAAAAATACACAAGGGCTTTATTTGAAAGAGGCAAACAAATTGCTGCCGAAAGAGGACTTATATTGGCAGATACGAAATATGAATTTGGCAAATTAAATGGGACCATCTATTTAATGGATGAAATACATACGCCAGATTCCTCTAGGTATTTCTATGCAGACCATTTTGAAGAGCGTCAAGTAAAAGGGGAAAGACAAAAACAATTAAGCAAAGAATTTGTACGTGAATGGCTAATTGCCAACAACTTCATGGGCAAAGAGGGTCAAGTGGTTCCAACAATGTCAGATGAATGGGTAGATACCATCAGCAAAAGGTATATTGAATTGTACGAAAAAGTAATTGGAGAAACTTTTGTAGCAGAAGACCTAACAGAAGAAGCTACTTTTTTGGCCATCAATAAAGCATTAGAAAAAATAGCAGCCCTTTAAATTAAATAGGGCTGCCTGCTGCTTTTTTAGCTTGAACAATTTCATCCAAACGAGGTCGTATTCTTGCGCTGCTTTTATTAAAAATATTTTGCCCTTTATCAATCCCTTTTCTTATTTCTGCTTGTCGCTCTGCAGGCATATGAATAGTGTCTTTGCATTCTGTACTACAACAACCCTCGAATTGTGCTGCACAGTTTTCGCATTGGATAAATAATAAATGACAGCCATCATTCTTACAATTGGTGTGGGTATCGCATACTGCACCACATTGATGACAGTGTGCAATGATATCTGGAGTAATACGTTCGCCCAAGCGATCGTCAAACACAAAATTTTTCCCAATAAACTTAGGCTCTAATTGCTGGCGTTTAATTTCATTGGCATAATGAATAATTCCGCCTTCTAAATGGTATACATTTTCGAATCCTTGGTGCAACATATATGCACTTGCTTTTTCACAACGAATGCCCCCTGTACAATACATGACCACATTCTTATCTTCTTTTCCTTGAAGCATATCAACAGCCATGGGTAATTGTTCTCTAAAAGTGTCAGACGGTATTTCCAAAGCATTTGCAAAATGGCCCACTTCGTACTCATAATGATTACGCATATCAATCACGATGGTATTGGGATCGTTAAGCATTTCATTCATCTGAATAGCATTCAGGTACTTTCCTTTTTTCTCCATAGAAAAATTAGGATCATCAATACCATCTGCAACTATTTTTTCGCGGACTTTAATTTTCAATACCCAGAAACTTTTTCCCTGTAGTAAGGGATCGTTCAAACCCATCGGATCTTCTACTGCAATATTTAAGCGCAAATTGTTTAACCCTGGAATTGAATCCATGATTAATTTAAAATCGTCCATATAATGTGCTGGAACGCTTATTTGCGCGTTAATTCCTTCTTTAGCAATATAGATTCTCCCAAATACTTGGATTGCATTTAATTGCTTATATAAACTGTCCCTAAATTCCTGAGGATTTTGAATTGGAAAATATCGATAAAAGCTGATAGTGGTTCGCTTGAACGTTTCTTTCATTAAACGCTCTTTCAGCTCCAAATTGGAGACGCGATTGTGTAATACTGCCATAAAATAAATTTTAGACATAGCAATTGCTATGTTCCGATTAAAAATGGAGCTGCTTGCAGGGCAGCCAAAATTCATTGCAAAATTACAAATTATCTTGCAAATGGCAAGGCAAGCCTTATACCCGAATTAGTGATACCCCCCTGTTCAATGGAGCGGATATAATCAACCCGAATCACTTTAAAGATATTCTCTAACCCTACGAAATATTCTAAATAATATTTACCCTTTTCTAGCAACAATGAATTTGCACCCGTTACTAAAAACCAATTCAATTTTTTAAACCCTGGAATTTTATTGGTAAGCAAACCATTTAGATGATATTCGATATGTGCTGTACCATATAAAGATGCAGTATTGCTAAATTGATAATAAGGCGCTAATTGAAAGGAACGAGTAAAAGCACTAGCGAATAGAACCTGATTGCCTAAGAAATGAATTTGGTCGGGTTCAAAAATCTTGTTCCTTTGCAAAAATCCACCTGCCACAAAAGCATATTTTAATTCTCCCGCTAATTTTAAATCTACATCGTCAGAAATACTCAGTCTCCATTTGGTGTAATTAGCGTCAGACCCCAAAATCCCCGCAAAAGCTTTTGTAAGCGATAAATTAAAAGTAGGATAGCCCGATCCAATATTTACTTTTCTATTAGGATACTCCACATATTTGGCACCTGGCAACCAAGACAATCCAGCACTAACAATGAAAGCCTGGTGACGTTGCATTGGGCCAGTTCCAAAAGCTGCTGGATGATTGGGAGTAAATTCCCTATTGGGTACATCCTTCCAAAAAGCGATATCATTTAAATTTTCTAATGCTTTTCGATCTTGGAATTGAATTGCAGCTGAAAAGTTGAGCCCATTCCCAATACCTGCATTGTAGTTTAACCTAAAGAAGTCGGCTTCATATATTTTTAAAAAATTTTGTTGGCGCTGTAAAGTGTAATAACTATTAATAAACTCACTAATAGGAGCTGCATTATTAAATTGAAAAACTTTTTTACCACCAGAAAAATTAAACGACTGTATATACTTTTTCCCGAAAGTATAATTAACCGTTAAAGAGGGATTAAAATGTTTATTAGCAAAACCATAACGTAACTCTGGTGTGATGGTTAATGATTTTCTACCCTCCATTTCCTTTCGCCATTGCGGCGCCAAATTAATCACACCCCCTTCTACCGTATTGAAATTAATGGTATTAATTAAGGGCTCGATAGTCAAGCTGGTTTTGGTTTTTCTTTTACTAAAGAACTTTCCAGTAAGCAACAAATTACCAATGGTAAATTTATTTCTAATCTTATCTAGAGAATCTAAATAAGCCGGTGATTCTCTTACTTTTTCTAAGCTATCTTTTTTCTTATAATCCTTTATCTCTTCTAATAAAAGAGGTAATGGTCTTATACTGTCCCAATAAGCCATTGTTTTTTTATTAGAACTATCATTGAATTTAAGAACAGTGTTATTAAAGTACTTTGGTTTAAAATTGGGCGAAATATTAAACTGATCATATACTTGTAAAAAGCTTCCAAAAAAATCAAACCCAAAAAATTTCCCACTAGGATAAATTACCTGTTGCTTGATAACCCAATACTTTTCTAGTGGAATATATTGTTGCTGAATCGTTAATGTATCTAACAACTGCATCTGTTGTTGACGTAATAATTTCAAATCAACACTTTGAATATGCCAATCATTTTCTGTAATATGAATATACCCTGTAAAAAGTGGTTCATAAGCCCTTTTGGGTGTTACTTTAATTCTACTAATCTCTTTTCCAAATTCATAAAAAGTTCCTTCAAATTTATACTTGTAAAAATTTAAAGCATTATCAGCAATTGGCGATATAAATCCTCTTGGATTCAATCCACTTCCCAAAGAAATATTATTCTCATAAAAGGATATAATTTGTGGATTACTGAATCCAAACCCATCACTTCTGCCACTCACTTTAGTAGAAATAACTTCTACTTTTCTTTCATTTGGTTCATTCACTGAATATTTTGCAACGGTTTCAGATAAAAGCAAGATTTTTCTTTTACTTGTATCTCCATCTTCAAAATCAACTTTCTGTCCCATAAAAGTTTTGGGATAATTTCTCAATTGTAACTGGCCTTTAATATAGACTTCAGTTGTATATTTTTTAATTTCCTTTAAATGAGTTGATCTTTTTGCTATTGCATTTCTAATAATTCCATATGCAGGATCTTCTCCGCCTGTTTTAACTACCACTTCATTTAATTGATAATCTCTTCTTGCTAACAAAATATCAATTGTTTGCGGTGTTTTTGTAACTGTTATTTTTTGCTCTACTGTTTGATAACCGATGTATTGAAATACCAATATATAATTTCCGGGGTCTAGAGAAATCGTATAAAATCCATTGTTGTTTGCAGAAGCCCCCTTTGTGCTGCCTTTTACTAAAACAGAAGAAAAAGGCAGTGGGTCATTATTAATTGCAGACCTGATTGTGCCAGATATTTCAGTAGAAAATCCATTGAAGTTAAACAAGCATAAAAACAAGCCAACTAAACAAAAACGAAACATAGTTATGAATTTGAACACAAAAAAAGCCCCAATACTTGGCAAACCAAGTTGGGGCGTCTTAAATGAATGTTAATTTATATTAAAGTTTAATTTGATCTTGCCAAGCTAACATTCCTCCTGTAACATTGATCAAATTACTAAAGCCTGCAGTTTCTAAAATTAAGCAAGCTTGTCCACTTCTATTTCCACTTCTACAATAAACGTAGATGGGTTCATTTTTCCATTCTTCTAACTCATCAATTTGCATTGTTTGAATATTGCCCAATGGAAGATGCAAGCCCCCAATATTAAAATCTGCTCTTTCATGAGCTTCCCTTACATCCACTAAATGAATAGGCTCTCCACCGTCTAATTTTGCTTTTAATTCTTCAACTGTAATCGTTTGCATGGTATTTAATTATTGGAGTTATGAAAACTAGTGTCTTTAATTGGCGCTTGTTCACTAATGTATAAATCAATTATCTGACCCTGTCTTATTTTGTTCCTCGCTGGATTTCCATCGGCCCCAGGCACTTCACTGAATAATGGGGGATTTTGTTTAATCACAAATGCTGCTGCTGAATCTTTAATGGCGCCATTTGCTAGAATAGATCCTATATTAATATTTAAAGACGATAAAGTAGATCTTGCCTGATCAAGTGTAAGACCAATTAAATCGGGAACATCTGTTTCATCGCCTCCAACTCCACTTCCTAATACTAAATTGATCACGGTACCAATAGGAATTTTTTCACCGGGCTTAATAGGTGTGCTATTAATCAATTGTTCCAATACAGCATTGCGAGCAATATCTGGTTTATATGTTACAAAACCCAATTTTAAGCCTAAACTTTGTAGGTACATTTCGGCACTTCGAATTGAAAAACCCGTTAAGTTGGGCATTTCAACTTGAGGGGGTATGGTTCTATTTAAGGTTAAATAAATTGCTCTTCCTGTTTTAACAACTGCATCCGCTTCAGGAGATTGCCTAATTACGGCTTGCTTTGCAACAGTATCAATATATACAGAATCCTGAATAACCACTTCAAAGCCTTGATCTTCTAAGATTTTCTGCGCAGCTAAAATATGCTGACCAGTAATATTGGGCACTTTTTCAAATTTCCCATAGCCTGTTATCCAATCTAAAGAGCCAAAAAATAATAAAATCAACATAAGAATCAATCCTATGCCAGTTAAAATATTTACCCAGAGTGGCTTATCAGTAATGAATTTGAACACTATAATAATTTAAGAAAATGAAAAACCTAAATAAAAAATAAAATTAATGAAATGCATGCTCAATTACTGCAGAATAAAAATCAGTTAAGGGCATCCCCATCGCTCTTACCTGTTGAGGTATCACAGATGCTTCACTTTGCCCCGGAACTGTATTAACTTCTAGCATAAAAGGCTTTTGATGATTGGTATCATAAATGAAATCAATTCTCACAACTCCCCTGCAGTTAAAAATCTCATATACTCTTTTGGCAGCGTCAGAAAGATGCTGTTTCATCGTATCATCTATTTGTGCAGGGGTGGTTTCTATACTTTTACCTTGATACTTGGCTTCAAAATCAAAGAACTCATTTTGCGTACTTATTTCGGTAATAGGTAATACAGAAATGGTATTCCCTTGTTTAAACACACCAATCGTAAATTCTCTACCGCCAATAAATTCTTCCACTAAAATTTGATGATCTTCTTTAAAAGCTTTTGCTAAAGCTGGAGCTAATTCTTCAGCAGTATTTACTTTACTCATGCCTATGCTGCTACCCCCATTATTGGGTTTTACAAACAAAGGCAAACTAAGTTGCGCTAAAATTGCTTCTGCGCTTATTGGCGTATGACTAAACAAGTGCATCGACTTAGCTACATGAATGCCCCCAAATGCAGCAACCGCAACAGTGTAACGCTTATTCATGGTTAAAGCTGAAGTAGCCGCATCGCAACTGGTATATGGAATGCCCAACATATCAAAGTAACCTTGTAATTTCCCATCTTCTCCTGGCGTACCGTGAATACACATTAGTGCAACATCAAAGCGTATATGATTTCCATTATCAACAATAGAAAAATCATCTCGATTAACTAATGACCGCTCCCCTGCTGCATTTTCGTACCACCATCCGGTTGCATTAATGTCAATTTTGTACCAATCATATTTTGTACGATCAATATTATTTCCAACTGTGATGGCACTTTTGTAACTTATTTGAGCTTCCCCACTTAAACCACCTGTAACCAATGCTACTTTGCGCTTCATGAATTAGGTTGAGCTTGTTAAATATGCATTTTTGCTTTCTTAGCCATTAGTTCTTCCACCGTTTCCTGATATAATTCATCAGGAACACAACAATCTACCGGACAAACTGCAGCACACTGTGGCTCTTCGTGAAAACCTTGACACTCAGTACATTTATTTGGTGTGATATAGTAAGTATCTAAGCTGATGGGCTCAAAACGCTTGTCTGCATCTACCATGCTGCCATCCATTAGTTGAAAACTACCTTTAATGGTGGTTCCGTCAGCGATAGCCCATTCAACTCCACCTTCATAAATAGCGTTATTCGGACATTCTGGCTCGCATGCGCCACAATTAATACATTCTTCTGTTATTTTGATTGCCATACAAAATGGGTTTGTTGAGTTAGTGAAATTACATTTGCAGTATCAAAAATACGGTTGACAAATGATTTTACAAGAACGAATTAAATTATTATGCCGTTTAGGCCAATATATCAACAGCAATGACCCGGAATGGTTAGTCATTAAAGAAAGGGCCTATAACCAAAATCAATGGTTTGTGCCCGAGTTTATTGAATCGGCAACCAAAAATATTGCTGATCATTTTTTACAGGAGCAGCGCTTAAAAGAATGGGCGGCACAATACCAAGTATCGGAGACCCCAATCCACCCTTTACAAATAGGCATTGTAATGGCTGGGAATATCCCCTTAGTAGGATTTCACGATTTGCTTTGTGTCTTTATAGCTGGGCACTATGCAGTGGTGAAAGTTTCTTCTAAAGATGAAGTGCTATTAAAACACTTAGTCAAAAAAATGTACGAATGGGAAGTAAGGGTTCAAAATTGGATTTCATTTGCCGACAGGTTAAACGGGCTAGACGCATATATAGCAACTGGAAGCAATAATTCTAGTAGGTATTTTGATTATTACTTTGGAAAGTACCCTCATATCATTAGGAGGAATAGAACTTCTGTTGCCTTACTAGATGGCTCAGAAAGCCCTGAAACATTGAGTTTACTGGCAGATGATGTGCTGCAATATTTTGGACTTGGTTGTAGAAATATTACCCAAGTATACGTGCCAAATGATTACGATTTTGTGCCCTTATTATCTGCTTTAAAAAAATACCCGGCATTTATAGACTATCATAAATACAAGCACAATTTTGATTATCATTTGGCTTTGTTGATCATGGGTGGCAAGTATTATATGAACAACGATACTGTTATTTTAACAGAAAATTCTTCCCCTTTTTCTCCAGTAAGTCAGTTACACTATTCTTTTTATACTGATCGAGAAGAAATATTAAACCAATTAAAAAAGGATGAGTCTATTCAATGTATTGTGGGATCGGGACTGGTGCCATTTGGGTCTGCCCAGCAACCACAATTAACCGACTATGCAGATGGGGTTGATACGATGGCTTTCTTAAATGGACTTACAAAATGACATTTTTCCCAAAACATTTGTTAAATGGTACCACTGGAGAACTGTCAATTAAACAGCTTTGTTTATTTGCTATTGAAAAGGCATGTAAATTGAGTCATTATTAAAAAACAACAGATCATATGAATTGGAAAAATGGTTTAGTGATTGTGGGCATCAGCGCCACTACCGCCCTCGCCAGTGTGTGGGGCTACGGTAAATTCGTAGA
>JBMLPQ010000207.1:0-1414 GCA_049242025.1 Sediminibacterium sp.
CTATACATGGTAGAATACCAGTGTGCATCAATACTCATCATCCATAACCAAGGAACAGTAGATCCTACTGTTAAACCAAACCATACTGTGAACATAGCTGTTCTTACAGTACCTCTATGAATAAATTTCTCACTTGTTTCACGATCCATTGGACCTGCATCTGCTTCGTCATTTAATTTACGAATTCTCCAACCCAAGAAGCTCCATAATGCAATAGTTAAAGTAGTCCAGATTACAAAGAAAGTAGGATTCAAGAAGCCCGCTTTACCCTTTAAAATTGGATCAGCTGCTACTGCATCAGCATCTAACCAATGGTAAATATGGTGCTTATGACCAAAAACGATATACAATAACACTGCAAAAGTGATTGCACCAAAAATAGGTACCAGTGTAGAAATTGCTTCTGGAATACGACGGAAGGTTTGGGTAAACCCTGCTTGCGCCAAAGTAGTAACAGAAATAAAGAACATGCTGGCATTACAAATTAATGTCCAGAAAATAGTATTGTACATTAGTGTTCCCCAGAAATGCACTTGTTCGTGCTCATCGGAACTAAAACCTTTGGTGAACATTCCATACAGTAATGCAGCCAAGCCCAAGCCAATCAAGGCATAAGACCAGGTTTTCATTTTTCCGGGAACTTCAAATTGTGTTCTTAAAGATGCCATTGTTACTCTTTTAGTTCAGTTAGTATTGATCCTATTAGCAGGACCATTTGCTAAATTTATTTTGTTGTTGCAGTTGCAGTTGCGTCTGCTGCTGGAGCAGGAGCTGCTTTTGCTTTACCTGATTGTTGTTTTGCTTTAATGTAAGCAATTACTTGCCAACGTTGTTTACGGCTTAATTGAGAAGCATATGAGCCCATCAAGTTTTTACCATAAGCTACCGAATAGAACATTTGACCAGCAGGCATTGCTTCATACTTTGCATCCCCAACTAATGCAGCTGGTTTTGCAGCATAAGGACCAGCTCCATCTTTATACAAAGGTCCATTACCATTTAATTTATCGCCATGACAAATACCACAATTGATCAAATACAAGCGTTCTGCTTCTTCCATATCAGTTTTGCTTAAAGATTCGTACGGGTTAGGTACCGCTTTAGAAGCAGTGTAATTAGTGGTATCACCTGGTTTATCCATTGGAATATGGAAAGGCATGTCTTCTTCACGAGAAATAGTACCAGCTACAGGAAGACTTGTGTAATTAATTCCTTTCTCTGCCAAATTACTATGATCTGCATAAGACTCGTATGCGCGGCTATAAGCCATATCTGGCATATAGATAGTGCCAGGTGTACGCTTAACATCGCTGCAAGCAGTTAATGCTACTACTGCAGTTAAAGAAGCTATGATTAATGTATTCTTCATGATTCGTTAATTCTAAGTGTTCTACAATTAAGCGGCAACAATTTG
>JBMLPQ010000208.1:0-9732 GCA_049242025.1 Sediminibacterium sp.
TTAATTGATGAAAATATTTTTCATCAATAGGAATATTGAAATTATTCCAATGAACAGTATCTGCTGTTATATCATCTTTTACTATGAATTTGTCTTGCGGACTTCTTCCTGTGAATTCTCCAGTGTTGATGCAAAGTGCACCAGTGTCATTTAAAACACCTTGTCCTTTTGCTACTGCTTGTTCTACTAATGTTTCAGGAGATAATTGATAATGAACGCCATTTTGATTGGTTAAACCCAATGCTAATAATTTTGATGCGTCTACGGTAAGTGTTGGTAATGACATATACAAACAATCGTTAGTTAGTATGCAAAAGTACATTGTTTAATTATTTGAATGCATTATTTGTGTACTATTTACACAAATTTTAAGGCTTTTCCGTCGTATTTTTACCAAAATTTAATATATCAAGGCAAATGCAGCAAGGCTTAATTACTTCAGAAATACTCACTCAATTTCGCTCAATTGTAGGTCCAGATCAGGTTATTTTAGACGAAACCGAATTAAATCATTATGGGCATGACGAAACCGAAAAATTAGTTTTCGTTCCAGAAGTAGTTTTAAAGCCTACTGATAGTTTTCAAATTGCGGAAATTTTAAAAATTTGCAACCAACACCATCTACCTGTTACACCAAGGGGAGCAGGAACTGGGCTGAGCGGAGGCGCATTGCCACATTTAGGAGGAGTTCTTTTGTCAACTGAAAAACTCAATAAAATTATCTCTATTGACGAAAGAAATCTGCAAGTTGTTACAGAACCTGGTGTTATTACCGAAGTATTACAAGATGCCGTAAAAGAAAAAGGATTGTTTTATCCTCCTGATCCAAGTAGCAAGGGGAGTTGTTTTATAGGAGGAAATATTGCCGAAAATAGCGGTGGTCCTAGAGCGGTAAAATATGGAGTTGTAAAAGATTATGTGCTCAATCTAGAAATAGTATTGCCTTCTGGTGAAATAATGTGGACGGGAGCTAATGTGCTAAAAAATGCAACTGGCTATAATTTAACGCAGCTGGTAGTAGGTAGCGAAGGCACTTTGTGTATTGTTACAAAAATTGTTTTGAAATTAATTCCACATCCAAAGTTTGACTTATTAATGTTGGTCCCCTTTGGCTCATTGGAAAATGCTGGTGCTGCTGTAAGTGCCATTTTCAGGGCAGGATTTGTACCTAGTGCATTAGAGCTTATTGAAATAAATGCATTAAAAATTGTGAGCAATATGGTGGATAGCACTGCCGTTCCTGTAAATGATTCAATTGAAGGGCATTTGATTATTGAAGTGGATGGTAATAATATGGATGTTTTAATGCAGGAGATGGAAGCCATTGCAGAACTGATGACGCAATTTGAAGCTGGAGATATTTTATTTGCAGACGATGCTCAGCAAAAAGCAGAATTATGGAAGTTGAGAAGAAGAGCAGCAGAAGCTGTAAAATTGGAAGGCTATACGATTGAAGAAGATACCGTAGTTCCAAGAGCAGAATTACCCGCCCTGATAAAGGGTGTAAAAGAAATGGGTATACAGCACGGTTTTAAAGTGGTTTGTTATGGACATGCAGGCGATGGTAACTTACATATTCGAATCAATCACCCTACCATCAAAAACAGCCACGGTAATCCTGAAATGACTGCCATTCTAAAGGAGTTGTTTTTATTGGTAAAAGGCTTAGGCGGCACCATCAGTGCTGAACATGGCATTGGGTTGATTCAAAAACCCTATATGGAAACGGTATTTAGCAAAACTGCTATTCAACTGATGAGAGATATCAAATTAGCATTTGATCCTAACAATATTTTAAATGCTGGAAAAATATTTGACAGCAAGGATTGAGTATTTTTACCAAAATAGTGTGTATGAAAAAAGGAATTTGGATATTTATTTGGATATTTTTTGGAGTAACTAATTTAAGTGCTCAAATAGAAACTCCAGAAAAACCAATTGGCTTTGACCGATCTAGGGTTTTTATTGGCACAAGCTTAAACCTTGGACTCTCTAATCGTTTTTTCAATTTAGGTCTTAACCCGCAGATTGGGTACAGTTTAAATAATTGGATAGATGTAGGAGTGGCAGTCAATTTGAATTATTACTCACAAAGTGCTTCAGATTTTGATCCTTTCAAATACAAGAACTTTAATTACGGCGGCGGTGCTTTTTTAAGGGTTTGGCCAATTAATTTTTTACACCTGCAAATTCAACCAGAATATAATTGGATTAGCTCCTCTCAAACTGATGCTTTTACTGGACAATCTTACCGATTAAAATTTCAAGCACCTAGTTTATTAGCCGGTATTGGTTATGGGTCTAGAGAAATAGGTGGCCGTCTTTCCCATTTTACTATAATGATTGATTTAAATCAAGCAGTAAATTCCCCTTATAGAAATGGTATAGCTGGCGATCCACAACCCATTTTCAGGGGAGGTTTTGGATTTTATCTTAACCCAAAAAAGCGATAGCTTCTTTTGCTGTTTTAGCAACTAATAATCGATCTTTCCAATCCTCATACAAGAAACCTTGTTGATACATCCTATCAATATGGGCAACTAAATAATCGTAATATCCATTACAGTTTAGCAATACAATCTTTTTATTATGAATCTTTAAGGTGTTCCAAGTGAGCATTTCAAACAACTCATCCAATGTTCCATTACCCCCTGGTAATATAATGGCTGCATCACATAGCTCATACAATAATTTTTTTCTCACATGCATATCGGCTACTACTCGTAAATCAGTAATCCCTTTGTGCTGGTGCTCCCATTCTAACAATACCTCAGGAATTACACCAATGACTTTACCATTGCCTTCCATTACAGCATCGGCCACTGCGCCCATTAATCCCTTATTTCCCCCACCATATACCAATGTAATTTGATTGTGAGCCATCAACTTACCTAATTCAATTGTTTGCAACAAGTATTCGGGATCATTTCCTGCTTTAGAACCACAGAAAACAGCTATATTTTCAATTTTCATATTATACTATTAGGACAGACAAAATACCTGAATTATTTTTACTACTTTACAAAATTCTTTTAACGAAACAAAAAACATATGTCTCCCCTCTTGCTGTTTTCATTTGTTATTGGTTATTTCTTAATACTATTAGCAGTTGCTTGGTACACTGGTAAAAATAGTGATAACCATTCTTTCTTCATTGGAAACAAGAACAGCAACTGGATGTTGGTTGCTTTTGGAATGGTAGGCACTTCTTTAAGTGGAGTTACTTTTGTAAGTGTACCTGGTGCTGTTGCAAACGAATCATTTGCTTATATCCAAATTACAATAGGTTACTTATTTGGATATTTAATGATTGCATACATTTTGCTACCACTCTATTACAGATTAAATCTAACTTCTATCTATAATTACCTAAGTTCTAGAATGGGCTTTAATTCATATAAAACCGGCTCTTCGTTTTTTATATTATCTAGAACTTTAGGTGCTACTGCAAGATTATATTTAGTTGTAAATATTTTACAAGAAGCAATTCTCAATAGTTTCAATATTCCTTTTTGGGCTACTACCATCATTATCTTAATAATGATTTTGTTATACACTTATGAAGGTGGAGTAAAAACAATTGTTTACACAGATACTTTACAAACCACTTGTATGCTAGCTGGTTTAGTGATTTGTGTTTTCTACATTCTTAACCAAATGAATATGGGTTTTGGAGAAAGCTTATCGGCAATGAATGATAGAGGTTATTCAAAAATATTTTTTACTGACCCAAATAGTAAATTTTTCTTCTTAAAACAAATCATTGCGGGTGCTTTTATTACAGTTACCATGACAGGAATGGACCAAGAAATGATGCAAAAAAACATTTCTGTGAAAACATTAAAAGATTCACAAAAAAATGTAATGTCAATGGCGATTACATTAGCAACTGTAATTG
The DNA here is from genome assembly GCA_049242025.1 of Sediminibacterium sp. Classification (GTDB taxonomy): domain Bacteria; phylum Bacteroidota; class Bacteroidia; order Chitinophagales; family Chitinophagaceae; genus Sediminibacterium. Next base: position 3,899 of record JBMLPQ010000208.1, read on the forward strand.
TAATCTTTTTGTTCTTAGGCGGTCTACTATATTTATATGCAGAAAGTTTGAACGTTTCTGCAACTGGAGATAAAATCTTTCCAGTTCTAGCCATGGAACATATGCCACCAGTGGTATCAGTCATTTTCATTATCGCTTTAATTTCTGCACTTTTCCCAAGTGCAGATGGTGCCATCACTGCATTAACATCTACTTTTTGCATCGACATTATAGGCATACAAAGAAGAGCTGACTTAAATGAAGCTGCTCAGAAAAAAATTAGGCAACGCGTTCACTTAACTTTTGCAGCCATTTTCCTGGTTTTTGTATTGGTATTTAAATGGGTAAATGACCCCAGCATGATAGGACTTTTACTTAAAATTGCTGCATATACTTATGGCCCTCTACTAGGATTATTTACGTTTGGAATTATTACAAAGAGGGTAGTTAATGACCATTTGGTGCCTTATGTTTGTATTGCAGCCCCTATTATTTGTTTTATCATAGATAAATACCAGAAATCTTTATTGGGTTCTTATGAAGTAGGACTTGAATTGTTGATCATAAATGGGTCAATTACCTTTCTAGGTCTAATATTGATTTCAAAAAAAGGAAATGGGCAGGCTGCTATTAGCTAATATTTGCTCATAATCTGCTTAAAATATGGAATTAATAAACCCCCTTGTTGAAACGTATACAGCACTATTTACTAGCCCAGAACCAACTGAATTAGAAGCGGTTAATAAGTCTACTGCTGCAAAACATCCGCTGGCACATATGATTAGCGGGCATGTTCAAGGACAATTCTTAAGCATGATTTGTGCAATGGTAAAACCGAGATATGTACTAGAAATAGGCACATTCACGGGATACAGTGCTTTATGTCTTTTAAAAAACTTGCCTGAAAATGGCATGATTCATACGATAGAAATCAGACCAGAAGATGCTGCCACAGCAGCAGAAAATTTTAGCAAATTGAATGCCAATAAGCAAATAACTTTGCATATTGGCGATGCTAAGGAAATCATCAATGAACTCCCCTATCAATGGGATTTGGTTTTTATTGATGCCGACAAAACAGGTTATATTGACTATTATGAAATGGTTGTTCCGCTTCTAGCAAAAGATGGAATAATTATAGCAGACAATGTGTTGTTTCATGGGCAAGTATTAGATGAGCCTTTAAAAGGGAAAAATGCAAAAGCAGTGCATGCTTTCAATCAGCATGTTCAGCAAGATCCCAGAACAGAGCAAGTGATGTTATCTATCAGAGATGGATTAACCATCATCAAAAAGAAATGAGTAAAATGAAACTGACCGTTACCATATTTGGACTAATCCTATTTTTTCAATTACATGCACAAAATATTAAAACCGTTGCATACATTGATCAATATAAAGAAGTGGCTATTGCTGAAATGATTCGTTCTGGAGTTCCTGCTTCTATCACTCTTGCTCAAGGAGTATTAGAATCTCAGTCAGGAGAAAGCCCTCTTGTAAAAAGGTCTAATAATCATTTTGGCATAAAATGCAAACCTGAATGGACAGGCGCCAGAACTTTTCATGACGATGATCAAAAAGGCGAATGCTTCAGGGTATATGATAATCCTATAGCTTCATTTAAAGATCATTCTGATTTTTTAAAAACAAGAGCACATTATCAGTTTCTATTTAAATTAAGTCCTACAGACTCAGAGGGATGGGCAAAGGGATTAAAAAAGGCAGGATATGCAACAGCACCAACATATCCGCAAAAACTCTTAAAAATTATCAAAGACTACAATTTAGATCAATATAATTCTATTGCTTTAGCAAGAATAAATAATCAGACTGAACCAATTGTTGCAGTAAACACAATTGAAACTCCAGTTACGGTAATACCAGAAAAAATAAAGGAAGAGCCTCAAGAAAGTAAGAAAGAATCAAATGAATCAGAAACATATATCCCAGTAGTAAAAAAGAATAAAGAGGAAACACCAAATAAATATGGGCACCTGAATTTCCCTGGAGGTTTATTTACTATCAATCAAACAGGAGTATTGTTAGCAAAAGCTGGTACTTCTCTTTTGGCAATAGCCAATCAATACAATATTTCATTAAGCAAATTGCTATTGTATAATGATTTAGAAGAAGTAGACGTGCTATCTGAAGATCAATTAATTTATATAGAAAGAAAACAAAAAAAGGGGGAGCAAGCATTTTATATTGCAAAGCAAGGTGAAACGTTAAATGATATCTCTCAACTAACAGGTGTAAGATTAGAAAGTCTCTTGCAGTACAATAAATGGGATAAGTCTACCTTACCTACTCCAGGAACTAAAGTTTATCTTAAAAGTCCTATTGTTTCCAAAACAACCCCAAACAAAAAATAAGTATGTCTAATATCAGTTTGTTTAACAAGACTTTTGAACCTTATTTGCCAGAATCATTAATTCAGGAAAAAATCAAAGAATTGGGGGAAATGATAAGCAAAGAATATGAAGGCAAGAAGCCTCTATTTATAGGGGTTTTAAATGGCTCTTTTATGTTCGCTGCTGATTTGTTTAAACAAATTACTATTGAAGCTGAAATATGTTTTATTAAATTAGCATCATATAAGGGAACCAAGTCTACCGGAAATGTTATTACTGCAATTGGCTTGGATACTGATATTCGAGACAGACATTTAATTTTACTGGAGGATATTATAGATACGGGTAAAACCATGAATGAGTTTATTCCGCAATTGTACCACCAGCAACCTGCATCCGTTAAAATGGCTGTTTTATTACACAAACCAGATGCCACTATTTATCCTGTACAAATTGATTATTGCTGTTTTAGTATTCCTGACCGTTTTGTGTTAGGCTATGGGCTAGATTATGATGGGTATGGCAGAAACCTCAAAGAAATTTATCAGCTAAAAGAAAGTGAATAATTGCCTTTCGCATTTAAGAATCAATCAGATTGCTTAAATTGTTTCTAATGAATCGGCTGCTCCTAATACTGTTGTTTTTCTTATACGCACCTACAATTGGTGCTCAGTATTATTTAAGAGGAGAAATCAAAGATAATCGAGGTAAAAAACTAGAAGGAGTAACCATCCTTTTACAATCTAGAGGTAGTGTCCCTTTTTTTAGTGGGAAAGATGGCGACTTTGGAATACCCCTAAATAAATTAACAGATAGTATTTTGCTGTCTTTACCTGGCTATGAAATAAAGAAAATGGCCGTCCATGCTGCTTCATTTCAACATATTGTATTAACCATGTTACCCAATACTGCAAGACTGTATCAAAAAAACTTGTCTTCAGTAATAACAGATTTGAAACCTTCAGAAAATTATCAGTATGCAGGAATGGGTGAAAGTTATAGTGGAATAATTGAAAATGGATTCATTGAAGCTGCAAAGTACCCACAAACTGGATTCTCACTGAATATAGATAAAGCCGCATATAGTAATGTTAGGCGTTTTTTAAAAAACGAAATGCGAGTGCCTATTGATGCAATTAGAGCAGAAGAAATGTTGAACTATTTTTCGTTTGAAACAATCAATAATAACTACACTGATCAGTTCAAACTAAATTCAGTTTTTACAGATTGTCCATGGAATAATCAACATCGTTTGTTACTAGTGAATTTGGCAGCTCCCAAAATTAATCTTGACCAAATCCCTCCCAGTAATTTAGTATTTCTAATAGATGTTTCTGGCTCTATGGATCATCCCAATCGTTTGCCCTTATTACAATCTGCATTCAAATTATTAACAGCAAATTTAAGAAGCATTGATACCATAAGTATAGTTACATATGGTGGTAACGTAGCAATTGCCTTGTATCCTACAAGTGGGAACGAAAAAAAAACTATTAACGATGTGATTGATTCTTTAACTGCGAATGGAGATACACCTGGCGAAAATGCCATTAAAATTGCTTATCAATTAGCTAAAGGTAGTTTTATAAAGGGAGGGAATAATCGGATTGTTTTAGCAACAGACGGAGATTTTAATGTGGGACAAAGAACAGAAAAAGAACTGGAAGAAATGATTACGAATTATAAAGAGTCAGGAATTTTTTTAACCTGTTTGGGGGTAGGTATGGGTAATTATAAAGACAGTAAACTAGAGATTTTATCAAAAAAAGGAAATGGGAACTTTGCATATTTAGATCAGATTGCAGAAGCAGAAAAAGTATTAGTGAAAGAGTTTACATCTACACTTTATTCGGTTGCAAAAAATGCCATTTTAAACGTTCAATTTAGTAAAGAAGGAATAGCAGCTTATAGACTAATTGGATTCGATAATAAACGAGATGCCATTGCAGACAGTAATGCTATTTTAAATGGGGGTGAAATAGGAAGTGGACATCACTCAATAGCATTGTTTGAAATAGTGCCTGTAAACAACAGCAATTCAGAGGACATTGCATCCGTTTCACTTGAGTACTATCCGATGAATAATTCAAATAAAAAAATGGAGCATTTTAAACTGAGCAATCAGTATATACATTTTGATAATTTAGATTCGACCTATAAAAAATTGATTGCCGTAGCTGCTTTTGCTGGAACATTACGAAAATCTGAGTACATGAATCAGTACCAATATGACCAGGTATATCAACTAGCTGCTTCTGCTTGTGACCCCAACAATAAATTAGATATAGAGCTTTTACAACTTATTCAAAAAGCGAATAAATTATATAACCCCGTAAACAGAAAAAAGCCTCGCAAAACTAAAAACTAATTGTTTGGCGAGGCTTAAAACTAAAAGAGCGTTCAACTAACTAAATGCTTCTTTTACTCTATCAAAAAAGCTCTTCTCTCCTTTCGCAGGATTGGGTTTAAAATTTCCACTATTCCCGAATTTTTCCAATGCTTGTTTTTCTTCTGCACTTAAATGCTGAGGTGTCCAAACATTTACATTAATCAACTGATCGCCTCTATGATAGCCCTGGACTTCAGGAAATCCTTTTCCTTTCAACCTAAATATTTTTCCGCTTTGAGTACCAGCAGGGATTTTTATTTTGGCCCTACCGTCAATAGTAGGCACTTCAACTTGTGTTCCAAATACAGCATCCGGAAAAGAGATGTATAAATCATACGCAACATTTAAACCATCTCTATGTAGCTCTTCATGCGTTTCCTCTTCAATTTGTATAATCAAATCGCCCGGAGCGCCACCACGTTCGCCCGCATTACCTTTTCCGCTCATGCTTAACTGCATGCCTTCTTGAACACCCGCTGGTATTTCAATACTAATGGTCTCTTCGCCATATACCCGCCCCTCTCCTTTACAAGATCCACATTTTGCAGTAATAGTAGTCCCTTCCCCATTACAACTTGGGCAAGTAGAAACAGTTTGCATTTGACCTAAGAAGGTACTAGTTACTTTTCTTACCTGACCAGAACCTCCACAAGTAGAACAAGACTGTGTACTATTTTTATCTTTTGCCCCACTTCCAGTGCAAGTTGTACAAACAACATGTTTTTTAACCTTCACATTTTTGGTAACCCCCTTCGCAATCTCTTCGTAGTTCAACTTGAGTTTGATACGCAAATTAGACCCTCTAGATCCGCGTTGTCTTCCCCCACCCCCACGTTGTCTACCTCCACCTCCAAAGAAGCTTCCAAACATATCATCTCCAAATATATCTCCGAACTGGCTGAAAATATCATCCATATTCATGCCTGCACCGCCACCGTAATTCCCTCCACCGGTTCCAGGACCAAATGCAGCATGACCATAACGATCGTACTTGGCTTTCTTATCAGCATCACTTAATATTTCATAAGCTTCTGCAGCTTCTTTAAACTTTTCTTCAGCTGCTTTATCACCAGGATTTCTATCCGGGTGAAATTGCATAGCCGTTTTGCGATAAG
>JBMLPQ010000209.1:0-3618 GCA_049242025.1 Sediminibacterium sp.
CGACTTTTTGAGCGTATATTGCATGACTGCAAAAGTAGTATTTTAGCACCCTAAATAATGGCTCATGAGTAATGAAATGCAAAAACCCGTAATTGGCTTTACCTGCGGAGATTTAAATGGTATAGGGCTTGAATTAATTATTAAGACTTTTATAGACCAAAGAATACTCGATTTCTGCATTCCTATTGTGTTTGCAAGCAATAAAAGCATGAATTTCTATAGAAAAGGAATACCTGATGCTAATTTCAATTGCACCAATATCAATAATTTTAGCAGAATCAACCCCAAGCAAGTAAATATTTTTAACGTATGGGAAGAAGAAGTAGTGATTACTCCTGGCGAGCTAAATGAAACAGGTGGTCAATATGCATTGAAATCTTTAGAAGAAGCCACCAAGGCATTAAAAGAAGGGCATATTCATGGATTGGTGACCGCCCCTATTCATAAGAAGAATATTCAATCAGAAAGTTTTCATTACAGCGGTCATACCCCTTATTTCAAAGCATTTTTTGGGGTGAACGATGTGGTCATGTTGATGGTTGCCGAAAATATGCGGGTAGGTTTGGTTACTGAACATGTAACGGTTGAAGAAGTAGCCAAACATATCACTAAAGAAAATATCCTTAGCAAATTGCAGATCATCCATCAGTCTTTGAAAAAAGACTTTGGCGTAGACAAGCCCAAAATTGCCGTGCTTGCGCTCAACCCGCATGCGGGTGATGATGGCTTAATTGGGAAAGAGGAAATGGAAATCATTAAACCTGCCATCCAAGAAGCAAAAAATAAATTGTTGGTATTTGGACCCTATCCAGCAGATGCTTTTTTTGCTAGAGGAATGCATGAAAAATTTGATGCCGTGTTGGCCATGTATCACGACCAAGGATTAATTCCTTTTAAATCGTTGGCTTTTGGTGAAGGGGTTAATTATACTGCTGGTTTACCTGTTGTAAGAACCAGCCCCGATCATGGAACTGCATTTGATATTGCGGGTAAAGGAAAAGCTGATCACGCTTCTTTTTTAGCAGCTACTTTTGAATGCATTGATATCCTTAATAGACGAATGGGGTATGCAGACAGAAATAGAAACCCACTAAGAAAAATTAGCGCCAGAATGTTGGCCAATGCAGTGGATGAAAGAATTGAAGAAAACGAAGGATAACACTATGATTTATATAGAAAACAATCAACTCAAAATTGCCATTTCAGAAAAAGGGGCAGAGCTTCAAGAAATATTTAGCAAAGAAACACAGCTAGATTATTTATGGAGTGGTGATGCTACCTTTTGGGGAAAGAAAAGTCCAGTACTCTTCCCAATTGTGGGAACCCTAAAAAACAACCAGTTTACACATAACGGCGAAAGTTATCAACTAAGTAGGCATGGCTTTGCAAGAGATAAATCATTCAAACTTACAGAGTCGAGCACTAATCGTGTTTGCTTAACCTTAGACGCAGATGCAGAAACTTTGACGCAATATCCTTTCCTTTTTAGGTTGAATATTGTTTATGAAATCAATAAAAATAAACTCAGTTGCACGTATCAAATTACCAATATTGATGTGAAGCCACTTCATTTTTCAGTAGGTGCGCATCCAGCATTTAAAGTGCCTTTAGAAGAAGCTTATCAATTCAATGATTATTATCTTGAATTTGATCAATCAGAATTGGCTGGCAAATGGCCGATCACGGCGGAAGGTCTTATTGACGAAAACCCTGTACCTTTTTTCCATAGCAACAATCGGATTAACTTAAGCAAAGAATTATTTTATGGAGACGCTTTAGTATTTAAGCAATTGGAATCTTCGTCTATTCGTTTATGCAATGATCAATCTAAACATGGGTTTACTTTTTCATGGACTGAATTTCCCTTCATGGGCATTTGGAGTGCTAAAGACGCCCCTTTTGTTTGCCTTGAGCCATGGTGTGGTATAGCTGATTCTGTGAATGCAACAGGGGAGCTTAGAGAAAAAGAAGGGATGATCCTATTAACCCCAGGACAAAGCACCGATAGAACCTGGACCATTGAAGTCTACTAACTATTTAAAAATTGCATCGCTTAAGCCAGTGTTAATGGTGTATGCAGTATAGTTTATTTCAACGCGTCCTTTCTTTCCTTTCATTTTGTCTTTAACCGCTTTGTCGGTATCATCAAATTCTAAAGTAATTCCTTTTGGGAGCTTATAGTCTTTTGCATTAAAACTAAACAATACTTTATCGGGCAATCCATAAGACGCATATTTACCATACTGTAATTCCATTTCGTAAGTACCATTTTCACGGGTTGTGGTTACCGATTTACGAATTAATAAATTGGCTTCATCAATATATAAAGTTGATAAAATAATTTCACCAGCATCTGCTTCTGGCAATAACTTCACTATTCTAACAGGTGTATTCCCAACGGTACTCATTCCTGCATCAATTGCAACAAATCCAGTTTGCATAATCATGCTGCCAATATTGATACTCACTCCTCCCTTAGGCAATACGGAGATTCCACCATCTCTTTGTAGTTTAAACTTATCAGGGCTTTTAAAATAAACTTTTACCCTACCAATTGGGGCTTTAATGAAAGCCACATCGGTTTTCATTCTACCATCAGCAGTATAATCTTTTACTTTCTCTAGTTTGGCTTTTACTTTCATTACCAAGGCATTCATGTCTTGTGCATGTGTAAGCATAGGGAACCCAAAAACTAAAAGAAATATTATTACTTTATTGATCAATTTCATAAGAACCAGCTTTAACTAAGAATATCTTTTTTTCTAAATAGCCAAACAGCACTGCCCACAAACAAAACGATGTGAACAGCTAAAACAGTTGCAGAACGAATGATTTTATCTGGGTATTGAATACTTCCGATAATGGCTTCGTTGGCATCGTTCACCTTGAAGTCAAAAAACTCTTTCCAAGTAATCATATGGGTCGTAAACAAATAAGGCTTAATCAAATTAAACAAAGGAATATTCATCGTACTCAGAATCGTACAAACAATAATCACACTCATGGTTGCAACAATAGGACCAATTGAGTTCTCTGCAAAAAAAGATAAAAAGAATCCTAATGCAGCAACGGTAACCATTGCCAATGCAGCAAAGCAGAATGCTCCAGCATACCGCCAAAATACATCCGACTCTTTTACAATAACCACATAGCTACTTTTCATTAGGAATAAATCATCCGTACCAAAAATCAACATACTTAAAAACAAACCCATAATGGCAATCCAAATTAATAGCAACAAAGTATAGATAACAGAAGCTATAAACTTTGCCATCACGATAGATGTTCTTGATTGCGGTTTAGTCAATAAGATTCTTAAAGTACCCATATTGGCTTCACCCGAAATCATATCAGCAGCAATCAATGCAATCAATAATGGAACATGCACCAATAAAAGTTGTAGAATAACATAGCAAATAAAATATCCGTTCAATATTTTACCATCTACACTAAATGAATTGGCAAAATCGGCCATCACAAAATCGGCATATTCTTTACCATCTACCAATAAACCCAATTGTATTACGCCAATTAATGCAGTAATAGCAGCAAAAGACAAATACGTTCTTGGTCTTTTAAATACTTTGTATAACTCAATTTGTAAATGTTCCCACATGT
>JBMLPQ010000210.1:0-1581 GCA_049242025.1 Sediminibacterium sp.
GCCATCTTCGTATGCAATCCGTGTAGGATTTGATCCAAAAATGGCGGCCATTCAACAGATAATTAACCAGCAGTTACCCAACCAAAAAAGGTAAAGCCACACTAATTTTTTCCCAAGACAATATGATCGTGCCCGACTTATCAGATTTTTTTTCAACTGCATAAGTTAGGCGTTGAACCATTTTTTGTAAAGGCTGGGGCGTTACATTTAATCTTAGTATATCTTCCTTGGCGTCATACTCATCGGCTAAATGCTGGTTCCAACGTTTGTTTAAAATCAGTATCCATTGTTTTTTACCGGGGATGGCAAAGAATCCATATTTACCTGCTTTCACTTTTTTGCCTTGTATCACCACATCTTTATAAAATTCTATTGAGGTTGCTTGGTGTGCACCAGCACTCCAAACTTGATCGTAAGCCACCAATCCACCCCATATGACTCTGCCTTTAACACCAGGTGAACCGTATTCAATATGGATATGTGTGCCACCAATACTTGTCATGGCCACTCTATTTGGACTGCCTTTCATCGTGTCTTTAGCAATGCTTCCATTGTTCACTTTGGTAGCATAATCGCCCTTGGCCGGTGCAGCCATATGATTGGCGTGTTGTGCTTGAAGGGATTGACCCATGCCCAATAAAGCGATGAAGACGATTAGTTTTGTCGTTTCATTGACGTGTTTGAATAATTGAATTTTTGTGTCTTTTTCATGGTACTTGATGACGATGATTCTGTAATACAGCTTAATGGATATTGCCAATAAAATGGCCACAAAAAAGAAAACAAGATAAGTCAGTCCTTCAAATGACAATAAGTATTTCACTGACTTTTCGCCGTATGAATAGAGCAGCCAACCAAAAAAAATGATTAGAAAAAGTTGTGTGATTTGTTTGAACTCAGGGAAATAATACCAACGAGTAATTTTTTGTTTTAATAAATGATAAAGTAATGGCATAATAGATTGATTGATCCGAAAATTCAGAAAATGAAAAAATTAAATCAGTAAACGTTGATGCGAATTAAGCCAATGAAGGGGGATGGAAAATAGATTTTCCAAATTTACAAATCAACCAATTGGTTTCTGTTGCAATTTCTGTGGCAGGTATGGTATAGAGTGTAAATGAATAGCTGTAGAAAAATGACTTTGTAGAAAGCGTCATTTGTTTAAGTGCAGATTTTTTTTCAAGTTGGTCTTTCTCTTTTTTTTCTTGTTCACCCATTTTTTTCATCATCTGGCATTTACCATTACATTGGAGTTGTGGCTTTGCTTTGTTGATACATTTTTGAATGAAAGCAGCTTTGTTGGTATAGTAATTGGCCAATACAAGCATACTACCGAAAGTTTGGGAAAAAAACGATACCAATATCAGTATTGCGATGGATTTTTTTAAAATGGCCATTTTGATAGTTATTGCAAAACTAACTACAATTCACTTAGAAATTAAAAAGTCCACCTGAATCAGGTGGACTTTTTAAGAAATATTACAACCATTGGTGATGATTAGTGCTTTTCACCTGGCTTACATTTTTCTTTTATTTCATGAAATACATCATGTGTAGCAGTAATTAAAGTGGTTAATT
>JBMLPQ010000211.1:0-1153 GCA_049242025.1 Sediminibacterium sp.
CAATTGCTTTAACAACACAAGAACTTAACCATACAATGGGATTATTTAATTTTTTCACTCAGGAAATAGCCATGGATTTGGGTACTGCCAATACCCTTATTATACACAATGACGATGTAGTTGTAAACGAGCCGTCTATTGTTGCATTAAATCGCAACAATATGAAAGAAGTGTTAGCGGTAGGTAAGAAGGCATTGATGATGCACGAGAAAACACATGAAAGCATCAGAACCATCAGACCACTTAAAGATGGAGTTATTGCCGACTTTAACGCCGCCGAATTAATGATTCGCGAGTTAATGAAAATGATTTATCCTAAAAAGCCATTGTTTCCCCCAAGTTGGAGAATGGTGATTTGTATTCCTTCATCAATCACAGAAGTAGAAAAACGTGCGGTAAGAGATAGTGCAGAACAAGCAGGTGCTAAAGAAGTATACATGATTCACGAACCAATGGCTGCGGCATTGGGTATTGGTATTGATGTGGAAGAACCTGTAGGAAATATGATTATTGATATTGGTGGTGGTACCACTGGTATTACGGTTATTGCCTTAGCAGGTATTGTGTGCGACCAAAGTATTCGTATTGCAGGTGATGAATTCACTGCAGATATTATGGAAGCATTAAGAAGATACCATAGCTTACTCATTGGTGAGCGTACTGCTGAACAAATTAAAATTAATGTAGGAGCTGCAATGAAAGATTTGGATAATCCTCCAGAAGACATGCCAGTAAATGGTCGTGACTTGGTTACTGGTATTCCAAAACAAATCATGGTTAGCTACCAAGAAATTGCAGAAGCCTTAGATAAAAGTATTTTCAAAATAGAAGAAGCGATACTAAAAGCATTAGAAACCACTCCTCCAGAATTAGCTGCAGATATTTACCGAAGGGGATTATACCTGACTGGTGGTGGTGCCCTCTTACGCGGTTTAGACAAGCGCTTAAGTGCAAAAATTAAATTGCCTGTTCATATAGCGGACGATCCATTGAAAAGTGTGGTTCGCGGCACTGGGCTTGCGTTAAAGAACTATCAGCGTTTTCCATTTATCATGAGATAGAACAGCTAATCGGCTTTGAAAAATATTTTTCTGTTCATACGGCAATACTTTAATTTCCTCAGCTTTTTGCTGTTGCAAATTCTATGTATTGT
>JBMLPQ010000212.1:0-1444 GCA_049242025.1 Sediminibacterium sp.
AAGATAATTGCAGTAGACTGAATGAAAGAAGTGTTAGTATAATACGTCTCATAAACGTCTTTTATAATAAGATGCTTTTCAATATAAAAGTGCTGCTTTCCCGGTTTGTTGGTTCGGGACAGCCATTACTAATGAAGCCAAACAAGTTCGGCAGGTTTGTAAATGAAAAAACCCTCTCACTTTCGTTTGAGGGCTTTGTAGCCGGTACGGGATTGCCATTTCTCACTTCGTTCGAAATGTCTTCCCAAAATGTGGATTAACCCAAAGCCTTGGGATTGTCGGCTTCACTGCGTTTCGCCGACTTCCTCAGCTGTGGCCTTACCCAAAGCCCTCGCATCGGCTGCGCCGCTGCTGGTTTTTTTCATTCCCTCACTTACCCGAATAAATTCGGCACGTTCGCGAATAAAAAAACCCTCTCACTTTCGTTCGAGGGCTTTGTAGCCGGTACGGGAATCGAACCCGTCTTTGCCCCGTGAAAGGGGGCTGTCCTAACCGATAGACGAACCGGCCATGGTTTTATCTTTCGGGTTGCAAAAATAAGAGGCAAATTGTTTTCCGCCAAACTTTTTTATCAAATTAGGCAAATTGATTTTAGAAACTGTAAATTTGCCATCCTAACGCTAATTAATCAAATTAAAACAGCTATCAATGAGTACAGTAAAAGTTGCTATTAACGGTTTTGGAAGAATCGGTCGCTTGGTATTTCGTCAGATTTATAATATGAAAGGGATTGATGTAGTGGCAATCAACGATTTAACTAGTCCAGCGGTTTTGGCACATTTATTAAAATACGACAGTGCACAAGGACGTTTTGATGCAACTGTTACTTCAACAGATGATTCAATTGTAGTGAATGGTGAATCAGTAAAAATATATGCACAGCGTGATCCAGCTCAAATTCCTTGGGGTGCACATGGTGTAGACGTAGTGATTGAATCAACTGGATTCTTTACAGATAAAGACAAAGCAGAAGCACATATTAAAGCAGGTGCTAAGAGAGTGGTAATTTCTGCTCCAGCAACTGGTGATTTAAAAACAGTTGTTTTCAATGTGAACCATGGTATTTTAGATGGTTCTGAAACTATTATTTCATGTGCTTCTTGTACAACCAACTGCTTGGCACCAATGGCTAAAGTATTGAACGATCAGTTCGGTATTTTAACTGGTATCATGAGTACCATTCATGCATACACAAATGATCAAAATACATTGGATGCGCCACACCCTAAAGGCGATTTAAGAAGAGCAAGAGCAGCAGCTGCTAATATTGTTCCAAATAGCACGGGTGCAGCAAAAGCAATTGGTTTAGTATTGCCTGAGTTAAAAGGTAAATTAGATGGAAGCGCACAACGCGTTCCTACTATTACTGGATCATTAACTGAATTAACCAGCATCTTAAGTAAAAAAGTGACTGCAGAAGAAATCAATGCTGCAATGAAAGCTG
>JBMLPQ010000213.1:0-3104 GCA_049242025.1 Sediminibacterium sp.
GTTGAAAAAATAAGCCCAAAGCCGCTGTAATTATTGGTGGGATCATTTTGAATACCTGCGTTAAACTCAAGGGTAAAATTGTCGGGAAGTGTTTTAATGGCATCAAAAAGAAAATTACCATTCTTGGTCAGATTCAACCATTTGCCTTCTTTGCCTTCTATCGTAACAATTTCACCGCTGGCATTGGTATTGATATCAGCAGGAAAATCTCCAATATCTACTCTTGAAAAGTCATCAAAATAGAGGGTCTTTTCACCTGCTACAAAATCATATTTCCCAGTGGCTTTACCAATGATTGGCGCATTTGCAGACTTTGTACTATTGTTCCCTTCACCCAGGTCAGTTTTTTTATTTGGATCATTCTCAGTCTTTTTCTCGTCTTTAGCAGCATCCGTCTTTTTTTTCTTCTTAAACCAAGCGCCAGATAATAAACTATCTACTGCTGCATCGGCTTTATCCCCAACCTTATTGCCAATTTTATCGCCTGTATTTTCGGCTCTTTGCTCGGAAGTAGCTTTGGTTTTCTCTTTAATTCTCTGAAATATTGACTTTTTCTCTTCTTGAGAATAAGCAAATAATTGAATTCCTAGAAAAAACAAGGTGGTCAATAGTTTTAAATGGCTCATATTGAATGACTTTAATAATTGAATACATTCATTAGTGTCTGTTTGGAAAAAAAGTAAACCGGATAATCAATTTTTATTTTTGGATTTACTTTTAAAGGATATTTACACTAATGATGAGTGATGATTTAATTAAAGCGGAATTATCCTTAGAGAATAACAAAGTTCTTGAGCAAGTGTATCGGGAGAATAAAGGCATTTTCATGTCTTTTGCCAAAAGATATGACTTGCCAGATGAAGACATAACTGATATTTATCAGGATGCAATCGTTGCTTTGGTTGAGCATGCCAAAAAAGGGAAGTTATCACAGCTAAACTGTGCGGTATCTACCTATTTAATTGGCATAGGAAAATTCATGCTGTTAAATCATTTAAAGAAAAAAAGAATCATGTTCGTACCATTTGAAGTTGAGATCAGTATAGAATGGGATAATATGGAGCATATTCAAAAAGAGGAACAAGTTCAATTATTACAGACCTACTTTTTAAAACTAGGAAGTCATTGTCAAAAAATTCTTGAACTGTTTTATTACCAAGAAAAAAAACTAGAAGAAATTGTAATAGCACTTGGTTATGACAATAAAGACGTTGTAAAAAGTCAAAAATCACGGTGTATTAAACAACTAAGAGGATTAATTGAAACCAATCATGGATAAAGAAGCATTACTTAATGGCTATTTTGACAATACACTTACAGAAAGTGAATTAATCACTTTCAATGAACTATTGCAGAATGATGCAACTTTTGCAGAAGAATTGGCATTTAGAAAGAATTTAAAAGATGGCATTCATATAAATGAAAGAGCTCGTATAAAAGCTATCATTAAACAATTTGAAACAACCAACAAAAAACAGACATTCCAGCAAAAGTATTTCAAATGGATAGCGGCAGCAACTACCATCACTTTCATATTGATTGCCCTTAATCAGTATACGCAAAACCCAAAACCAGCAACTCTATTCAAAGAATTTTATACTGGATACCCCAATATAATTGCGCCTACAGAAAGAAGTAAAAATAATATAGATTCATTAACACAATCCGCTTTTGCAGCTTACGATCGGGAGACATTCAAGGAAGCTTTAGAAGGTTTTAAAATCTTAGAAGAGCAACAAAAAACAGCATATACATCTTTATATATCGGTATCTGTTATTTAGAATTGAAAAATAGTGTTGCTGCCATAGAAATTTTACAAAAAGCCATTTCACTCAACAATACTTATTCCTTAACAGCTAAATGGTACTTAGCTTTAGCCTATCTACAAAATGATCAGCCCGAATCGGCAATAGAAATCCTTAAACAATATGCTGTTTTGGAAGAGCCTTTTAAACAAGAAGCTGAAAAATTGTACAATAAATTAAAATAAAATTTAGCGCGTCATCTTTCTTTTAAAAAAGATCCAAATTCCAATCAACAAAAAGGCAATCGCAAAAATGCCATACATCACCCAAGGGGTTGCTGCTACTATTTGATCATTGTTACCAATTAAAATAAAGCCACTCCAAAAATAAGGATGACTTTTAAGCGGATTTGCTTTGATAAATTGCTGCTTGGCATTCGCCAAAGCAGCATGTTTAGAAAGACCCTTTTTCAATTGTTCATAAAATAACAGCATGATTTCAGCTGTTTCTTTATCGGGCACTTGCCATAAACTTACTACAGTGCTTTTTACACCAGCATAAGTAAACGCTCTAGATAAACTCATAATACCTTCTCCCTCAACCAGTTTGCCAGCACCAGTATTACAAGCACTTAATACAACCATCTCCGCAGGTATGGCTTTGGTATACAATTCATTAAAATACATTGGTTGTGCATTGGCAAATAACAAATAAGACTGATTAAAATCATTGTCGTATAAAACAGAATGCATGGAGCAATGCAACACACCGTAAGATTTATTTTGAATCAGAAAATTAGTTTTAGTGGCTTGCGGACCTAAAAAAGCTTTCCCCTCAAATAGATTAACAATTGATTTGGCTTCAGTTGTAGCGTAAGGCAGATTAGTAAATAAGGTATTATTGTAAGTAGTGTTGTTATATTCTGGTGCAAATGTGGCAAGTTTTACAGAAGTATTGGTTTGCTTTTGCTTATTATGTAAGTACCAAAGTGCAACAGAAGCGTTATAAGTTATATTGGATTGTGATACAAAGTATTTGTTATTAATGGGATTTTGTAAACTTTCAAAAGGCAAATAATTTAAAAAATGATCAGGGATGATGGTTAATACTTTTGCCAAATCACCCTTAAGTAATAATTGATATAATGCTTTTGCATTTGTACCAATTTGATTATTTGGTTTTTTAAGTGCATTTACAAATTGATTAACTTGTTGCTCAATAGCTATTTTTTTTCCTAATAAAGATATTTTAATATGGTCATATGTGATATAGGCTTTATAAACATGATCATATGTAACATAATATTTTAGAATCGCTTCATCTTTATTTAATAGTTTCATAGCATTTGCTATAGAATA